>JBEKKP010000010.1:0-44737 GCA_050010655.1 Candidatus Dormibacteria bacterium
CGGACCGCCGCGCCTTTCGACTCGGAGGGTTCCCCGCGCAGGGCAAGGATCAGCATCAACAGTCCCCCGATCCACACGGCGCTCGCGACGATATGAATCCACTGAATGAGAAGGTTGGCCACGATCGGCGCTTGCGCCCCGGCATGGCTCGAAGCGACATCGACCCACATCGAAGCCGCCGCGCCGATTCCGGCGACGGCAACTCCCGCCTTTCCCATACCGGCGGGGAGGCGCCAGGCGACGGCGATCGCAAGCCCGGTCACGACGATCGCCACGATTCGCTCGATCGCTGTTGTGCCGAGCGATGTGGCAAGGAGCGCACTCAGGCTGATATTGGCCGCCTCGCGCTCCGCTTCAATGATGCCAGCAACGCCAAGGGTACCGATGACCCAAGCGCCGGCGAGCATGCGGCTCGTGAATTTCGGCCGGTCACGCAAGGCGACAAGGCACGTTGAAGCAACGCCCACGATCCCCATCACGCCAATGAAGAACAGCCAGCGCGCGGCGACGGCAAGGACCGAGGGCGGTGGCGAGACGACTGCTTTCGCAGCGTGCGCGTTGGCGCTCGCCGCCGACTCACCGACGCCGAACGCGTAGGCGCCGGTGGCGAGGTGCCCATCAGTCTCGGACACCGTTTTCCAGGTGACCGTGTACACCCCGTTGCCGATGGGCTTCAGTGGCACCTCGAGCTCGAGTGGCTTGCCGGGGACGGGCATGGTCGGGCCGGCATCCACGCTTGCTCCGGAGCTATTGACGACGGTGATGCTGGACAGCTTCGGGTCGGGCGGTTCTCCAAAGGTGATCTCGACGATCTTGGGGGCGGTCTGCACCTCGGAGCCTTCGGCCGGGATCGCACTCTGAGGTAACGCGTGCGCGGCCACGGTCAATGGCAGCCCGAGGGCTGCCCCGACCGCAACCATCACGCCGGAAGCCAACGCGTGACGCGCGCGCATGATCTACGTGCTCCGACGACGCAACCCGATGGCGAGATTGAGCGCGCTCAGGAGCACGGCGACGACGATCGCGATGATTGCGAGCGTATTGGCGCTCGACGCGCTGGTCTTGGCGCCGCTTGCACTGGTAGCAGCAGACTGCGCGGTTGCGAGAGCGCTCGAGGCGCGCTGATTCACGGCGTCAACCTTGGTTGAGAGAGCAGCGGTCGCAGGCACCGCCACCGGGAACTCGACGGAACTGGCGTCGGCGATCGAGTCGAACGTCGTCGGACCCGAGGTAACCGTCTGGTCGATGGACGTGCCGTTGATCGTGCCGAAGATGTGGAAGGTGTAGTTCCCGACGACCGTCGGAATCAACGCGTAGTCGTATTCGTCGAGTCGGCCGTTGCCGGTGTCCGGGTCATACGCTGGAGCCGGGCAGAAAGGGCTGCTCGTCGTCGATCCCACCGTCACAGTGACCTGGAAGTCGGGATGGCTGCAGTCCTGGTTGAGAGTGCTCACCGGCGTTCCTTTGGGGTCGTCCGCCGATGCGATGTCGACGAATACCTGGATCGCGTTCTGCTCGCCAACAAAGGTGTCGGTGCCAAACGCAGGCTCGTTTTGCCACCCGATCGCAATCCGGTACTTGCCAGCAGTGAAGACGTAGTGCGCTGAAGCGACGGCCACCGACGTCGCAAGAGCGATAAGCAAGCCCGCGACGACCGCGGACACGCGAAGGCTGATTTTCGCCACCTGAAATCTCCTCAGTTCATGAACGATCGAAGGTGAGCCGAAGCTCACGGACGCCGGTCAGAAGTCGAGGAGGAGCGGTGGTGGCCTTCGCCAGAGCTGGCGTCCGGCGCGTTCGTGCGGCGAGACGGCGCGGACGATGGGGGGAAGAAGTTCTGGAGCGATGGTCCGTAGCCGCCGGACCAGGGCGCGGAGGAGGGCCTCAGCGCGCTCGACCACAACCTCACGCCGGTGGAGCACCACCTGGTAGATGCGAACCACGCATGCGAGCACGAGCGCCACGTAGAGGTGGACGAAAGGCGCCGCCCAGTGGATTCCCGTGAGGGCGCCGAGGCCGGGGGCAGGCCGAGAGCTCGCGAACGCCTCGACGTTCTCCTGCACGAGATACAACACCATCTGCGCCGCCGCCAGCGGCAGCCAGATGGCCATGAGCCGGGTGCCCGGTGTCGAATGACGCTCCAGCGCGATGGACACGTGATCGCTGCGCCCTCGCCAGACGCGGCGCATCCCGTTCGCGGCACGGTCCAGGCGCTCGTTAAGAGCGTTCCACGCACGCGCCAGCCGAAGGGCGAAAACGGCGCTGAGCACCAACAGTACTGCCGCCACCGGGAGCATGTAAGCGTGCACGGGGTTCGTCATCGATGCCACCACGCCGGCCGTCCCCCAGACGCGAAGGTATTCGAGCGTGTGTCCGATGAACACGCCGACGAACGCCAGGAGGACTCCGCCTGACGCGGCGAACCTCGCCTGCCGCCTCGGTATCACGCGCCGAGCATACGTGGCGGAACGTCAAGGTCACAACTGGCGTTCGTGCGCGCCATAATTGCCGCGGCGCCGTAGCTGATCGGCGGCTTGGGCGGGCGGAGTTTCAGCGGCCGTTATTGTCAGCGAGGTTTGCGGATGGAGTCCCCGAAACGCCTCGGAGGGTTTACGCGATCCAAGCGCGGACAGGCTCTGCTGGTCATCGTCGCGCTCGCCGCGAGCGTGGCCATCGGCGTATTCATGTCGCTGGCGATGCGACCGCATACCACCGCGGCGGCCGCCCAGGTCGACATCTCCCCCTCCACCAACGTCATCGGCGCGCCGCTCACCCGGCAGACCACGCCGCCGCTCACCGGGCTGGTCGATCAGAACGGCCAGCAGATCTCGCTCGCCGATGAGAAAGGCCATGTCGTCCTGCTGGCATTCATGGATCCCCTCTGCGTCAACCTCTGTCCGATCCTCGGCCGCGACATCGTGGCCGTGGAGCAGGCGTTGCCCAAAACGGTCAAACCCGTCCTGCTCATCGTCAGCGTCATGCCGGATCGCACCGCGGCCAATGTCGCGACCTTCATCAAGACGAACCTCACAGCGCAGTGGGATCCCGGATGGCACTGGCTGCTCGGACCCGACGCATCCCTTGAGATCACCTGGCTGAAATGGGGCGAGCCGCTCGAACCCCCCAAGACGAACTACCTCGATGTCATCGACCCGCAGGGGTATCTCCGTGTCGTCTACCCGGCGCCGCTCTTTGTCAGTGACGTGGTGCACGCAGTCACCACAGTCGCAAACGAGTAGTAGTTCCGCTCCCACGTATAGCAATCGCAAGGCCGAGTTGAAGAGAAGGCCGCTTTTGCGCTAAGGTCGCGGCCCGTGCCGACATACAAGATGGGCCAGGCCGCAGAACTGCTCGGTGTGAGCGTCGACACCGTTCGTCGTTGGGCAGACGCGGGCCGCATCCAGACGATGCGCACCGACGGAGGGCATCGGCTCATCGACGGCGCGGCGCTTGCGCGCTTTGCGGTTGAGCTTGCAAGCAACCACCCCACGATGCCGGTCACGGAATCCGCGCGGAATCACTTCCTCGGACTCGTCACGGACGTGAATACGGACGGTGTGATGGCCCACGTCAAGCTCCAGGCGGGGCCGTTCCGGATCAGTTCATTGATCAGCAGTGAGGCGGTGGCTGAGCTTGGATTGGAGCCCGGGATGCTTGCCGTCGCCTCCGTGAAAGCCACGAACGTCGTTATCGAATTGCCGCCACCCCAGTAAAGGCACCTGAGGAAGTTATGGACATTCGCCTTCGCCCGGTCTTGGTCACAGCAAGCGCTGCTCTGGTGCTCGCCGCGTGCGGGCAGGCGAGCGTGACGGTGACAAATCCTCCGTCGACCCCGAACCCGCTGAGCGGCAACCTGACAGTCTTTGCAGCATCGTCGCTGACCAACGCATTCAACACCGCCGAGAAGGGCCTCGAGGTCGACAGTCCGGGATTCAAGGGGACGTATTCGTTCGCCGGGTCGCAGGACCTTGTCACCCAACTGCTGAACGGCGCGCCGGCGGACGTCATCGCCACAGCGAACACCGACACGATGGCGCAGCTTGTGGCCAAGGGATTGGTCGAGACGCCTGTGGCCTTCTGCCAGAACAAGCTCGAGATCGCAGTCGCACCGGGCAACCCACTGGGCATCAAGTCACTCGCCGACCTCAACAATCCCGGCGTCAAGCTGGTGATCGGTGATCCGAGCGTCCCGGTTGGTGAGTACGTGACGGACATCGAGGCATCCGACTCGATCCACTTCACGCCTGTCTCACTGCAGCTGAGCGACGCCTCGGTGCTCGAGCAGCTCGAGTCGGGCGATGCGAACGCGGCGCTCGTGTTCGTCACGGACGTCATCGGCGCTGCCGGCAAGGTGACCGGCGTCCCGATTCCGAATGCCCAGAACAAGATCGGGACATATGAGATCGCGGCGCTCAAGGCGAGCTCCAACCTCACGGCTGCGGAAGCATTCGTGACATCGGCTGTTTCCGGCGCCATCCAGGAGGAGTTGCTCTCCGCCGGATTCCTGCCACCGCCGGCGTCGTGACGGGGGGCGTCAGCCGACGCCCGCTGATCGGCCTCGTCATCCCGGCGGCGGTCGCCGTCCTCTTCATCGCGCTTCCGCTGATCGGACTGCTCGCGCACGTCGACTGGAGCACGCTGCCGGCGCAGCTCGTCTCCACAGACGTGCTCACCTCCCTGCGGTTGTCGCTCGAGTGCTCGGTGATCGCCGTCGTGATCTCGCTCGTCATCGGGATCCCGCTGGCGTATCTGCTGGCGCGTACCGCGATCCCGGGGCGCCGCGTCCTCCGCGGTCTCGTGACGCTCCCACTCGTGTTGCCTCCAGTCGTCGGCGGCATCGCGCTGCAAACCGCGTTCGGCACGACGACGCCGATCGGCACCGTGCTCCATAACGTGTTCGGGATCGTGCTGCCGTTCAGCACCGCCGGAGCCGCGATGGCAGAGGCGTTCGTGGGATTCCCCTTCCTCGTCATCACGGTCGAGGCGGGCCTCCGAGCGCGCGACGACCATTACGAGGAGGTGGCCGCGACACTCGGAGCGCGCCCGTGGCGGCGCTTCTGGCAAGTCACGTTGCCGCTTGCGGCGCCTTCGATCGCCGCGGGCGCGGCGCTGTGTTGGGCGAGAGCGCTCGGCGAGTTCGGCGCCACGATCACGTTCGCAGGGAGTTTCCCGGGCACCACCGAGACACTGCCGATCGCCGCGTACAGCTCGTTCGAGGGATCAGGGCAGATCGGCGAGGCGATCACGCTCTCGCTGCTGCTGCTCGCCATATCCATTCTCGTGCTGGTGGTGTTGCGCGACCGCTGGCTCGGTGCGTTGCGGTGACGCTGAACGCGAGGGTCCGGACCACGTTGGGAACGCTCACCCTCGATTGCGACGTCTCCGTCGAATCGAACATCACCGTTGCCGTGCTCGGACCGAACGGCGCAGGCAAGACGACCCTGCTTCGCATCGTGGCGGGGCTTGCGCGTCTCGACGAGGGACACATCGACGTCAACGGTTCGGTCTTCGACGACACGGGCACGCACACGTGGCTCACACCAGAGGCTCGGCAGGTCGGATTCGTGTTTCAGGACCACGGCCTTTTCCCGCATCTGAGCGTGCTCGACAACGTGGCGTTCGGACTGCGCGCTCGGGGTGTCGATCGGCGGACAGCGCAGGCGAAGGCGAATGCCTGGCTCGAGCGAGTGGACCTGATGAAGTACGCGTCGAGCCGGCCATCCGAGCTGAGCGGTGGCCAATCGCAGCGTGCCGCGCTTGCGCGTGTGCTGGTGACGGATCCGCAGGCATTGCTGCTCGACGAACCGCTCGCCGCTGTCGACGCGTCGGCGCGGCTCGAGTTGCGACGCGCGCTGCGCGAACATCTCTCGACGTTCGCCGGCGTGCGTCTGATCGTGACCCACGATCCACTCGAGGCGGCGTCGCTGGCCGATCGCGTGATCGTGCTGGAAGACGGTCACGTCACCCAGGACGGCTCGTTTGCCGAAGTCTCGAATCGGCCGCGGTCCGCGTGGATCGCGCGCATGGTGGGGCTGAACCTCCTTCGTGGCGTTGTCTCCAGCGAAACGCTGACTCTCGGCGACGGATCCACGCTCACGGTCGCGACCGGCGTGCAGGGTCCGGCGCTGGCAACCATCCAGCCGCGTGCGGTCGCGCTGTATCGAACGGCTCCGGAGGGGAGTCCGCGCAACGTGCTGCGATGCGCAGTCGACGGCGTCGACCCGGAGGGAGATCGCTGGCGGATCCGCCTCACCGGTCCATTTCCGTTGGTTGCGGAGGTGACACCGGCTGCAGCATCGGATCTGCGCCTTGCGGAGGGCGGCGAGGTCTTCGCGGTGGTCAAGGCGACCGAGATCGACGTTTATTCGGTCTGACCAGACCGTAGCTGCTTCGAGCGCTTGACCTGTGGTCCGCGGACTCGTCACCCTGAAGCTATGAATGCACCGGCCGGCGTCGCACACCCAGCGTCGGTCGACGCCGTCGTCGAGATGCTCGGAGCCCAGGACTACCTCTGCGACCGGCGACTCGCGACGGCGATCCTCGTGGCGATGCGCATCAACAAGCCGCTCTTCCTCGAAGGCGAGGCGGGTGTCGGCAAGACCGAGGCGGCTCGCGCGCTGGCCGCCGCTCTCGGCGCGCGCCTGATCAGGCTGCAGTGCTACGAGGGCATCGACCTTGCTCACGCGGCATACGAGTGGAACTACGCTCGCCAGCTCCTGCACATCCGCCTTGTCGGCGAGCGCGAGGATCGCGTCCGCACCGAGCAGGATGTGTTCGGACCTGACTTTTTGCTGCGACGCCCGCTCCTCGACGCCATCGACAACCACGATCCCGTTCCTCCCGTCCTGCTCATCGACGAGATCGACCGGTCCGACGAGGAGTTCGAGGCGTTCCTGCTCGAGATCCTCGCGGATTTCGCGATCAGCATTCCGGAGATGGGCACGATCCGCGCCGAGCATCCGCCGCTCGTGATCCTCACGGGAAATCGCACGCGGGAAGTCCATGACGCGCTCAAGCGGCGCTGCCTGTACCACTGGATCGATTACCCCGACCTCGAGCGTGAGGTCGCCATCGTGCGTGTGCGAGCTCCCGAGGTGTCCGAGCGACTCGGACGCCAGGTTGCGGAGGTCACGCAGCGGCTGCGCGGACTCGACCTCTACAAAGTGCCAGGAGTGGCAGAAACAGTCGACTGGGCGCGGGCGCTCGCAGCCCTCGGTCACACAGAGGCGACTCCCGCGGCACTCCGCGAGACCATGGGTGCGGCAATCAAGCACCAGGAGGATCTCGAGCGCAGCGAGGAGGCGATCGCCTTTCCAGCGGGCCGGTGATCGGCAACGCTCCGGGGCCCGTCGAGAGCGTGACGCTCTTTTCGCGTCTGCTTCGCGACTCCGGGTTGACCACAAGCCCTGAGCGGGTCCGCGACGCGTGTGAGGCACTGCTCGCCGTCGATCTGGAACGTCCCGACGAAGTGCGCTACGCGCTGCGGGCGGTGTTCGTGACCCGGCGTGAGGAAGGACCGGTGTTCGACGCCGCATTCGATCTCTTCTTCTCGCGGCCGGGAGGAGAAGGCAAGTCCGGGTCGATCCCCGGACGCAGCCGCCCGCTCGCGCTCGATCCCAAGCAGGCGCTCGCCTGGATGAACGCGCTTGGTCTCTCGTCGCCGGGTGTCGCCCGCGAGGTGGAAGGCCCGCCGGCGTCCAGCGCCGGATACAGCGCCGAGGAGTTGCTGCGTCAGCGCGACTTCCGCGAGATGAACTGGGATGAGCTGGCGGCCGTGCGCCGCCTCTTGCGTCAGTCTCCATGGCGCGTTGCCGAGCGACGGACACGGCGGCTGCGCGCCGACCGTCGGGGCACGGTTGAGCTGCGTCGCACGATGCGGGCCGCCGCGCGCCAGGGCGGTGACGCGCAACGCCTCGCGCGTGCGAAGAGCAGGACAAAGCGCCGTCCGATTGTGGTGCTCTGCGACGTCAGCGGTTCCATGGATCGATACTCGCGGTCCCTCCTGGTCTTCGCCCACGCAATCGGCAGACGCGAGCGCGTGGAGACCTTCGCGTTTTCGACACACCTGACCAGAATCACTCACTTGCTGCGCCACGGCGACATCGATGCGGCGCTCGACCATGTGGCAGGCCAGGTGCACGACATCGGCGGTGGGACGCGCATCGCGGATGCGCTGCACGCGTTTCAGCGCGACCATGCGCGCAGGGTCCTCGGGCACGGGGCGGTGGTGCTCATCATCAGCGATGGGTGGGACCGCGGTGATCCCGAGCAACTCGGACGCGAGATGGCCCGGCTGCGCCGGAGCTGCTACCGGCTGATCTGGCTCAACCCGCTGCTGGGTAGCGCCGCATACCAACCCGAGACGCGCGGCATGGCCGCAGCTCTCCCCCACTGCGACGATTTCCTGAGCGCGCACAACGTCGTGGCGCTCGACGCACTTGGGAAGCTGCTCGCGCAGCTACCGCGTCGCGTCAGTCGGTCGACTCGCGGCGGCGGCGCCGGGACCGCCGGAAGCGCCGCAGCAAGAGAAGGCTGAACAGCCCCGCAAGTCCGATCGCGATCGTCTGCGGGCGCACCTTCAGACGGCTGAGACGTTCCTTCGCGACGGCCTTCCCCAGCGCCACGGCGTCGAGCGCCGCGGGCTGCGATGCCTGGGTTGGCGGCGTCGATATCGGTGGGGTCGCGCTCGATCCGTTGGCAGTCGACGCAGCATCCGTCGCCGTCGATCCAGCATCGTCAGCCGGCGACGCCGATGGCGGCGGTGCCTCGAGCGTCGACTGGATGCACTCGGCAGCCTGTCCGACGAGGTGGCGTGAGACGTCTTCCATGATCCCGCGGCCGAACTGCGCCACGCGCCCCACGACGGTGAAATCGGTTGTCAGCGTGACGGTCGAGCCGTCGCCGTCGGCGGCGACCGCCATGACGGTGGTCGCCTGCGCCGTTCCGGAGCCGGTCGTTTCGCGTCCTTCAGCCTCGAGCGTCGCGGTCCGAGTGTCCGCGTCGCGCGACGTGACGCGAGCCGTGCCGTTGTAGCTCACCGTGACAGGGCCGACCTTGATCCGCACCTTGCCTTTGAAGGTGTTCGGGTCAACCACTTCGGACAGCTCGGCACCGGGGACGCAACGCACGACGTTGTTCACGTCGAGCAGGAACTCGTACACACGCTCAGGCGCCGCCTTGACGGCGAAGGAATTCTCGATTTGCATTCCACGAATTGTGCACTGCCCGGCAATGCCGGCGGCTTGTGGCATTCGGGCGCGGAAGCGGATACTCAGTACATGCGAGACCTGTTGCCCACGCTGAATGAATGGAGCGAGAACGACCCGCTGGTTGCAATCGCGACCGTCGTCGGCACGTCGGGTTCGACGCCGCGTCCGATGGGCGCTCGTCTGCTCGTCAGCCGTGATGGCCGCATGGCCGGTTCGGTGAGCGGCGGCTGCCTCGAATCCGCCGTGGTCCTCGAGGCGCAGGCGACAATCGCCGGCGATGCTCCGCCGCGCCTCCTCCACTACGGCATCAGCGACGAGATGGGCTGGGCTGTCGGGCTCTCGTGCGGCGGCGAGGTCGATATCTTTGTCGAGACGCTCGAAGGTGACGGCTCGGATCCCGTGATCGAGGAGGTCCGGCGCGCGATCGAGACGTCACGACCGGTTGCTCTGCTCACCGCTCTGGACGGTGATACTGCCGGCCACCGGGCAGCCGCCACCGCGGACGGCGGGCTCGTCGGCAGCCTCGGGGGTGCCGCAACTCTTGCGGAGGCGGTCGCCGCGGCTCGTCCGCGAATCGCCTCCGGGCTGCCCGGCGTCGAGGAGATCGCCGGAATGCGCGTGTTCATCGACCCGATCGTCCCCTCGCCGCAACTCGTGGTCATCGGCGCGGTGCACATCGCCGTCGCCCTGACGACGATGGGGCGCGCAGCCGGGTTCACGGTGTCCGTGGTCGACCCACGAACCGCGTTCAACAACGCCGAGCGCATTCCCGATGCCGACCGCCTGGTCACCGCCTGGCCGGACGAGGCGTTGCCCGGATTCGATCTCGGCCCGCGTGACGCTGCTGTCTGTCTCGCCCACGACCCGAAGTTCGAGGACCCAGCGCTCACCGCGCTGCTGCGTACCGACACCGGTTACATCGGCGCGATCGGCAGTCGCGGGACCCATGCGAAGCGCGTTGCCCGGCTTCGCGAAGCGGGCTTCGGCGATGCCGACATCGCGCGCATCCACAGCCCGGTCGGGTTGAACCTCGGCGCTGCGACCCCCGAGGAGATCGCCATCGCGATCCTTGCCGAGATCGTGGCGGTGCGCCGCGGCCGGAACGCCGGGTCGTTGTCCGCGGTCCCTGCCGCGCCGGTCGGGTGAAGCTGGAGGTCCTTTCCGGCACCACGGTCGATGGCCCGACGACGCGATGGGCCGGCGCCGTGCTCTGCCGAGACGTCCTCGACGACAGCGGGCATCCGGTCCTCACCAAGGGCACGATGCTCGGCCCGGAACATGAGGATGTGCTCCGCGCCGCCCATCCCGGTGCACTGCACCTGCTCAGGCTCGACGAGGGCGATGTGGGTGAGGACGCGGCAGCCATTCGCATCGCGGCCGCGGTGGCCGGACCGGGCACGGCAGCCCGGCCGCCCGTCGAGTCGCAGGTGCGGGTGGTGGCGGCCTGGCGCGGCATGGTCGCCGTCGACGTCGGCGCCCTCGCCGCGGTCAACGCCGTCGACGGAGTGACGGTCTTCACCGTCCCCGACGGCCTCCACGTGGATGCAGGGAGAACCCTGGCCGGCGTGAAGATCACCGCGCTCGCCATCGACGAACCTTCGCTCGCCGCGGCGGTCGTCGCTGCCGGATCGGGATCGGGAGCCGGGATCTTGAGCGTCCGGCCGTTCCTGCCGCTGCGGATCGCGGCGATCGTGCGACAGCAGCTCACCGATGACGCCCGCGCGCGCTTCGAGCGCTCGCTGGGCATGCGCAGCACATGGTTCGGCGGCACCATCGAACCGGTCCGCTATGTCGAGGACGATCCCGAGCAGGTGAGGCACGCGCTCATCGACGCAGCCTCGACGGCCGACCTCGTGCTTGCCGTCGGCGTCGCATCCGTCGATCCACTCGATGTGACCTGGCAGAGCCTGCTCGCCGCCGGCGCGACGTCGATCCGGCGTGGTCTGCCGATGCACCCGGGAAGCAGCTACTGGATCGCCGAGCTCGGCGGGCGGCCCGTCATCGGGGTGGCGTCCTGCGGGATGTTCTCGCGACGGAGCGCACTCGACCTGCTGATCGCGCGTCTCCACGCCGGCCTGTCCCTCGACCCGGCGTATCTCGCGTCACTTGGGCACGGCGGCCTGCTCGGGAAGGAGGCCGCCTGGCGGATTCCGCCCTACGAGGCAGCGCTCGGCGACGATCCCGACGAGGACTGAGCCGCGACCCGTCCCCGGAAGTCGTAGGCGACACGTCCGTCCTTGACGACGAGGCGGATGTTGGCCGGATCGGCGAGGCGATCGATGTCCGCGAGTGGATCGCCGCGCACGGCGACGACGTCCGCAAGCATGCCCGGCGAGAGGGCGCCGAGATCCGGCCGCCGGATCAGTTCCGCGGGCACCGTCGTCGACGCGACGATCGCCTGCATCGGGGTCATCCCGCAGCGGACCATCAAGCCGAGTTCGCGAAGGTTCTTGCCATGCGGGCCGACTGCGGCGTCGGTCCCCATCGCGACCTTCACGCCCGAGGCGATGGCCGCGGAGACGGCTGCCTGGTGGAGGCCACGGATGCGCTCGGCTTTCGCGATCATCTCCGGCGGCAGCCCGCCCTCGGCGCGAGCGCCGTCGATGACGTCGCCGGGGGCGACCAGGGTCGGGACGAGATACGCGCCCTTCTCCTTCATGAGCGCGATGCCCTCCTCGTCGAGGAGGCAGCCGTGCTCGATGCTCGTGACACCCGCGATGAGCGCATTGCGAATGCCCGCCGGGGACATCGCGTGCGCCATGACCCGCTTGCCCACGACCGCGGCCTCCTCCACCGCCACCCTGATCTCTTCGACCGAGAACTGCGCGTGGTCGGGGAGGTCGCCAGGGCTCAGCACGCCGCCACTCGTGCACAACTTGATCCAGTCGGCACCCGCGTGGAGCACCTCGCGAACCTTGTGGCGCATCCCGTCGACGCCGTCGACGACGCCGTGCGGGACGTCGACGTTCATGGTGATCCCCACGCGCGCGCCGCACGGCATGAGGTCGTCGCCGTGGCCGCCCGTCTGGCTCAGCAGGCTGACCGCCAGTTGCATGCGGGGCGCCGGGAAGTACCCGGCCTCGGCGGCGAGACGGACGCCGACGGGCGTGTGTCCGGCGTCGCGCACGGTGGTCACGCCGGCTGCGAGCGTCACACCTGAGTTGGGGATGGCGTTGAGCAGCGCCAGCGACGCGGGTGTCATGAGGATGCGCACGAGGTTGGGGGTCGAAGCCGCCAGGTGCACGTGCATGTCCATGAACCCGGGTAGCAGCGTGAGATCGTCGTCCTCGAGGACGTCGGCATCAGCCGGGATCGTCAGCGAGGAGCGTGCCCCGGCGGCGGTGATGCGGCCGTTCTCGATCACGATCGCGGCACGCTCGATGGGGTCGCGCCCCGTGCCGTCGATGAGCCGCTCGGCGACGATGACGAGTGCTGGCAACGCACGCACCTCCGGGATATCGAACTGGACCGCCCGAGGCTAGCAGAGCGTCAGGCAGGGTCGGCCGCGAGCCGCTCGAAGTCCTCGCGGGTGTCGATATCGATCGGGTGGCCACCCGGCCTGTCCGCCTCGACCGGGGCAACCAGCTCCGGGTGCGCACGGATCAACGCCCGCAGCCCCGTGTCTCCCTCGAGCGCCGCGATGTCCCCCCAACGCTCGCGCGCGAGCACGACCGGCGGATGCAGGAGACCGTCAAAGCTGAGCGCTGCCGCCGGGAGCCCCGACTCGGCCTGGGTATCGAGGACACGGTTCACGAGATCCGCGCTGATGTCCGGCTGGTCGCCGAGGATGACCATCGCCCGGTCCACGCGACTGTCAAGGCTGGCGACCCCTGCCTTCAGCGACGTGCTGAGGCCCTGGAGGTGGTCGGGATTGACGACAACGCGGGCTCGGCCGAGCCCGACCGTCCGCCGGATCTCGTCGGCGTGGGCGCCGAGCACAACGACGACTTCGTCAAGTCCTGAGTCGCATGCGGCGGCAAGTACCGCCTCCAGCAGTGGACGCCCATGCAGCGGAAGCAGTTGCTTCGGCTCGCCCATGCGTCGCGAGCCTCCTGCCGCGAGGACGACGCCCGCGGAGCGCAACCCCGGCACTGTCAGCCGGCGGTTGCGCGGAGGAATCGAGCCGGGTCTGCGATGAACTGCTCCCTGCACCCGGAGCAGCAGAAGAAATACGTCTGATCGTCGTGCGTTGCGGTATGCGCGGCATCGCTGGTGTCGACCGTCATGCCGCACACCGGGTCCACTGCGAACGCGGCGAGAGCGGCGGGGGCCGCGATCGGGTTCGCCGTCATCCGCTCGTGGCGCAGCGCCACCACCTCGGCAAGCGCGTGGAGCGCGATCTCCTCCTGCGCGCCGGCGCGAAGCTGACCTGCGGGAGCGCGCACGCGCGTGATCTGCGCCTCCGCCACGCCGCGAGCGCGCAGCGTGTCGAGCACGCTCGCCGACCGGCGCACGCTGGCCACGAGCGCGATATCGGCCGCCGCAAGAGTCAGCGCCGCTTCCAGCGCGTCGTCGTCGTAGTGGCCCATGGTCGCGACGACGACCCAGCAGTCCTTCTCGTGTGCGAGCGCACTCAGGTCGAGGCTGTCGAGCACCCGGTCCGCGCCCGGAAAGTCCGACGCGTGCGCGCCGGGGTGAATGCCACACGTACGGAAGCCGACGACCCGGCCGAGCTCGATAAGCGTTCTCGCGGCAGGGCTTTCGCCGATGACCGCGAGCAGCGGTTTGGGCAGATGCGGGTCAATGAAGATGTCGAGCGTTCCGCCGCTCGGGCACGTCGTGGCCACGGTCAGCTCACCTCCGTTGCGTACCTCGAGCGCCTCGACGTCAGGGCGGATGCGCACCAGCCGCGGCAAGCCGTCACTCATCGCGACGAGCGCCTCGCGGCGCACGAGCGCCTCGGAGCAGCTGCCGCCGATCCAGCCGTGCAGCTCGCCGTCATCGGTGATCACGGCCTTGTCGCCGGGATGCGCCGACGTCGGCGATTCCGTGCGCACCACAGTCGCGAGTGCGCATGGACGGCCCGACGCGGCGGTCTCGGCCAGCAGAACGAGCAGGCGGTCGTCTATTCGGTCACCCCCTTGCTGCGCAGCGCAGCCCACACCTTGTCGGACGTGACCGGCATGTCGATGTTGGTGATGCCGAGATGCGACAGCGCGTCGATGACTGCATTGACATACGCGGCCGGCGATCCCACGGTTGCCGATTCGCCGACGCCCTTTGCGCCGATCGGATGGTGGGGCGACGGTGTCACCGTCTCGCCGAGCTCGAAGCGTGGCGTCTCCCACGCGGTCGGGATCAGGTAGTCCATGAAGTTCGATCCGATGCAGTTGCCGTCGTCATCGAACGTGATCAGCTCCATGAACGCGATGCCGAAACCTTCGGTGAGGCCACCGTGGATCTGTCCCTCGACGATCATCGGATTGATGCGTATCCCGCAGTCGTCAACGGCAACCATCCGGCGGACCTTCACCTGGCCGGTGCCCTTGTCGATGTCCACGACCACCAGGTACGTCCCGAACGGGAACGTCATGTTCGGCGGGTCGTAGTACGTGACGCCTTCAAGACCGGCTTCGATGCCGTCCGGGATGTTGGTGTACGCCGCGAAGGCGATGTCCTGGATGGTCTTGACGTTATCGGGCGAGCCCTTGACGTTGTACTTGCCGTGATCGAACTCGATGTCCGCAACGTCTGCCTCGAAGAGATGCGCCGCGATGATCTTGCCCTTGTCGCGGAGCTTGCGCGCCACGACTGCAGTCGCCGCGCCGCCGACCGGCGTGGACCGCGACGCATAGGTGCCGAGCCCGAAAGGCGTGTTGTCGGTATCACCCTCGCGGACCTCGATGTCCGACGCGGGGATGCCGAGCTCTTCGGCAACGATCTGCGCGAACGTCGTCTCGTGTCCCTGGCCCTGTGACTTGACACCGAGTTTGAGGATCGCCTTGCCCGTCGGGTGCACGCGCAACTCGGCCGAGTCGAACATGCGCAACCCTGCAATGTCGTAGTCCTTGCCCTTGCCGGCACCGACAACTTCGGTGAAGCTGGCGACGCCGATACCCATCAGCTCGCCTTTGGCGCGCTTCTCGGCCTGCTCCTTGCGCAGCTCGTCGTAGCCGAGCATGTCGAGCGCGACCTTCATCGCGGCTGGGTAGTCGCCACTGTCGTACTCGAAGCCCGAGGCGGACTTGTAAGGGAATGCCTCGGGCTGGATGAAGTTGTTGAGTCGGATGGTCACCGGATCCTGGCCGAGCTCGACGGCAGCGTTTTCCACCAGCCGCTCGATGAAGTACGAGGCTTCGGTAACCCGGAACGAGCAGCGATATGCCACGCCACCCGGGGCCTTGTTGGTGTACGCACCGTTCGCAACGATGTGCGCGGCTGGAATGTCGTACGAGCCGGTCACGATGTGAAAGAGGCCGGCCTTGAATTTGCTCGGCTGAGCATCCGCGAAGAATGCCCCGTTGTCGCTCAGGAGATTCACGCGGAGTCCGATGAACTTTCCGCTCTCGTCGATGGCGACCGAGCCATCCATGTAGTAGTCGCGTGCGAAACCGGTCGAGATGAGATTGTCGGTCCGGTCCTCAATCCACTTGACCGGACGGCCGATCAGCAGCGACGCGGCGGTGGCGACCACGTAGCCAGGATAGATCGGCACCTTGTTGCCGAAACCGCCCCCGAGGTCCGGTGAGATGATCCGGATCTTCTCTTCGGGGAGCCCCGCGACGATCGCGAAGAGCGTGCGATGCGCATGCGGCGCCTGACTTGTCATGTAAATCGTGGCGTTGCCGGTCACGGGGTCGAGGTCCGCGACGCACCCGCACGTCTCGAGCGGCGCCGGATGACACCGCGGGTAGAACGTCTCGAGGCTCACCACTTTGGCAGCGCGCGCAAACGCCGCGTCGGTCGCGTCCTTGTCACCGGCCTCCCAGTGGTAGATCTTGTTGTCGGTCTGGCCCTCTTTCTCGTCGCGAATCACGACGGCGCCGGGCTGCAGTGCCTGCTGCGGCGACGTGATCGCCTGCAACGGCTCGTAGTCGACGCTCACCACGGCGGCGGCGTCTTCCGCGATGTATTTCGTCTCAGCGATGACACAGGCGACTTCCTGCCCCTGGAAACGGACCTTGTCGGTCGCCAGGACCGCCTGCGTATCACCGGACAGGGTGGGCATCCAGGCGAGCTTGTGCTGCGCGAGCAACTCACCGGTGACGACCGCGATCACGCCGGGAATCGCCATGGCGGCGCTCGTGTCGATGCCCTTGATGCGCGCATGCGCATAGGGACTGCGCACGACGACCATGTGGAGCATGCCCGGGAGCACGACGTCGTCGACGTAATGCCCCTGGCCGTGAACGAAGCGCGCGTCTTCCTTGCGGGCAAGCGAGACGCCGATGCCTCCCATCGCCTGACGCGCGGCCTCGGTGGCTGCGGCGGCTTCCGTTGTGTCGACTGCCATCACGCTACTCCCGCGGTGTTCTCGGCAGCGTTCGCAGCGGCGGCGTGCTGGATCGCTTTGACGATGTTCATGTAGCCGGTGCAGCGACAGATGTTGCCGCTGATCCCCCAGCGAATCTCATCCTCGGTGGGATGCGGGTTCGCCTCGATGAGCGCTTTGCCGACGAGCATCATGCCCGGCGTGCAGAAGCCGCACTGCAGGCCGTGCTCGGCGTGGAACCCCGCCTGAATGGAGTCGAGCTTGCCGCCTTTCGCGAGGCCCTCGACGGTCGTGACCTTCTTGCCTTCGAGCATCGGCGCGAGCAACGTGCAGGACTTGACCGGGCGGCCGTCAAGCAACACCGTGCATGCGCCACAGTTGCTGGTGTCGCAACCGATATGCGTGCCGGTCATCGCCAGCTTGGTGCGGATGAGATCGACGACGAGCGTGCGTGGCTCGACGTCGACCGTCTTCTCGACACCGTTGATCTCGAATGTCACGTTCATGCGGTCGCTCCCTGCGCGCGATTGATCGCGGTGTGCAGGCCGCGTTGCACGAAGACCCGTGCAACATCGCGCTTGTACTCCGCACTCCCCCGGATGTCTGCTTTTGGTTCGGCCGCCTGGGCGGCAAGCCGCGACGCCTCCGCGATCACCTCGTCCGTCGGCTCTTTGCCGACGAGCGATGCCTCGGCTGCCGTCGCCTTGATGCTCTGCGCACCGACGGCGCAGAGACCGATTCCCGCGGTGGCAATGCGGCCGTCGCTGCCGAGCACGACATGGACGGCGGTCGCGACGCTCGCGAAGTCCCCGATCTTGCGCTCGAGCTTGAGGTACGTCCCGCCGGATCGTCCAGCGACGACGGGGATGCGAATCTCCGTCATGACCTCATCCGAATGCAGTCCGGTCGTGAACGGGCCTTCGAAAAACCCCGCCGCCGGGAGGACGCGCTCGCCACCCGCCGACTTGACGACGAATTCCGCGCCGACCGCGAGCATCACCGCGCCCCAGTCGCCGGCGGGATCCGCGTGACAGATCGAACCGCCCACGGTGCCCATGTTGCGAATGAGCGGGTCGGAGATGAGCGGCGCCGCGTCGAGCAGCACGTCAAGCGTGCCGCGCAACTCCGTCGCGCTCTCGACATCGCGATGTCTGGTCCTGGCTCCGATGCGCACATGCCCGTTTTCTCGGCCGATTCCCTCGAGTCCGTCGACCTTGCCGATATCAATGACGATTACGGGGGACGCAAATCGTAGTTTTAGCAATGGAATCAGGCTCTGGCCGCCGGCGAGAACCTTGGCGTCGTCACCGTGCTGACGCAAAAGGCTCAGCACATCGTCGAGCGCCCCCGGCGCGATGTAGTCGAACGCGGCAGGGAACATCCAAAACCTCCGGGATTTGAACCCAACTTCTCTCTGATGGCGTCCGACAACGGACCTGTACAGAGTACGCCAGTACACGAGGCACCGAAAATACCTGGTACATGCGACTGGCGTGGACGAAATCCCCCTCCGCTAACCACGACTATGATGGTTGTCGGACTCCCGCCGAGGGTGGAGGATGAGGACTTGACGATGTTGACGCACGCCGTTTCCAACGACCTCGAATCAGTCGCCACCGCGCAACAGCGGCTGCTCGAGAAGGTTGGCGTGCTCACACCTGAGGTCGTGAGCCTCGACGCGGCACTCGGAAGAATCCTCGCCGAGACCGTCTCGTCGCAATCGGATCTCCCGGGTTTCGACAACTCCGCCATGGACGGATATGCCGTCCGGGCAAGCGATATCGCCCGTGCGAGTGCGAGTGAACCGGCGACACTTCCGGTCGTCGGCGAGTCGCGGGCGGGTGCACTTCCCGGAACTCACGCCGCCGGGACCGCCATGCGAATCATGACCGGCGCTCCCATGCCGGAAGGCGCTGACACCGTTGTGCGCCAGGAGGACACCCGTCGTGACGGTGCCATGGTGCTCATCGAGGTCGCAACCGGACTCGGCACGAGTGTGCGCCCGCGCGGCGCCGATATCCGTCGCGGCGACGACGTGATCCTCCCCGGACAAGCGCTGACCAGCGTCGACGTCGGCGTCGCGGCAGCACTCGGACACGACCGCCTGCTGGTCGGAGCGCGGCCGCGGGTGGCACTGCTCGCGACAGGCGACGAGCTCGTCCCGGCCGGCACCGCTCCAGGCCCGGCGCATCTTGTCGACTCCAACTCCCCGATGCTCACGGCAGCGGTCCGCGAGGCCGGAGGGATCCCGACCTTCCTCGGGATCGCGCGCGACTCGAAGGCCTCGCTGCGGGAACTGCTCCAGGCTGCCTCGGCGTCGGACCTGGTGGTGAGCAGCGCCGGCGTCAGCGTCGGTGATCACGACTGGGTTCGCGAGGTGGTGGCCGAGCTCGGGACGATCTCCACCTGGCGCGTCGCCATGCGACCCGGCAAACCGGTGCTCATCGGACGGATCGGCAACGCGGTGTTCATCGGCCTGCCGGGCAACCCGGTGAGCAGTTCGGTGACGTTCGAGCTCTTCGCGCGACCGGTCATCCGACGGATGCAAGGCGCCAGGGAGCTCCAGCGGCGGCGCATCCGCGTGCGCCTCGGCGAGGCGATGTCCAAGCCTGCGGCCCTGGAAACGTATTCGCGCGCGGTCCTCCACACCTCCGACGACGACGAATTGGCGATCGCGCACAGTTCCGGCGACCAGGGCTCCTCGATGCTGCAATCGCTCACGCGAGCGGACTGCCTCGTCGTGCTGCCCGCCGGCCCCGAGGTCGTTGAAGCCGGCACCGTCGTCGAGGCGATTCCCCTGCGATGACCACGGTTTCCGCGCTTCCGGCGGTCGCGACCGGCCCTGATCGGTTTGGACGCTCGCTTCGTGACGTGCGCATCTCCGTCACCGATCGCTGCAACTTCCGGTGCCCGTACTGCATGCCGAAGGCGCGATTCGGCCCCGGCTACCGTTTCCTGCCCCGCGCCGAGGCGCTGGACGCCGGCGAGATCGTCCGGCTCGCGGGAGTCTTCGCATCGCTCGGCGTCACCAAGATCCGTCTCACCGGCGGTGAGCCGTTGCTCCGCCCGGACCTCGCCGAAATCGTTGCGGGGATTGCGCAGCTTGGCATTCCAGATATCGCGCTGACCACCAACGGTGCGCTCCTGCGGCGATGGGCCGTGCGCCTGCGCAATGCAGGTCTGCACCGCGTCACCGTGAGCCTCGACTCGCTCGATCCCGCCGTCTTCTCCTCGATGAGCGATTCGAAGATCGAGGTGCATGAAGTCCTTGATGGAATCGCGGCCGCGCGCGAGGCCGGGCTCGAGCCCGTCAAGCTCAACTGCGTCGTACAACGCGGGGTCAACGAGGACGGACTGATCGACCTTGTCGACTTCGCCCGTCGCGAAGGCCTGAGCCTGCGCTGCATCGAGTACATGGACGTCGGCGAGACCAACGGGTGGCGCATGACCGACGTCGTGAGCGGCGAGGAGATTCTCGAACGCGTCCGGCGCGTGCATCCACTGCTCGACGAAACATCGGATCCGTCCGCCGTTGCGAAGACGTACCAGTTCGCGGACGGCAGAGGCGACATCGGTGTCATCACATCGGTGAGCCGGCCCTTCTGCGGCGACTGCACGCGCGCGCGCCTCGGCGTCGACGGCAAGCTGTACACGTGTCTGTTCGCGACCTCAGGCATCGACCTTCGCGAGACCCTGCGCTCGGGTGCCGACGATGACGCGCTGCGACGGGTCATCGCCGACCGGTGGAAGCGCCGCGACGATCGCTACTCGGAGCTGCGCGGGCTCGGCATCGCCGAGGGCGAGCGGATCGAGATGTCCTACATCGGCGGCTGAGTTGGACGACATCACCGTGCTCGTCTTCGGCCCGCTGCGTGAGCGTGTGGGCGCCGGCGAAGTGCATGTCGACGGCGCCACCGTGCAGGACGTGTGGGACGAGCTGGTGCGGCGCCATCCCTCCGCCGCAGTCGATGCGGCATCAGTTCGCGCGGCGCGCAACCTCGGATACTGCACGTGGGAAACGGCAGTCGAGAGCGGCGACACGATCGCTTTTATCCCACCTGTAGCAGGTGGCAGCGACGACGCATCCCCAGTGCGTGTCTGGCTCACCGACGTGCCGATCGATATCGGTTCGGTCATCGCGAGCGCGGGCACGTCACGCGACGGCGCCGTCGCGACCTTCATCGGCAGAGTTCGCGACCACAATGACGGAGTCGCAGTGCATCGCCTGGACTACGAGGCATATGCGGAGATGGCGGAGGCCGAGATGCGCAAGATTGGCGAGGAGCTCTTCGCGCGCGGCGGCATCAGCACGATCACCATCGTGCACCGCACCGGGTCCTTGCTCATCGGCGACGCAAGTGTCGTCGTAGTGGTTGCGGCGCCGCACCGCGACACCGCCTTTCCAGCCTGCCAGGAGGCCCTCGAGTTGATCAAGAGCACGGTGCCCGTGTGGAAGCGCGAGCACACGGACAGCGGCGCGCACTGGGTTGACGCGCGACATGGCGTCGCAGAGGAGGCGGCCCATTGAGCGAACGACATCTCACGCATGTCGACGGATCCGGCCGCGCGCACATGGTTGACATCAGCGAAAAGGCGGTGACCCGCCGCACGGCGACTGCGCGAGGCCGGGTCAACTGCACAGCCGAGGTGGTGCAACTGATTGCCGGCGACGCGATCGCGAAAGGCAGTGTCCTCGACACGGCACGCCTCGCCGGGATCATGGGGGCGAAGCGCACGTCAGACCTGATACCGCTGTGTCACCCCCTCCCGCTGCGCCACGTCGACGTGGACCTGACACTCGACTCGTCGGCCACACCTGGCGTCGTCATCGAGGCGACGGCGCGCGTCGAAGGAGCCACGGGCGTGGAGATGGAGGCGCTGACCGCCGTCGCCATCGCGGGACTCACCGTGATCGACATGATCAAAGCCATCGACCACTGGGCATCGATCACCGACGTGACGCTGGTGCACAAGGAGGGCGGCCGGAGCGGTTCGCTCGACCGCCCTCCTGCGCGTTAGTCCGTCGAACGGCCGGGGCTGACCATCTCAGCTCCTGCCGCTTGCGCCATCGATCGGCGTCAGGCGGCTGCAGTTGCCTTCTGCAGAGTCCGAGCAGTGAGCACCTGCGTGATGTGTCGCTTGTATTCGGCCGTGGCGCGTACATCGCCGGTCGGGTCGATGTCGGATCCACTCTGCGCCGCTGCGTCCGCGGCCGAGGCTCCGCCTGCAAGTGCCGCTTCCACCGCCGTCCCTCGACGCGGCGTCCGCGCCAGGTTGACGTAGCCGACCCGCCAGGACGAACCCGTCTCCTGTACTGCAACACCGGCGATCGCCCAGTCGTAGAGCCGCCGCCGGAACTTTGTGTACGCGAATCGACCCGTCGAGATCGGGAAGCGCACCGCCGTCACCACCTCGTCGTGCTCGAGCGCCGTGGTCAAGATGTCGCGGTAGAAATCGCGCGCCTGATGGCGGCGCTTGTTGGTGACGATCTCTGCGTCGAGCATGAGCGCCAGCGCGTTGTAGTCGCCGGCGGCATCCCCGTGAGCGATCACCCCTCCGATGGTCCCAAGGTTACGGACCTGGTTGTCACCAACGTCGTTGGCCATCTCCACGAGGATCGGCAGGGTTTCGCGAAGCGTCGCGTTGCGCTGGATGTCGACGTGTCGCACCAGCGCCCCCACCTCCACGACGCCGTCGTCGCGGCGGACCTGCTTGAGCTCGCCAATACCCTGAATGTCGATGAGCGCTGTGGGCTGGCTGAGCCGGAGTCGCATCAGCGGGATGAGGCTCTGCCCTCCGGCGATCACCTTGGAGTCGTCCCCGAACTTCGTCAACAGCGCCTGGGCCTCATCGACCGAGCCCGGACGGGCGTATTCGAATGCCGCCGTGATCATGCGCGTGCCTCCTGGATCATCGACCAGAGACGGTCCGGACGGGCCGGCATTTCGACGTGTTTGATACCGAAGGGTGCAAGAGCGTCGGTGATCGCGTTGATCACGGCGATGCTCGACGCGATCGTCCCAGCCTCGCCGATACCCTTTACGCCAAGCTCGTTCGTCGGGCTTGGTGTCACGGTCCGGTCGAGCTCGTAGTGCGGCATCTCGGCCATCGTCGGGATGAGGTAATCGAGCATCGTTCCGTTGAGCATCTGCCCGCTTTCGTCGTCGTACTGCACTTCCTCGAACAGCGCCTGTGAAATCCCTTGCGCGATCCCGCCGTGCAGCTGCCCGTCGACCACCATCGGGTTGATCACGTTGCCGCAGTCGTCGACTGCCACGTATCGATCGATCGTCACCACACCGGTTTCGGGGTCGACCTCGACCGCACAGATATGACAGCCGAATGGCCACACGAAGTTGGGCGGGTCGAAATATGAGACCGCTTCGAGCCCCTGCTCCATACCCTCCGGCAGACCGGCACCGTACGAGGCAAATGCGAGCTCCGCCAAGGCTTTCGCCTCGCCCGGGTTGCCGCGGACGAAGTATCGGCCCTGATCGACCACGATGTCGTCTTCGGAGGCCTCGAACGCGTGAGCGGCGAGCTTGCGCGCCTTCTCAACGACCTTGTGACACGAAGCCATGATCGCCATACCGCCAACGGCAAGGCTGCGCGAGCCATACGTGCCATAGCCGAACGGCGTGTCTCCGGTATCGCCGTGGTGGATCTCCACCGAGTCGTACGGAACGCCGAGCGTATCGGCGACGATCTGCGCGAACGTCGTCTCGTGACTCTGGCCATGGGAGTGCGTTCCCACCGAGACCGTCACCGATCCCGTCGGGTGGACGCGAACCATTGACGACTCGACGAGCGCGATGCCGGCGGCGGGTGCTGTCGCGGCGCTCGGCCCGAGTCCGCAAATCTCCACGTATGTGCTGAATCCGATGCCCGTATAACGCCCTTGCGCGCGCAGCTCTTCCTGCCGTTTGCGCAGCGCCGGGTAATTGATGTTCGCCATCGCGCGATCCAGGGTCTTCGGATAGTCGCCTGAGTCGTACACCAAACCGAAATTGTTCGTGTGCGGGAAGGTCTTGACGAAGTTCTTGCGCCGGACCTCCGCAGGGTCCATGCCGATCTCACGCGCGACGAGGTCGACGACGCGCTCCACGAGGTGCGTCGCCTCAGGACGGCCGGCTCCGCGATATGGATCGGTCGACGTGCGGTTGGTGAAGATGCCGATGCTCCGCGCGTTGATGGCCTTCCACTCGTAGCAACCCCCACCGAGCAGGCACGCCACCACCTGGAAAGCGCTGAAGACTCCGTGGTACGCGCCAATGTCGAGCAGTTGGGTGAACTTCAGCCCGAGCAGCGTGCCATCACGCTTGGCAGCGACCTCGACGTCGAAGATCTGGCCGCGGCCGTGTGTCGTCGCCTGCAGGCTCTCCGTGCGATCCTCAATCCACTTCACCGGTCGTTCGGTGATCTTCGATGCCGCTGTTGCCAGGTACTCCTCCAGATACGGGCGGATCTTGGAACCGAACCCGCCACCAACGTCGTGACTGATGACCCTGAACTGGGACTCGGGGACGCCGAGCGCTCCGCCGACGAACAGCCGGACGAAGTGCGGCACCTGCGTCGAGGTCCAGAGGGTGCATCGGTTGTCGTACGGGATGTAGTCGGCAACACAGCCCCGTGTCTCCATCGGCGTCGGGAAGAGGCGCTGCTGGCCGATTCGCTCCTTGAGGATGACCTCCGCTTCGGCGAAGGCAGCGTCGATGTCGCCGGCAGGGAAACTGACATCCCAACCGATGTTGTCGGGACGGTCGCTCTTGACGACAGGGCTCCCTGGTGCCATCGCCTTCTCGAGGTCCATCACCGCGGGAAGTGGCTCATAGTCGACAACCACGAGCTGCGCAGCGTCGTCGGCGAGGTATCGATCATCGGCGATAACCACGGCCACCGGCTCGCCCGCGTATGCGACTTCGTCAGCTGCTATGGCGAACTGGTCAGGCACCTGCTTCTTGTCGGCGACAAACGAGTTGGTGACTGGGAGTGGCGCGTGGATGACGGACTTGAAGTCCGCGGCGGTGAGCACCGCGACAACGCCCTTCGCCGCTTTCGCCGCGGAAGTGTCGAGCGAGCGGATGCGAGCGTGCGCGTACGGGCTGCGCACGATCGACATATGCGCCATGTTCACGAGGTTCACGTCGTCGACGAAATGGCCGTGGCCGGTGATGAGCTTGGGGTCCTCGCGACGCTGAATGCGGGCACCGATCATGGAGGTGACGGCCATCGTCAGTCCTCCACCGGAGCCGCGGCACCGACCAGATCGCCGGCGGTGTGGCCCGCCCCGCTCATCGCCGCTGAGGCGGACCGGACTGCCTTCCTGATGTTCTCGTAGCCGGTGCAACGACAGAGATTGCCCTCGAGGCCGCGTTCGATCTCGGCGTCCGTCGGCGACGGGTTCTCACTCAGGAGGTAGGCGGTGGCCATGATGAATCCCGGCGTGCAGAAACCACACTGGAGCCCATGCTCGTCCCAGAACGCCTGCTGAACCGGATGCAGCGTTCCGTGTTCGGCGAGACCTTCGATGGTGGTGACCTTGCGCCCGTTCGCCTGAACCGCGAAGACGCTGCACGATTTCACGGCCTCTCCGTCGATCAGAACCGTGCATGCCCCGCACTGACTGGTGTCGCAGGCGATGTGCGTTCCGGTGAGTCCGGCGACTTCGCGCAGGTAATGCACGAGCAGAAGGCGCGGCTCAACCTCGTCCTCCCTTTGCCTTCCGTTAATAGTCAGCGCCACAGGCTGCGTCATAGAAATCCTCCCGGACGGCAAGACAAACGACGGCGGAGCCATGCTTGCATTCGGTCAGGGGAAGGGTCAAGCGCATTTGGAGCAGCTCGAATGGCGCAAATGCGGTCACAGAAACGCACATGCATTGCGCTTACGATGTTCATGACTAAGAAAGCTTTCAGGTGCGGTCAATTGCCGTGCCCGAGTTGGTCGAACCAAAGCTTTTCACCGACACTTTTTCACTCAAGGAGTCGCGTCATCCCGTCGTGAACACGGGTTGGCCGCTACGCTGCGGCGCACGATGCTGAGTGGCTGGTCAGTGGAAGCGGTCGCGGTTGTTGCGGCGTTCATCGTTGCCGCAGCCACTGTTCCCGCGGGCGTATCGGGAGCAGTGCTGCTCCTCCCATTCCAGGTGAGCATCCTCGGCACGCCAAGCCCAGCGGTGACGCCGACGAACTTGCTCTACAACGTCGTGGCGACGCCCGGCGCGCTCTGGCAGTACTGGCGACAAGGTCAACACGGAGGCGGGCTGCTTCGCCCACTCCTCGCCGGCACGCTCCCGGGGGTCGTGATCGGGTCGATCGTTCGCGTTGAGCTTCTCCCGGGCCAGCGTCCGTTTGACGTCGTGATCGCCCTCGTCCTTCTCCCGACCGGCGGTTGGCTTCTGTTTGGTCGCGACACATCCACGCGGGAGCGGCTTCGGACACTGAAAGGCGCCACCCTTGTTCTCCTCGCAGCCGCCGTGGGCTGTGTCGGCGGTATCTATGGAATCGGGGGAGGGTCAATCCTCGCTCCGATCCTCATTGGAACCGGGCGTTCTCCATCGGAGGTCGCCCCCGCCACGCTTGCATCGACGTTTCTCACGTCGATTGCGGGAGTCGTGACGTTCGTCCTGCTTGCGACGCAGAGTCATGGATCAATCAGCCCCGACTGGCCCGTCGGCATCGCCCTCGGAGTCGGCGGATTGTGCGGCGGATACGTCGGCGCCCATCTGCAACCACGGCTCCCGGAGCTAGCAGTGCGCAGGTTGCTCGGAGTCATCGTGATTGCAATCGGACTCCGCTACATCTGGCTGGCCATCGCCTAGCCGGTCCGCCTTGCAGCTGTGCAATGCGGGGCTCCGGAGTAGAACTGCTCAGCTCGACGCGTCGGACTGTTCTGGATGCCGCGTGTCGCCCGAGATCAATGCGAGGGCGTGCGGGAGCGCCGGCCAGACAGCATCGAGGCACTCGGCGACGGCATTCGGACTGCCGGGAAGCGACAGCACAAGACAATGGCCCATCACGCCGACGACCTGCCGCGAGAGCATCGCATGCGGTGTCGCCTTGAGACCTTCGAGGCGCATCACTTCGGCCATCCCCGGAACCTCGTAGTCGAACAGGGGCACAAGCGCTTGCGGCGTCACGTCGCGAGGCCCGACACCGGTACCTCCGGTGAGGATGAGAATGTCGGCCGACAGCGCGCATTCACCCACCGCTACGCGGATCTGCTCGATGTCGTCGGGCACGCTCTTTCGTACGACTACATCCGCGGGAAGCAGCGCGAATCGCGCCACGATGACGTCGCCACTGCGGTCATCCGTATCCACGCCCCGGCGGCTGTCGCTGACTGTGATCTCGGCGCCACGCCAGCGCTTCTCCGCGGGCATTTCACTCATTCGCGAATGATCCGCTCATGTCCGGCGTACACGTTCATCTGCTCGCCGCGAAGGAAGCCGATCAGCGTCATCCCCGAGTCAGCAGCGAGTTCCACGGCGAGGCTGGACGGCGCGGAAACGGCTGCCAGCACCGGAATCCCAGCCATCAACGCTTTTTGCGTGAGCTCGAAGCTCGCGCGCCCAGAGGCGAGGATCACATGCGACCGCAACGGCAGCAATCCCTGGGTCGCTGCCCAGCCGATCACCTTGTCAAAAGCGTTGTGCCGGCCCACATCCTCGCGCAAGCACAGGAGTGCCCCGTCGCTGTCGAAGAGTGCCGCCGCGTGCAAACCGCCCGTGCGTGAGAACTGCCGCTGCGCCGAGCGCTGGATGGCGGGCAGGGCGAGCAGCAGTTCCGGCGTGATGCGCAGCGGATCCGCTGCGACGTCGTACGCCGATTTGGTGCGCACCGCTTCAATGCTTGCCTTGCCGCACATGCCGCACGACGAGGTCATGTAAAACGCTCGCGGCGTGATCGAGCGGGACGCGGCGGCGGGAGTGAGCGTGACCTCGACGATGTTCAGCTCACCGGTCGCTACCGCGGCGTCCGGACACATCTTCATGCTGGAGATCTCAGCCGCGCTGTCGATGATGCCTTCCGTGATGAGGAACCCGGCGACCAGGTCGAAATCGTCTCCCGGTGTGCGCATCGTCACCGACAGCGAAACGTCGCCGATCCGGATCTCGAGCGGCTCCTCGGTGCTGACGTCGTCGCTCCGCCAGGTCACAGCTCCGCCGGCCGCAACCTGCATCACCCGCCTGTGGCGCACGGTCATGCCGACCACGATAGCGACCTCGCACCGGCCTGCCGTGGAGCGACATCATTCGTGGCCATGGCGGACATCTCCGAGCCCGGCGACATCCTCGCTGAGCTCGCAGCGAAACTCGATGCGCTCGGCGACGGCGCCGGCGGCCTGGAGCCGGTCGATCTTGCGAAACGGGGGCAGCTCCTCCGCATTGCCCGTGATGTCGCACACGCCACCGAGCGTCAGAACGCGCCGCTCGTCGCCTACCTGATCGGCCGCTTCGTGCAGACCTGCGTCGGCGCGGGAATGACCGAAGCCGCGGCGATCGATCGGGCGGCCGAAGTGGTTCGCTCGCTCATCGCAGAAGGTCCTGACTGATCCCCTCGAGATCCTCGGGTGTGTTGACGTTGCGCGAGAACGCCTCGGAGATGCCCGCCTTGCGCCACTCGCTTTCGGGCACCTGAAGCGCGTTCGACCGCGCGATCAGGTGGCGCATCGATCTGTCGTGGCCGGCGAGCGCCTTTTCAGCAGCCGGGAGCAGGGACGTCGCGTACACCGCGTGGAGGGGCTCGATGCCGTTGGCCGTCTCGCACACCGCGACATCGTGGTCGCCGATCGCGGCTGCGAGCAAGCTGAGCAAGCGGGGATCGATCCAGGGGAGGTCGACCGCGACGACGGCCAGCAGCCGATGCCGTGAGAGCCGGAGTGCGGTGACGAGCCCGCCGAGCGGGCCTGAATCGCGCGCGGCGTCCGCGACTGAAGCTCGTCCGGTGAGCGTCAGGGCCATATCTCCCGGCGCGACCATGACGGGATCGCACACGGTATCGAGACGGGCGAGCGCGCGATGGAGCAGCGTCTCACCCTCGAACACAATGGTCGCCTTGTCGAATCCCATGCGCCTGCTCCGGCCACCGCAAAGGACGACTCCCGCGAGCGGCGGCGCAGGCGCGCGATCACCGAGAACTCCGCCTCGATCCGGTTGCTCCAGCGAGTCCACAGGGCAACCTTACGAGACGCAACGGCGCCAAACCCAAGGCCGGGAAGCGTCGCCTGCGTTGCCGCAGAGCCGCTCGCGACCTAAGCGCTCAGGCCGTTGCTGACGTTTGAGAAAACGTTGTTGGTCTGATGTCCAACCACACCGACAACGACGATGACGAAGATCGCGATCAGGATAAGAATCAACCCGTACTCGACGAGTCCCTGACCACGCTCGCTTTCGCGCCGCCGGCTGGTGGGAAGGGTCAACGACCGCACCAGGGCTACCAACGCTGGGAAAAATGCCGGGATCATGTCGAGCAGCATCGGTCACACGTGACGGCGACACGTTGTGGTTGGGTGACGAGCTTGTTTCGGTGCTCGCCAAAGAAATGGCGACCGTTACTTCGACGTTACCCCGAGATCAGCGGGCGAGTTCCGCACTCTTGATCGCCGCGCCGTAGCCCTCGGGCAGCGGCCTCGGCGGCTGCGGTCCGACGTAGAGCGCGGAGGGACGGATGAGCCGGTTGTTGGCAGCCTGCTCCGCGATCGCCGCCGTCCAGCCGACCGTCCTGCTCGAGGCGAATGTGGGGGTGAACATGTCCGGCGGGATGCCGACGCTGTTCATCACCACGCCCGCGTAGAACTCGACGTTCGTGTAGAGGCGCCTGCCCGGCTTGAGCTCATTGAGAACGCGGAGCGCCGTCCGCTCGACCTGCACCGCGAACTCTGCCTGGGGTCCGCCGAGCTCGATTGCCACCTCGCGCAGCAGGGTCGAGCGTGGATCGTCCGTCTTGTACACGCGGTGTCCGAATCCCATGAGACGCTCACCGGAGGAGATCTCGTGGCGGAGGTACTCCTCGGCCTTGTCCGGCGTGCCGATCGCATCGAGCATGGCCAGCGCCCGCGACGGCGCACCGCCGTGGAGTGGCCCGGCCAGGGCGCCGATCGCCCCCGTGAGCGCCGATCCGATGTCCGATCCCGTCGACGTGATCACGCGTGCGGTGAAGGTCGAGGAGTTGAACCCGTGGTCCATGGTGAGGATCAGGTACTGCTCGAGCGCCCGGATCGCCCGGTCGTGCGGCCGCTCGCCGGTGAGCATCTGGATGTACGAGCCCACGTAGCCGAGATCGGCGTCCGGCTCGACGGGCTCGAGTCCGAGGTGATGCCGGTGCAGCCGCATCAGCAGCACGGGCACGATTGCGGCCATCTTCAGGCATTCCTTGCGGACTTCCTCCGCCGGGATGTCGAGCGTCGGCTGCTGCTCGAGCGCCGCACCGGTGAGGGACACGGCGGAGCGAAGCGCCATCAGCGGCGTGTAGCCGGGCAGCGAGGCAATCTCGGGGAGCAGGTTCGCGATCTTCTCGGGAACCGAACGCGCCTCGACCGCCAGCTTGGTGAACGCTTTGAGCTGCGCGTCGTCGGGCAGCTCGCCTTCTACAAGAAGGTGCCAGACCTGCTCGAACGAGCACCGGCGCGCCAGCTCTGTGGCGTTGTAGCCGCGGTAGTGGAAGAACCCCTCCTCGCCGCGGACGTCGCCCACGGATGTCTCCGCGACCGCCACACCTTCGAGGCCGCGTGGTGCCAATCCGGGAGGTGCCGAGCCTGCAGGCTGCACCTCCTCGATGTGCGCGACGCGGACGACGTGACGGATCGACAGAATCCCCGCCACCCGATCGCCGTCCATGACGGGGAGATGCCGGAAGCGGCGTTCGCGGAAGACCTCGAGTCCCTTCTCCACGGTGTCGGAGACCGAGACCGTGATCGGGTCCTTGGTCATGACCTCCTCCACCTTCGCGGTGTGGGGGTCGATGCCGTGGCCGACCGACCGGAGCAGGTCTCGCTCACTGAGCATGCCTCGCAGCCTGCCCTGTGCGTCGAGCACTGCGGCTGCCCCAACATTGGCCCCGTCCAGGATCACCGAAGCTTCGGACAGGGTGATGGTGGTCGGCACGACCACCGCCGGTTTGTGCATCACATCGGCAACGGTCAGAGATACGGTCACGGTGTCAGTCTAGCGCTGTGCACGTGGCCTCTCGGTGCTTCGCGGCGCCCGCTCATTCAGCGCGGCGAGGCGCCGGAACGTCACGATCTGGCGACCACATGACAGACGACGTCGAGAGCCGCGACCACCCCGGCGGGGACATGGACCCGGACGCGTACCGCGAGGCGGCCCACCGTGTGGCGGACTGGACGGCCGATTACCTTCGTGATGTCGAGCAGTACCCGGTGCTGAGCCCCGCCGAGCCGGGAAGCCTCCGCCGAGCGCTGCCAGAGGCGCCGCCCGCGCAAGGGGAATCGGTGGAGGCCATCCTCGGCGACATCGACGCCCTGCTTATCCCGGCGACCACGCACTGGCAGTCGCCCGGATTCATGGCGTACTTCGCTTCGAGCGGGTCGGCGCCGGGGATTCTGGGCGAGACGCTCGCCGCCGCCTTCAACGTCAACGCGATGCTGTGGCGCACCGCGCCTGCCGCCACCGAGCTGGAGCAGGTCACCCTGGACTGGCTCCGCCAGATGGTGGGGTTGCCGCACCCGCTCTTCGGCGTCATCAACGACACGGCATCGTCGAGCACCCTGTACTCGCTCGCGGCCGCGCGTGAGGCGCAGACGGATCTGCGCATCCGCGAGTTGGGGATGACGGGACGCCCCGAGCTGCCCCGGCTGCGCTACTACGCATCCACTGAGGCGCATTCATCAGTGGAGAAGGCCGGCATCGTGCTTGGTGTCGGCAAGGAGGGTCTGCGCCGCATCCCCGTCGACGAGCGCTTCCGCATGGACCCGATCGCGCTCCGGCAGGCAATTCACGAGGATGTGGCCGCGGGGTTCCGGCCGTTCGCGGTTGTCGCCACGGCTGGGACCACGTCGACCACCAGTGTCGACCCGGTTGCCGCAATCGCCGCGCTCTGCGAGCAGCACGGTCTCTGGCTGCATGTGGACGCCGCGTATGGCGGTGCGGCGGCCATCGCGCCGGAGCTGCGCTGGGTGCTCGACGGTGCCGAGCGGGCCGATTCGATCGTCGTCAATCCACACAAGTGGCTGTTCACGCCCATCGACTGCAGCGTCCTGTGGACGCGGCGCCCGGATGTGCTCCGCGACGCATTCTCGATCGTGCCGGAGTACCTCACGACCAGCGACGGCTCCGACCAGGACGCGCCGAATCTCATGGACTACGGCACGTCGCTCGGCAGGCGGATGCGCGCCCTCAAGTTGTGGATGGTCATCAGACATTTCGGCACCGACGCGCTCGCGCAGCGCATTCGTGCGCACTGCGAGTTTGCGTCGATGGTTGCCCGATGGGTGCGCGACGAACCGGACTTCGAGCTGCTCGCCCCGGCACCACTCAGCGTTGTGTGTCTCCGCGCACATCCCCCGGGTCTTGACGATCCTGGAACACTCGACACACTCAATCAGCGGATCGTCGAACGCATCAACAGCGGTGGTCACTACTTCGTGAGTCACACAAAATTGCGTGGTGAGTATGCAATTCGCGTGGCGTTCGGCAACCTTCGGCAGGAAGAGCGTCATGCGCGCGGCATGATCGCCGCATTACGCGGTGCCATGGACGATGTAGGATGACTCGCAATGTTCCGCGCCCTTGGGGCGAGACTCACCCTCGACCATAAGGGGGTGGCCGGAGCTGCGCTTTTCGAAGCGGCGGCTCAGCGAATGTGGATGTGGGCAAGCGATGGTCTTAAGACTGCGGATGAATACACGACCGTTTCCGACAGTCTTAAGACTGCACCGAATTTGTTCGCGGAAGGCGAGTTTCATGAGAATGGTCGAACAGTTACTGCGTTGCGCTGCGATTCGGATAACCGATCGCTGTGCCGCGTCACCCTGCAACGGCCCGACGAGTGGGACCCGTCAATCCTCTGGCTGACCACCGTCGATGCGGTGCGCACCGGTGATGTGGTGGATGTCGGCGTGTCGGTGGAACAGGACTTGCGTCATCTGCGTGTGCCGCCGTCGCCACTTGCGCCACCGCTCATCGCCCTCCTGCAGGATTTCGTCAATGCGGGCGCGACCGCCGGGACGCAGCGTTTGTACGCCACCGCTGAAGCCATCGTCGGCAGTGAACAGATCGACTCATTTGTCGAATCCTGTCTGCTCGATCCCGGCCGCCGGCTGCCCGTGGTGCTCTTCAGCGCGGTGAAAGAAGAGGACGGCGTCTATCCACCCAACGCCGGCAATCCTGCGCTGACGGCCCGCGAGCTCTGCGCGCTCGCGCATGTGTACGTCATGCCGCGTGTCGAGGACTCGCATCGCCTCACCAAACGACTGGCATTGCTCTCCGTCTACGACGGGGCGGTGCGCGTGTACTGGCCGCGATTCCGGCTCAGCGACCCTCCCCCGCGCCATCCGCTGCATCTTCGCCAGCGCCTCAACACCGCCAGCGGGCCTGCCATCATCCGTCGCGTGGTTGAAGCCGGCGCCCGTTCCTATCGCCCTCCGGACGGCACTGGGACCTTGCTCGCCACCCGCTGGCGCGAGGATGAACAGCGACGCATCGCGACCATCACCACCGATCCCGATCCGGTGCATCAGGTGGCGCTCCTGCGCGAAGAGCTGCTGAGCGTCATCGATGCGAAGGTCGCGCTCGAGCACGATATGGAGATGCTCCGACATCAGTTGCTCCGCGCCACGGAGCGCAGGGACGAGGTCGATTCCCATGTCACCGGCGTGCGCACGGCAATGGATCCGGCAACCGAGTTGAGCGGGCGGCCGGCGCCGATCCTCGAGGCGGTCGCGCCAGATGCGGGTGACCTGGCGCTGGGGGACTGAACATGCCGATCCATCACCGCAGCCACGACGCGGCGGACGCGACCATCGAGATCAACCCTCTCTACGCGCGGGCCGGTGAGACGCGCACGGTCCCCAAACTGCATCTCCCAGAGGGCGAGCTGCCACCCGACCTCGCCTACCAGATCGTGCATGACGAGCTGATGCTCGACGGCAACGCACGCCTCAACCTCGCGACGTTCGTCACCACGTGGATGGATCCGCAGGCAGAGCGGCTCATGGCCGAGTCAGTCGACAAGAACGTCATCGACAAGGACGAGTACCCGCAGACCGCTGAGCTTGAACGCCGCTGCGTGCACATGCTCGCGGGCCTGTGGCACGCGCCCGGCGCGCACGCCGGAGTGGGATGTTCAACGACCGGTTCGAGCGAAGCGGCGATGCTTGCCGGCCTTGCCCTGAAATGGCGCTGGCGCCAACGGCGTCGCGCCGCCGGGTTGCCTGTCGACACGCCGAACCTCGTGATGGGCATCAACGTGCAGGTGTGCTGGGAGAAGTTCTGCCGCTACTGGGACGTCGAGCCGCGCTACGTGCCGATGGAAGGCGAGCGCCGCCATCTGACAGCAGAGACGGCGATACCACTGTGCGACGAGAACACCATCGGTGTCGTCGCGGTACTCGGGTCGACACAGGACGGCAGCTACGAGCCCGTGGCCGCGATCGCCGCGGCACTCGAGCAGTTGGCGACGGGCGGCGGACCCGATGTTCCTCTGCACGTCGACGCCGCTTCCGGAGGCTTTATCGCACCCTTCATCCAACCGGATCTGGTCTGGGACTTCCGGCTCGAGCGTGTCGTGTCCATCAACACGTCGGGACACAAGTACGGCCTCGTGTATCCCGGCGTCGGCTGGGTGATCTGGCGGGATCGCGAGTCGCTGCCGGAGGACCTCATCTTCAACGTCAACTACCTCGGCGGCAGCATGCCGACGTTCGCGCTCAACTTCTCGCGGTCCGGGGCGAACGTGGTCGCGCAGTACTACCAGTTGATCCGCCTCGGTTTCGAGGGATACCGCCGCGTGCAACAGGCATGCCAGGACACCGCGATGCATCTGTCCGCGCAGATCGCCAAGCTCGGTCCGTTCCGGTTGCTCACCGATGGCAGTGAGCTGCCGGTCTTCGCGTTCACCGTCGAACCGGATGCCGGCTACACCGTGTACGAGGTCTCGGACGCGCTTCGCAAACGCGGCTGGCAAGTACCCGCATACACGCTGTGCGCCAACCTCGAACAGGAATCCGTGCTTCGCGTCGTGGTGCGCAACGGCTTCTCGCGCGACCTGTCAGACATGCTGGTCGACGACCTCAAGCGTGAGGTGGGATTGCTGAAGCGCGGCGCCCCGTCGCAACATCACGCGGACCGTCAGCGCTTCCATCACTGACAGCGAGTGCGCTGACGGTTACTTCCGCGGCGTGCGCCCGGAAACGACGCGGGTCACGCCAAGGTCGTCCTTGGTCCAGCCGACATCGACGAGCTTCGCCGCGCGAAGCGTCGCCTGCGTCCTGCGCGACAGATAGGTACCCACCTCGACGAGCAGCACACCACCTGGCCTGAGCCACACGTGCGATTCAGCCGCCAGACGCCGCACCAACCCGAGGCCATCGTCGGATCCGTCCGTGAGCGACTGCAGCGGCTCGAAGGCACGGATCTCGCGCGGCAATTCCTTCAGGTCGCCGCGCAGCACATACGGCGGATGGATGGTGAAGACATCGATCTCGCCGCGAAGCCGGCGCGGCAACGCGTCAAGGAGATCGCCTGCACGGAAATGGACGTTGCGCAGCCCGAGATGGCGTGCATTGTCCTTGCCGAGCAGTGCTGCTTCCAAAGAGATATCCACGCCCCAGACATCCGCGTCGCGGACCTCGCTCGCGACGGCGAGCGCCACGGGACCAGCGCCGGTTGCCACGTCCACGGCGACCCGTTGCCCGCGCCGCCGGCGCAGCGCCTTGATTGCCTCGTTGGCAAGCAACTCGCTCGAAGCCCGGGGAACGAAAACGCCGTCGCGAATCAGCAGATCGAGTCCACGAAACGCGTAATGGCCTTTGATGCGCGGAATCGGCTCGCCGTTCACACGTCGCGCAACCATTCCCTGGTACCGCTTCTTCGACGTGGCGTCGAGCACGCGGTCGAGGATGGCCGGCGTCAGCTTCCGGCCGAGCACCTCGGTCATCAACTCCTCGGCGTCATACCGCCCGAGGTTGCGATCCCAGTGATCGATCGCCTTTGACTTGTCGATTTTGCGGACGGCTTTGTCGATGTGTTCGGTGACGGTGATTGCGGGCATAGCCCGCGCATGGTAAGCGGTGGACTCGGCGGCCCGTGCACGATAGAGACGTGCACGTGACTCCCCCACCGGATCCCGGCCTCTGCGCGCGATGCGTCAACGCTCGCGTCATCCCGGGCGCGCGATCATCCTTCGTGCGCTGCGAGCTCGCTGACTCGGACCCGCGTTTCCGGCGTTATCCGCCGCTCCCCGTCCGCCGATGCGATGGGTACGTCGAGGTGTCGCCTCAAGCTACACGGCGCTGACCTGGACCGAGCGGTGCCCGCTCACGGTGGGGCAGGTACGAGCGATCGCCAATCCAGGGCGCGGGCGGCACGTTGAGTCCTTTGGTCGTCTGGTTGAGCCACAAGCCGTACTTGCTGCGCATCTGGCTGAACGCCTCCCACGCACTGTCGAGATTGTGCAACTGATATCCGGCGTGCTCGAGACGCACGCACGCTTCCAGAAACTCCTCGTGCTCGACGCCCGCCACGGGCTCGCCCACGATCTTGAAGTGGTCGCGCATGTCGGCGACGAAGTGCGATCCCACTTTGTGCATGAGGCGCGCGTTGCCGACGGGTCCGCCATCGATCGTGGTGAGCACGAGGGTTGCCGCATCCATGACTGCGCCGAAAGAATTGGGCCAGGCCTCGTTGTCGTGGCTGGAACGGAAGTAGAAGAGCAACGGGTAGGAGAGATGGCTCTCAATGACGTCGACCGTCCAGAGCCGCCACTCGTCAAATGTTGCGATGAGCTGATTGGGCATCGCGTCCTTGGCGCACGTCTCGAGCAACTGCACCCCCGATGGCGGCGCACCCGCGAGCGCGTCGAGGGCAACCACCGCAGTCTCGCGCTTCTGAAACGAGCTGAAGAGCGAGAACAGCAGGCTGATCACGAGCGCAAAGAGACCGAATCCGCTTGCTGCCTCGATCGCCGCGAACACCCGCGTCGCCACGCCGGTCGCTTCGATGCCACCGACCGAGAAGGCGAGCATCCGCCCTGTCGAGAAATACAGCGTGGTGCCAAACGAGTCGGGTTGTGGCTGGAGACCGGCGTGCAGGCCGTTGAAGATCAACGCGAAGCCGAGGATCAGCCCGAAACCCCAGAGCACGAGCAGCGCCACGAGCATCATCGGCGCGAAGGCCGCAAGCGCCGTCTCGCGGTTCTTCAACCGCCTGGGGACGTTGGCGACCTTTCGCCACAGGCGCCACGTGCCACGGATGAGCCACAAGCTGAGGCGCACCCGCCCGACTGCGGGCCGCGGCATGACCACCGACTGGAACACGTCGTACACCGTCACGAGCACGATCAGCGCGCCGACGCCGATCTGGACGCCGTCAGTGACGCTCACGTGTCGAGCTGGCGGCGCATCTCGGTGAGTTCCGCGAGCACTTCCTGGAGTGCGTCGAGATCCTCCGAGTCCACGGCGATCTTGCGCAGGCCCGCGAGCTCTGCGATGGCGGCGTCCATCGTGTCGACGGTATGAGCGGGGTCGTCAAACCGTCTCGTCTGCAGACGCAGTCCGAGGGCCCTTGCCTGGTCGGCGATGTCACTCATGCCCGACGCCACACCGTTTCACGTTGGCGCGATTTCCCTGCCTGTTGCAGGTGTTACCGAGCGCAATTGCGTTACCGCCGTCGCCATGCGACCGCATGGTACGGCGGCGGTCACACCCGCCGTGTGGCGAGCACCAAGAGCGTCGAGTAGTGGTAGGTCATGCTGCCGCCGAGATCGTCGATGGTGTCGCCGAGCGCCTCGAGGAGCGCACGCCTCCGCTCGTCCGGCAGCCGAACGTGATCGCTGTGCGTGGCGACAAGGTTGATCCAGCCGGCTCTGTCGTAGACCGTGTCCCACGGATACGTCCGCGCCTCGACGTGCGTGAACAGGCCGTCCAGCTTGAATTCCTCGAAGCGGTCGACCGGCTCTTCGGTGAGGTTGAGCGCGACGTTGGTCGTGGCCAGCTCAGGGGCGAGCCGCTCGTAGACAGCCTCAAGCGCACGCGTGGCTTCCTCGTCGGGCCGGCCGCGGTTCCAGAAGACGCCGAGGTGGCCGCCCGGATGCAGCAGGGATGCCGCCTTGGCAACACCGAGCACAGGGTTCACCCAGTGCCACGCCTGCCCGGAGACGATGAGGTCGTACATGCGCCCCTGCGCATCCCAGTCCTCGAACGTCGACTCCTCGACGTGAATGCCGTGACTTCGAGCCATCGCCGCCATCGACGGGTCCGGCTCGATCCCCAGCAGGTCGGATCCGCGCTCGACGAGGAGCCGGGCCGCCTTGCCGGTGCCGCAGCCCACATCGAGGACGTGACTCGGAGCGAGCGCCATCAGGTCGTCGATGAGCGCCGGCGGGTACGTCGGCCGCGCCTGGTCGTACAGCGCGGCCACCCCTCCGAACGACATGGCCCGAGTGCGGTCTTCGTGCAGCTGGTCGGATTGGCGTTCTGGCATTCGACCGTGTCAGCTGAGCCGCGACGGTTGCGGAGTGAGCGCTGCCTCGACGTCCGCGGCAAATCGCACGGCATCGGCGGGTTCGAGACGCGCGGTCGTGACGCGAATACCCCGCGCGCTTGCGATGCGGAATCGGTCTCCGGCGAGCACGCCCCAGCCGCAGCTCTGCAGCGCGGCAACCGTGGCATCCTCGTGCGCCACCGGGATCCAGACGTTGAGACCCGAGCTGCCGTGTGACTCGATGCCGTGCTCTGCGAGCGCGGTGCGCAGTGCCTCACGACGAAGCGTGTATATGGCCGAGACACGCTCCCGACGCGAGACGTCGTCCGGGTCACTCCACATCCGAACAACGAGCCGCTGCAGGAGGTGCGACACCCAGCCGGCGGCGAGCAGGCGGCGGCCCTCGACACGCGCGACGGTGGTTGCATCACCCGACATGACGGCAAGACGGAGGTCGGGCCCCAGTGATTTCGACACCGACCGGAGGTGCGCCCAGCGGGCACGCCCCGGCTCACAGAGCGAGTGGCAATTCCGTTCTGTGATATCGAAGGCATGATCATCTTCGAGCACAAGCACCGAAGGATGGCCGGCGAGCACGGCCCGGAGTTCCTCGGCACGAACGGCGTCGATCGCGGAGCCAAAGGGGTTCTGTGCGCGCGGCGTGATCGCGCATGCGGCTGCGCCGCCGCGCAGCGCTCGGGCGAGGCCCTCGGGAGTTGGCCCGCGGTCGTCGATGGCGACCGGGAGCACCGTCAGACCGAGGGCGGACGCGAGGTCGATGATGCCCGGATAGCACGGATCTTCGACCGCGATTCGATCGCCGGGGCGGAGGTGGGCCTGGAGCGCGAGCTGGATACCGTCGAGTGCCCCGCCGACGACCGTCATGTGGTCGCTGGGCACGCCGTCCCTCTGGAGGCGCGCCGCGGCGAGTGCGAGCAACTCCGGGTCCGAACCGGCGGCGCCGTAGAGCACGGGCTCCTGGGGCAGGGCGATGAATGCGGGTTCGAGGTCTGGCAGGAGCGCGGGATCCGGGTTACCGGACAGCAGGTCGACAACCCCGGACGGCACGATCGGCCTGCCCCGCGGAGCGGGTGGGACCCGCGGCGCGATGGTGGTGCCGAGCCGGCCGGCACCGGCGACAAGTCCGCGTCGACGCAGTTCGCGGTATGCGGAGGCGACGGTGGCCGTGCTGATTCCGCGATGGGACGCGAGCGAACGAACCGTGGGCAGTCGCGTTCCGGCGGTGAGCTCACCGTCGCGAATGCCGCGCTCGACACTCTCGGCGATCTCGGACGCTCGCTTCCCGGTGATGTGATAACGTATCGGTACGTTCATCGCTTTGTATCATAACAAATGAGTCAGAACGTGTCCATCTCCCAGATCTCCCGCCCTCAGGTGTCGCGCGCGCAGATCGTGATTGCCTTCGCGGCGGTGTACGTCATCTGGGGTTCGACGTACCTGACGATCCACATCGCGTCCGAGACGATCCCGGCGTTGCTGATGTCGGGGGCGCGGTTCGTGCTCGCCGGACTCCTGTTGCTTGCGTTCTCGCACCGCCCCGGAGCGCCTCGCGAGCGCCTCACGCTTGTCCACTGGCGCTCCGCGCTGATCATCGGCGGATGCCTGCTGCTCGTCGGCAATGGCGGCGTCGCCTGGGGCGAGCAATATCTGCCAAGCGGATTCGTCGCGCTGATCATCGCCACGGTGCCGCTGTGGATGGCGATCTTTGCGCCGGCATTCGGGGGCCGCTGGATCAACTGGACGGCCGCGGCCGGTATCGCGATCGGGCTTGCCGGGATCTTCCTGCTCGTCCGTCCCGGGGGCGATGGAGCCGGACACTGGCAGACGCTCGTCGTCCTGCTGGCGCCAATCCTCTGGGCAGTCGGTTCGCTCTACGCGCGTGTCGCGCCGTCGCCGAAACAGCCACTGACGGCGGTGGCGATGGAGATGATCGCCGGCGGCATCCTCCTGACGATCGCCGGCATCGTCAACGGGGAGCTCGGACGCCTGCACCTCGCCTCCATGTCCTTCGCGTCGATCGCCGCATTCATCTACCTGGTGCTCATCGGCGCGATGGTCGGCTACGTCGCCTACATCTGGCTCCTCCACCACGTCTCGGTCACCGCCGCATCGACCTACGCGTTCGTGAACCCGGTCGTCGCGGTCTTTCTCGGGGCGATCGTGCTCGGTGAGCAGGTGACCCCCGTCACGCTCGTCGCAGCCACCCTCATCGTTGGCGCCGTGGTCCTCCTGCTGATCGGCCAGAGCCGCAACACAACGCCCGCTGTGGCACTCGAGGTTCCAGTCCGCGACGTCGCGTGACGGCGTGCCCTCCGGCGAGAGGTGACAATGGGTCGGTGGACAGCGAGACCGTGATCGTCGATCCCGCCGCAGAGCCGCTCCAGCCGCGGGGTCGGATCGGCATCAAGGACGTCCTCTGCGTCGGCCCGATCATCGCCAACACCATCTACTACTACGCCGGGCTGCCACTGACGCCGCTGCTCCTCGGCCGCAACCCGGTGCTACTCAGCGCGCTGCGCGGGAGCATCGCGTCGATGGTGGCCGCGGGCGGATTCGCGAGGGTCGGCAAAGTCCCGCTGCTGCTTGCGCTGATCGCCCCCATCCCGATATCGATGATGACCGACCCCTTTTTTTTCTGGGCCGGGAAGCGCTACGGTCGCAGCCTGATCAACTACCTGAGCGAGTCGGATCCACGCTGGCGAAAGCGTGCGGCGCGAGGGGAGCGTTTCTTCCAGAAATACGGTGTGTGGACGATTGTCCTGGCGCCGATTCTGCCCGCGCCCTCGCCGCTCTTCTATATGGCGGCCGGCGAGGCCGGCATGCCGTTTCTGCTCTTCATCTGTGCCGACCTCATCGGCACGCTCGTGTATATCGGCCTCATCGTCGGCGCCGGGTGGGCGATCGGTCAGCCGGCCGTCACCGTGGCACAGACGATCAGCAACTACGCGCTCTGGATCATCGTGGCGATGGTGGTCCTGATCGTGGCGTGGTCGGTGTTTTCCGCATGGCGAGCGCCCCGAGAAGTGACGAGGCGCTGAGCACCAGCGCCAACCCGCTCGCAGCACGGCGCTGGCTGCTGGTCGTCGTTGCCGTTGTTGTCCCAATCTCGCTCGGAGCGCTCGCGACGGTCGTCCTCTATGCGACGCGTGCAAAGCCGGTGGTCCCTCGACCAACTTTGGTCGTCGAGTCGGATGTCAAGCAGCTCGACGGATCGGTGCTGGTGCTGCAACCCAAAACGACCGCGCAGGTGAAGATCGCGCTCGGCAGCACCATCGAGATCGTGCTGGCGTCCTATCCCGGCGAGACGGTGGTCTCCCAGGATCCCCTGACGCTCAGTCCAGTGCCAAATCCGGCATGTGACCTCGCGTTGTGCGGCTTCCCCGGTGCGCAGCGCTACACGTTCCAGGCGATACAGGGCGGTGTCGGGTACCTCGAGATCGTCTTCGGTTTCCACGTTTGCTACACCAACGGTGAGTGCACGACCACGCCATACGTGTACAAGCCGATCGCGGTCTACACGCGCCCGCAGAGGAGTTGACTCAGGGGATCGCGACTTCCTCGTGGTATTTCGGCAAACGGCTCATGCCGCTCTCGACGACCTCGGCGATTCGCTCCACTGCATCCCATACGTCGACGAAACGCGTGTAGAGCGGCGCAAGGCCGAAACGGCACAAGTCCGGTGGCCGGAAGTCGCCGATAACGCCGAGGTCCGCAACCGCGCGCACCACGGCGAGTCCATCTTTGTGACGGAGTGACACCTGCGCACCGCGGTGCTTCGCGGACTCCGGTGTGACGACGTGGAACCCGAGATGTCCGAGGCGCGTGTGCGCGCATCGTATGAACACTTCGGTGAGCAGTCCAGCCTTCTCGCCGACAGCCGCGGCCCCGGCTTCGAGCTGGATGTCGATGCCGACGGCGAGCGCACCAATTGCGAGGACCGGCGGCGAGCCGCTCATCCAGCCACGAATACCCGGTGCGCGCTGGTACTCGGAGTCGAAGAGGAACGGGTTGTCGTGGCCCAGCCATCCCTGGATGGGGTTGCGCAACTCCGCCTGCAGCGCCTTGGCGACATACAGGAATGCGGGTGAGCCAGGCCCGCCGTTCAAGTACTTGTAGCCGCATCCAACCGCAAGGTCGACGTTGTGCTGGTTGAGCTGAATCTCGACGGCCCCTGCAGAGTGCGAAAGGTCCCAGAGGACGAGCGCGCCGGCCGCGTGCGCGGCCGCGGTCAGTGCACCCATGTCATGGCGTGCACCAGTTCGGAAGTCGACCTCGGTCAGCATGAGCAGCGCCGTATCGTTATCCAGGGCCTCTGCGAGTGATGCACGCTCGATCATTCGCACCTCGGCGCCGAGCAGATCCGCAACACCGGCGGCGATGTACAGGTCAGTCGGGAAGTTGCTTCGCTCGGTGACGATCACTCGGCGTTGTGGACGCGCGCGGAGCACCGCCGTCATCAGACGGAACAGCCCCACCGACGTCGTGTCGGCAACCAGCACCTCGCCTGGAGACGCACCGATGAGCTCTCCGACCCGGTCGCCAACGCGCAGCGGCGAGTCCATCCACCCCGACTCCGTCCACCCACGGACGAGAATCGTTCCCCACTCATGCTCGGCCATCTCGTGCAGCCGCGTCACCGCCGCCTTCGGCAGACGTCCCATGGAATTGCCGTCGAGATAGATCGTCGCTCCGTCGTCAAGAAAGCGATCACGGAATTCCGCGAGAACATCCTGCGCATCGAGCGCGGCGCACGCGTTACGGTCCAGATTGTCAGGAAGTTCGATGGTCACAGACGGTTTCGCACCTCCCAGAGCTCGGGGAAGAAACGCGTCGCGATCGTCGTCTCGAGATAAGCGACACCACCACCACCGGTACCAGGACGAGAACCGATCTCGCGCGCGGCCATCAACGTGTGATGGAAGCGCCATCTCGCGATCGCCTCATCATGATCGAGCAGCAACTCGCATACGCGATGCAGGACAGCGCGCTCCGCAGTTGCGTGGTCGCGATACAGCGCCACGAACGCCTCGAGGCGACGCTCTAGAAGCTCTTCGCCGGCACCGTCCGGGGCATCAAAACCGTGGGTCCGCATGGACGCGCACAGCGCCGTGAACAAGGTCGGCCGGTCGGCCCGACGCCGCAACTCGTCGAGATCGTGCTCGGACAGGGGCGATGTTTCAGCCGGCGTCGCCCCACTGAGACCACCAAGGACTTCGATAGCGCGAAACTGCCCGGACTGCAATCCGGATGCCGGCTTGAGCGGATCCCGAAATTCGAGGAACCCCTCGGGGGTCAACGTCTCCAACACGCGCAGTTGCGCAATCAGCAACTCATCGACACGCGTCGTCCGGTGTAGCGGCGCCAGGGCCCCCTGCGGTCTTCCGGCTTGCAGTTCCGCCGTTGCAAAGTCCAACTCGTGGAGGATGAGCTTGAACCAGAGCTCATACGCCTGGTGTATGACGACAAAAAGCATCTCGTCATGCGCACCCTCGGTAAGCGGGTGCTGCAGATCGAGAAGCGCGTCGATCCGCAGGTACGAGCTGTAGTCAGTTCCAGCCATCGCGGCGGCACTGTACGCCGATGCCTCTGTACCTTGGGCCTAAGGCCACAGAGGGCGTAAGGCGAGAGGGGATGGGCGGAACCCAGCGAATTTGACCGCTCCCGAACGAGTGCGACAATTTGCTTGCGCGAGCGAGGGAGCGGTCAAGCTGAGCACGGTGCCGCCCGTCCCCTCTGGCCAGACCACTGCGCAACCGCCAGCCCCCGGTCACCTAGTCACCAGGATGTCTTTCAGCGCGAACGCCTCTGGCGGGGACAGTTGATCGAAGTCGCACGACCGCGGCGCTTTGTCGGGGCGCCAGCGGAGAAAGCGCGACGCGTGGCGGAACCGGCCGCTCTGCAGATGATCGAACGAGACCTCGCAGACGAGGTCCGGACTGACCGACGTATAGGAGCTGTCGGCCGCGCTCTGCCAGCGACTGGGGCCGCCGGGCGTGCGCCCGTGACCAAAGCTGTCGCCGCCAACGAGTGGCTGGAGTTGCTCTAAGATCGCGCGACGTTCGGCGGCGTCGAAAGATGACGTGTGGCCTACGTGATGAAGTGCGCCCTCGCCATCGTAAAGACCGAGCAGGAGCGACCCGATGCCTTTGCCGTCTTTGGCGACGCGGTATCCGCCGACGACGCAGTCGACCGTGCGGAGGTGCTTGATCTTGGTCCAGCGTCGTTCACCGGGCTCGTAAATACCTGCGGGGTTCTTCGCGACGACGCCGTCGAGTCCGGCGCCTTCGTATCGGGTGAACCACGTGGTCGCCTCATCTACGTCGGTCGTCTGCGGCGTGACACCGACGATCGGGCTGCTCTTGATCGCGGCCAACAGACGGGTGCGCCGCGCCTCGAGAGGCCGGTTACGCAGGTCGT
>JBEKKP010000011.1:0-59140 GCA_050010655.1 Candidatus Dormibacteria bacterium
TTCATGCGCAGCGTGAAGATGACCTTGGTGCCATGCTCGGGCCCGGCCTCCATCCAGACGCGTCCACCGTGGCGCTCGACGATGGTCCGAGCCAGCGTGAGACCGACGCCCGCGCGCCCTGGATCGCGGCCGGGTTCGATTCGAGTGAACAGCCCGAAAGCTCGTTCGCGGTTGGCGTCCTGGACGCCGATCCCGTTGTCAGTGATGACGGTCGTGAGTATGTCGCCGGATCGCGACGCGTGGATGTCAATCACGGGCCGGCGGCCCGGATCCGCATATCGCAGCGCGTTGTCGAGGAGCTCACCCAGCATGAGCGAGAGCGCGGCGGCATCAGCTCGGACGACCGCGAGTCCTGATGTCGTGATGACCGCCCCCTGATCGGCGATGCGATCCGTGAGGTCGCCAATGCAGTCGGCGACCACTGCGTCGAGTGCAACATCGGTGAAATCGAGGGGTGCGTTGCGCTCGCGAACCCACGTCACCAAGCCGTCGTTCAGCGCCTGCATCCGCTCGGCGGAGTCGACGATCTCACCCAGGTATCCCAACTTCTCCGCGCCGATGCTGCCATGGAGGTTCTCGATGAGCACCTGCGCAAAGCAACGGATCGCGAGGAGCGGGCTCGAGAAGTCGTGCGCAACAGCCCGCGCGAACCGAGTCACGTCGTCGACCGTCGCGGGGCTTTCACGTGGGGAGGCCGTCTGGGTTGCGGCATCGGGCGATGCGCCTGGCGGCGGGGGTGTTGTCGTCACCATGTCGGGTCGCCGCGCATGAGTTCAGTGGCCGCCGCGGCTGAGAGGGGATGCGCCATGAAGAAGCCTTGCGCGATATCACAATCCAGGGAACGGAGGACCGCGAGTTGTTCCGCAGTCTCGACGCCTTCTGCGACAACGGTCAAATGCATCCGTTTTCCCATCTCGATGAGGGTGGTAATGATCGCCAGGTCCTTCTCGCCGCTATCAAGTCCCGATACGAAGGTTCGGTCGATCTTGAGAATGTCGACGGGAAGGCGCTGCAGATAGTTCAGTGAGGAGTAGCCAGTCCCAAAGTCGTCGACGGCGAGCTGGACTCCGAGCGCTTTGAGCGCTGTGAGTCGTTTCGACATCACAGTGAGGTCGTCCAGCAGCACGCTCTCGGTGACCTCGAGGCAGAGGCACACGGCTTGCGGTTGCACCCGCGCCGTTGCCAGTGCTTTCGCAACCACGTCAACCACGTTGGGCTCGACGAGTTGACGCCCCGAAATGTTGACCGACATGCTCAGTGGTTCGCGGCCGGGGAAGGAGCGACCCCACGCACCGGCCTGCTCCAGGGCGGCTCCGAGTACCCATGAACCTATTGGAACGATGAGGCCACTCTCCTCCGCCGACGCCAGGAAGGACTCAGGTGACAGAAGACCGCGCGTGGGTTCCTCCCACCGCAGCAACGCCTCGACGCCGCAGATACGGCCGGTCCTGAGATTCACAGCGGGCTGATACATCAAGCGGAACTCATTTCGCTCGACCGCACGATGGAGTGCGTTCTTGGTTGCGTGATGCACTTGGACGACGGTTCGCATCTTCTCTTCGAAGACGACGAACCGTCCACGTCCCTCGACTTTGGCGCGATACATGGCGATGTCGGCGTCTCGGATCAGCCCGTGGTCATCCACCGAGCCGGCGCGCGCCACCGCCACCCCAACACTCGCTCCGACAAACGCCTCAGCGCCCTCGACGACGATGGGAGCCGAGAGAACGTCGACAACGCGCTGCGCTACCAGGCTCGCCTGGTCCGCGGAGGTGTGTTCACACAGGATCGCGAACTCATCGCCGCCAAGGCGAGCGACGGTGTCACTCGGACGCACGACGGCTTGGAGACGGAGCGCGACCGCTTGGAGCAGCAGATCCCCACTCGCATGCCCAAGGCTGTCATTGACGACCTTGAAGTAGTCGAGATCGATGACGAGCACCGCAGGCGTAGCCCTCAGATCGGGTGTCACAGAACCGACCCCGGCCCGATCGCCCGCGGCGGATAGCAGTTGCGACGGGGCGAGTGCCGCGCGAAGCCGGTCGGCGAACAGTGCGCGATTCGCCAGGTCGGTCAACGGATCGTGGAACGCGAGGAAGTGCATGCGTTGCTCGCCTCGCATTCGCTCAATGGCGTAGCGGATCGATCGGGCAAGCAGCCTGCCATCGACGTGTCCCTTCACCAGATAGTCTTGCGCGCCATTCTGCAGCGCGTCCAGGCCCATGGCCTCGTCGTTGTTACCTGTCAGCACTACGACGGGAACATCCGGAGCCACGGCTCTGATCCGCAACAATCCATCGACTCCTTGCGCGTCCGGCAAGCCCATATCCAGCAGCACACACGCTGGGCTCTCGCCGGCGAGCGCGTCTTCGCATTCGCTCAGCCGGCCGACCAAAACGATCTCGAACAACTCGCTGAGAGCGGTGGACCGAAGCATGGCGGTGTGCACCGCAGCGTCCGTTGGACTGTCCTCGACAAGGAGCAGGCGAGTTGGAACCAAGGCAGCGGGCTGATCCAGGATCAATCCTTCCGGCGCAGTTGCGTCCGTGCCGTCGACCTCCTCGAGAGCACTTCGGCGCTCGAGGGACGTCGGCGACAAACTAGATAGTCCCTCCCTGCGCTTCATGGCTCAACTATGGTCGGTACGCCACCGTACAAACCACTTCCGACGTTCCGTTGCTCGATTGAGTCAGACGGCCACGGTCGCAGTACCCGCGTAATGTCCAGCAGTGAGCCGAATGCACGGCGTTCACTGGAGAGACTGAAGCGACTGCGGTGAAGCGTGCCCCGCAACGCGTCTCCAGGCTGAGCGGTTTTGACCAGGCGTTTCTTGCTATGCATCGAGGCGCTTCGACAGCTGAGGCCGCGCAGATCGCCGGGCTTCCCCGTGCCAGCTTCATCGAGGAGTGTCTCGCACAGGCAGTTGTTCCCGCGGATGCTCTCTTGGTGGAATCAAAATCCACGACTGATGTACTGGTCGAACTCCAGGGGCACAACGTCAACGTCGCTATAACGTGGTGGCTTCGGGAATGGCGGCCTGACGTGGGGAAACTGGAGAAGGAAAAGTACCCTCTGCCCAGTCTCGTTGATGGCCTGCGCAAGCTGCTCGGCTTCCAAACCGTCGTTGTAAAAGGATTCCCCGATAATCCATGGAACGTTGCCATAGCCGACGTCCGCGATCCGCTGATGCGCATGTACGAATCGTTGATACGAGGTCTCGATGTAGGTTCCGTTCGTCTCATCCCGCCGAGCGTATATGTGCAAATCGAATGCCTTCGGTGGAGTGTCTCCGTAGATGTCCCGCAAATGGCCGTAGCGGTCGTTCGAAATGCTGGCGATGATGGAAAAGCCAACAGTATCCTCCGTACCGAAGGCCGTCGCGTAATCCGCCCACAACCGCCTGCAGTATTGCACCCTGATCTCCTGACCGTTGAGTACCGGCGTATATTCACCGCCGAGATCGAGAAGGTAGGGGAGCCCGGAGGCTTTTGTTAATTCCCTGGTATGGGCGATGACGCTGAAATTCTCCCGATACACCGTGTCGTTCCACTCCTGCCAGTGACGGACGTTATTGTGTGCGCCACCGCCATTGATATTGACGTAGACCTCCTCAAAGCCGATAGCCTTTATCGAAGCCAGCAGGGCAGCGATCTGTGAGGCATCCTGTGAAGCGAAAGCGCCATTGGTGACGTGTAGCCGGTTTGGGGCGTCATCATTCGCAAACTCTATGCCGATGCGCAGTCGCCTTTGGCCATTGGCATACATCGTGGTGAGTTGCTGGTCTATCTCTGCCTTGTGCTCGAGATAGCCCAGGATGACGCGGTGTTTCGAGTAGAGGAGCTCCTGCCCGGGGCCGCCGACCTTGTACCAATGATAGTCAGAACCTCCACGATGTTCAGAAGCAGCATGGTTTTCAGGCGAGAGCAAAGGTTATCCTCGGCGCTAGAGATGCGCTACGGAAGGTACGCAGCATGAATACTGTCCTTGTGTTGGTGGCTCGTGTCATTAGGCGTGCGCCACTATCAATTATCGCCCGCGGTGCACACCGGCAATTACGTCGGATGCGCATCGCCTGAAGTGTTGCACGGGAGCAGTGGATGAACGAGACACGCTTGGTGATCGATGGCCTCGGCTTTCCCGAGTCAACGCGGTGGCGCGACGGGCGGGTTTGGCTGTGCAACTGGGGCGCCGGCGAAGTACTGGCCGTCACAACCGACGGCGCGCGCCAGGTTGTCGCCCGCCTCGCGCCGCAGACGCTGCCGTTCAGCATCGATTGGCTCCCCGATGGGCGGCTGCTCGTGATCGATGGGCCACGGCAGCTGCTGCTGCGTCAGGAAAAAGACGGAGCTGTTGGCACCGTCGCGGACCTCACCGGCCTGGGTCCCGCGCCGTTCAACGAGCTCGTCGTTGATGTCGCCGGCAACGCCTACCTGAACGGCGGAGCTGGAGTGGTCGTGTTGGTTCGTCCAGACGGCAGCGTGCGCGAGGTCGCCGACGGACTGGAGTTTCCCAACGGCATGGCATTGATAGACGAGGGCCGCACTCTTGTGGTGGCCGACTCTCACGCCCGGCAACTCGTTGCCTTCGAGGTGGCGGTCGACGGGACGCTTTCCAGCCGTCGGGTGTGGGCAGAACTTGAGTACGCGCCCGATGGGATCTGCGCAGATGCAGACGGGGCCGTGTGGGTCGCAAGCGTGCCCGGCCAGCACTGCGTGCGCGTTCGAGAGGGTGGGGAGTTGCTGAGCGCGATCGCCGTCGACCGCGGTTGTTTTGCGTGCATGCTGGGCGGCGAGGATGGTCGGACCCTTTTCATCGCCGCGGCGCAATGGCGAGGGATGGAGGCGGCGATGACTGAAGGGCCAGGGTTGACTGGGCGGTTGCTCGCGGCGCCGGATCAGCCGTCACCTCACGCCGGCCGCCCGTAGCTTCCTTTACTCGGTACGCAGCTCCGAAACCGTCCGGTGGCCCCTACGACGAGCAGTCCGTCACGTCGCGCTCGCTTCACCATAGAGGGCGCTCGCGGGAATGTCCAGTGATTCGGTTCATCGACAGGGTGGTGGGCGGTGGGCCCGTCGTCGTCAGTCCGAGGGAAGGGGATCTCACACGATCGAATCGGCATGCCCCGAGCGGACGATGAGGTACTCCGTGCAGTCGCCCATCGATCGGCTGTAAGAAAGCCGATCCGCCAGTCATATCTACATATGAGCTCGACGGCGGATGGTTCCGCTGATCCGCACGACCTCGGTAACGGTGAGTTCAGCTGTCTCTACGAGCGACATTTCCCGGCCGTGTGGGCCTATGCGGTCACCCGGGTCGGCCGCCAGGCCGCCGAGGACGTTGTCAGTGAGGCGTTCGCCGTTGCTTGGCGGCGCCAGACGAGCATTCCCGCCGATGCGTTGCCGTGGCTCCTCCGCGTCGCTCGCAACGTGGTGTTCGAGCTTTACCGGAGTGAGACGCGCCAGCGGCTGTTGGAAACCGAACTGCGGGGGTGGGCTGCTCGCGAGCGCCTGGTCGAACCGGATGTCGCCGAGTCGGTCGTCAACCGTGCAAACGCGCTGACGGCCGTCGCAAGCCTCTCCGAGAGTGATCGCGAGCTGCTGATGCTTGTCGCATGGCATGGCCTGTCGCCTCGCCAGGCCGCCAGCGTGCTGGGGTGCTCGCGACCGGCCTTCTTCGTCCGGCTGCATCGGGCTCGAAGCCGGCTCGGCCGCGCACTCATGCGCCAAGTCGCAACGAGCGTTCCATCCGACCTTATTCATGCCCAATAGCAGCGAGGAGGTTCACGCATGACCACCCCGACGCAGGCCCTGGACGTCCTTGCGGCTGCACGCCCTGACGAACTTGCGGCCCCGGAACAGTACATTCGCAATCGCATCTATCAAGCGGCGATCTCTACCCCGGAGATACCCGCGGCGCACCCTTCGCCCTTTCGTCGACGCGTTGTCCTCTCTGCGGTGGGCGCAGGCGCTGTTGCCGCGATCCTCCTTGTGGCACTCGCCGTGCAACCGCATCGTACGGCTGCCCCAGCGCAGCCGCATGTGCCTCGACCTGTGCAATCCGATTCCTCCGCGCGCGCAGTTCTTTTGGCTGCAGCGGCGAGCGCGTCAGTCCAGACTTCCGATACGGGAACAGGCAGATACTGGTTTTCGGTGACGCAGGTCTTTGACGCCGGCACCAATGGTTACCCTAGCTCGACGCTTGGGCTCGATGACTGGATCGCGCGTTCTCCAAACGATCCAAGTTGGTTCATCCTCGGCAAGTCTCCGCTGGCACAGGCAGGGTCGGGATCGAGCGACCCATACCACACCCGCTTCGACGTCCTGGATCGCTTCCTCACCTTCGCGGAGTTGCAACAGTTGCCGAACGATCCAGCAGGCCTCGAGGCGTACCTCCTCGCGATCCCTCCGGATCATCCGAATCTGCCACAGGTCCCGGTGAGCGAGCGGCTGTTCACGGCATGTCTTGAATTGGCAGAAGTACCTGCGCAGCCAGCGGTTCGCGCGGCCGCATTACGCTTGCTCTCCGGGTTGCCGGATCTCACCGCACTGGGTCGGGTTCCCGATCCTCTCGGTCGCATCGGCGTAGGCATCAGCAACGCGAGCTTCGGCAACCCAGGACAGGAATTGATCATTGATCCGGTCACCGGTTCACTGCTTGGTTTCGAGGACGTGTCGAGCGTGGATGGCCACGTCGTGGTTACCCATTACGAGGCGCTCCTGGAGTCCGGTTGGACGAACACCGTGCAACCACCGTCCGGAGCATCGTGAGGTGATGCTGCAATGTTGATCTCACACCGCGGCGCGGTGCCGGCCGTTTGCGGGAGTCTCAGCGAACCACCTCGTACGTGAGCAACGGCAGGCCTTCGCCGATGGTCTCTGTACGAACGAGACGCAGGGATGTCTTGTCGCTCGTCTCGCGAAAGAGGCGCTCGCCCACACCGAGCACGACCGGGAAGATCACAAGCCGAAACTCGTCGACAAGCCCATGCTCCATGAGCGTGCGCACGAGCTCGTAGCTGGCATAGATGAGTGTACTTCGGCAGGCTGTTCAGCCGGTCTGCCCACTCGCCGGTCCGATCCAGCCACCGAGTGGCGAACCACTCGTCGCTCTTGCGGCCCAGCAGCATCGCCTTTGACCGCAGCGCCTCGTCGGTCTCGACCCTGGCCCACGCTTCGAGGTCCTTGCCCCCGAACTGGCGGAACCATCCACCATACCGGAAGCCCTCCTGACCGTCCGGGTCCTGGATGACCCCATCGAGTGACACGTTTGTGGTGACGACGATCTTTCCCATTGCTCCGTCTCCGTTCTCGCGTTGTCAGCAATCGGTGGTGTAGACACCGCGAGATCGGAAATCTGGGCGCTCGCGAACCGCCCAGTTCGCGCTTCGACCGGTGTCTGTATGACGATGGAAGTGCCGGAAAGCGCAGAGAAGATGGAGATGACGACGGTGGTGACAGCCGACTTGATCTCGAGGGCACTGACCGGGGACGGCGATGCCTTCCGAGATCTCACCGAGCCGCACCGCCGGGAGCTGCAGGTGCATTGCTACCGGTTGCTCGGATCGTTCCAGGATGCCGAGGACGCTCTTCAGGAGACGATGCTGGCCGCCTGGCAGGGTTTCGGAACGTTCGAGGGACGCGCCTCTCTGCGTACGTGGCTGTACCAGATCGCCACCAACCGCTGCCTCAACGCGCGAAGGTCGGCCAGCCGGCGCCTGGCCAAGGAGTGGGACGTGCCCAAGGTCGAACCGCCGGAGCCGACCCGGCTCGGCGAGATCCTCTGGCTCGAGCCGTATCCCGACGTCCTCTCTGACGGTGTCGTCGACATGCCGCTCGGCCCAGAGGCGCGTTACGAGCAGATGGAGTCCATCTCCCTGGCTTTCGTCACCGCCCTGCAGCTCCTGCCGCCTCGCCAGCTCGCCGTGCTTGTCTTGCGCGACGTCCTCGGCTTCCGGGCGAGCGAGGTGGCCGGCATGCTTGGCTCGACTGTTGAATCGGTCACCAGCGCGCTCAAACGTGCGCGCGCCAGCATGGAGCGACGCAAGCCTGTGGCCGCGGATCTCGAACCGCCTCCCGCTCGCGACTCACCCGCTGAGCACGCTCTCGTGGAGAAGTTCGTCACCGCGTGGGAGTCCGCTGATCTCGACGCGTTAGTGGCCATTTTGACGGACGACGTGTTCATGTCGATGCCGCCGATGCCCTTCGAATACGAGGGCCGGGACGCTGTCGCGCGCTTCTGCGCCGGCATCCTCGGCTCCGGCCGGACGTTCAACCTCGTGCCGACGCGAGCCAATGGTCAGCCGGCGTTCGGCGCATACGTGCGAGGCCCTGACGGCAACAGCCACGGGGTGGGCCTCTATGTCCTCGGGCTCGCAGGCGATCGGATCTGCGCCCTTACCCGCTTCGAGAACGGTGTGCTTCCAGCGTTCGGCCTACCGCGATCGCTCTCGGTGCGGTAAACCAGTCGACAACGCGATTCGACCCGCGACACGCGTCTAGGTGGCACGTCCCGGGAGGTCCATCGCGGCCAGACGTTTCGGATCGGTCACTGACAGGATTTCGACGATCCGACCGTTGACCACGATGCACCCCATGACGCCGACCGGTTTGCCCTTCGCGCTCCATGCCACCATCCCCGGCTCACCGTTGACGAGGACTCGCCGCGCGGTCGCCTTGGCGCGCGCCTGACGCAGCACCGTCGTCGCCACCTCGGTGGCTCCGAGCTTGACGACGACGCCACGCGCGGTGTGGGTGCGCGCCATCACGTCCGGGTCGAGGACCCGAAGCAGCCCTTCGAAATCGCCATCCCGGGCTGCCGCGAGAAACGCATCCACCACTGCGCTTTCAGGCTGCCGTTCATCAGCCGATCGATGCGTGCCCTGCACCTTTCGCCGAGCTCTGCTGGCGAGCATCTTCGACGCGTCTGTCGACCTTCCGATGATTTGACCGATCTCTTCGAACGGCACCGAGAACATGTCATGGAGCACGAATGCCAGCCGCTCGGCGGGACGCAGGGTATCTAGTACGACGAGCAGTGCCAGCCCAACCGAATCGGCGAGCAGCACCTCATCCTCGGGACCTCCGGCGTCGTCTTCGGTCACCTCCAAGTCAGGCATCCGGTGCCCGTACGACACCTCGGGCTTGGCCTTTCGCGAGCGCAGCGTGTCAATACAGATCCGGCCCACCACGGTGGTCAGCCAGCCGCCGAGGTTGGCGATCGACGCAGTGTCCTGGCGCGCGAGCCGGAGCCACGCTTCCTGTACTGCGTCCTCCGCGTCCGCATGCGACCCGAGCATCCGGTAGGCCACCGCCAGCAGGCGCCCTCGCTGCTCCATGAACGCAGCTGAAGCGGCCTCCTCCGGAAGAGAACCCCTCATGGTGTTACCTCGTACGAGCAAGGGCCGTCACAAGTGATGACGGTCCCGGTAGGGCCGAGGTAACCGACAAGGAGCAGTCTCATGAACCTCGCGCTGTGGATCGTTGCCGGTGTGCTGGCCGCGGGCTTCCTGGAGTCCGGCGGGAGGAAGCTGGTCGTCTCGTACGAGAAACTGGCGAAGCCTGGCTCGGGATGGCCCACCGACTTCACCGCCGGCTCCATCAAGGCCATCGGAGCGGTCGAGGTGCTCGGCGCCGTCGGCCTCATTCTGCCCGCCGTACTCAACATCGCGCCAGTGCTAGTGCCGCTGGCCGCCATCGGGCTCGCGACGACCATGCTCGGCGCGATCGTGATGCACGTCCGCCGTCACGAGCGAAACATCGCGGTCGTGCCGCTCATGCTCCTTGCCCTCGCCGTTTTCGTCGCGTGGGGGCGCTTCGGCCCAGCGCCGTTCAGTTGATCTCGTGATCTGCCGCATGCGGCGTCGCGAACCGCGGGCCATGGCACACTGAATCGCCGCGTCTGGCCCTCCCGTTCCGGAGATCATCAAATGGCACTCGGTAAGCAAGTCCTCCTCACCGCAGAGGGCCAAGCCGCGCTCATCGCCGAAATGCGCGAACTCATCGATATCAAGCGTCCTGAAATCGTCGAGCGGGTTGCCACCGCCCGCGCCGAAGGTGATCTGCGCGAGAACTTCGCCTACCACGATGCCCGGCGTGAGCTGGGTCTCCTCGACGGCCGCGTTCAGACCATCGAAGGGATGCTGCGATATGCGCTGATCGTCGAGGCCGCTCCGTACGACGGGACCGTCGTCTTAGGCGCGACCGTCGTGGTTCGGGATGATTTCGGCGACTCCGAATACACCATCGTTGTGCCTGCTGAGGCAGACATCGCCCGCCAGCGGATCTCGCTGGATTCCCCGTTGGGAGCCGCGATCTCGGGCCACCGCGCCGGCGACGAGGTGAGTGTCGACAGTCCCGGAGGGATCCACCGAGTCGCCGTCGTCCACGTACGCTGACAGAGGCGGCGGATCAGCCCCTCCTGGTGTGCAGAAGGTCGAATTCGTTGCCCTCAGGGTCCTCCAACACGACCCACGAGACATCCGGCCCCTGACCGATATCCTTGCGGCGCGCGCCGAGTGCCAGCAGGCGTTCCAATTCCTCCGCCTGCTCGCACCCCGAAGGACTGAGGTCGAGGTGGACGCGGTTCTTCACTGTCTTCCCCTCGGGCACCGGGATGAAGCACAGCGTCATCTCCGCGTCCTCGGTGCCGTCCGACGAGATCCACCAATAGCCGCCCTCGTCATAGACGGCAGGCCAGTCGAGGACGCGGGACCACCACGCCGCCTGAGTCTCGGCATTGCGGCAGTCGAAGACGATTTCGTGCAGGACGCTGGCCATCGCACCTCCTTGTCCGGTTCGGCGGGCCGGGAATGGCGCGCCGGACGGAAGCGTGGCAGATCATCACCGAGCGTCGATAACGCAGCACAGCATGCGGAGTGCTGCCGGGATGCAGCGCACGGTCACATCAGACCGCGGCGGAATGTCGACGGTCTCGCCATCCAACTGCGCGGCGCCGCCCTGATCCCAAGAGAACGTCATCACCGCGCTTTGCGATTGCCGGGGTGGCGATACCAGGGACCGAAGCCCCAACCAGCTCATCCGTAACGCCGCCGGCCACCGGTGGTGCGGCACCAGGACGATTTCCATCAGCCCGTCGGCACGTCGTGAGTTCGCACTCACACGAAAGACCTTCGCCATCGTGGCGACGATGTGCCAACTGAGGCTGACAATGCGGACTGACCGGCCGCCGATCATCACGGACACGGGCCGCGCTTGCCGCAACGTCTGGGGGACGAGGGCGAGATCTGCGAGTAGTCCGCGTCGACGACCGTTGACAACCGATGCCCCCGTGGCCAACGCGCCGATCGCCACGTATGACAACGCGTACTGCCGTGCAGGTTGGTTGTGATCGTCGGTGCTATATGACACCTCGAGGACATCCACTGGAATGGGCTCTGCCGTCAGCACCGCCTCGAGCCGGATTCGTTGCGAAGGTGGCCAGCTCCGGTACTGATCGTTGGCGTTACCGCCCCCGCAGACAACGAGAACAACGCGGCTCCCGACTGCGGCGGTCGCTGCGAGGATGCCGTTGCCGATCTCGTTGAGCGTTCCATCCCCGCCGATGCCGATGATCGTGCCATCGAGGTGCGCCGAAGCCCACGCTTCCGCCACCGCGCGAGCGTGGCCGGCGTAGTCCGTGGATACGAGGTCCACATGGCCTTCCGACGACAGTTTCAATTGCCGAAGCGCGGTCTGCGCCATGCTGTCCGCACGCCGAGAAAGGGGATTCCCGTTGGCAACGATGAGCACCGGGTCGCGGATTCGCAGTCGGGCAGCCATCGTATGAGCCTCATGAATTTCGCGCATGGACGGCAAATGGTCTATAGCGGCGACCCTATCAGCGCAGCGAGCTCGCCTCTGGAGTTGATGCCCAACTTGCCATATACGCTTCGGAGGTGATACTCAATCGTCTTCGGACTGAGGAAGAGCGCGGCGGCGGCCTCGCGAGTCGTTCTGCCACTCGCGAGTAGCTGCGCAATGTGGAGTTCCTGACGCGTGAGTGTCTCAGCAGGCGACGCCCCACGCCGGCGCACGGTCTCTCCCGTTGCGAGGAGTTCGGCGCCCGCGATGCCCGCCCACGGAGTCGCACCGACTCGTTCGAAGATCGCGAACGCAACCCGGAGTTCGTCACGTGCGCGACTGCGCTGGCGCAAGCGGCGAAGGCGCGCGCCGAATGCAAGGTGCGTGAGTGCGAGCTCGAACACGTCGGGCGTCTTCTCATGAAGACGGAGCGCCTCGGCAAAGCGGCGCTCGAAATCACCGTCCGCTGCGAGCATGCCGAAGCAACGGGCGGCGCGTGCCATCGACCACGGCTGTCCCTTGCGGCGCGCTTCACTGTCAAGCAACGTGGCGACCCGAGTGGCGTCCTCACGACGACCCAGGCGCAGGTAGGCATCGACGAGCTCGCCCGACGGCGCCAGATCAATATCCTGTATGCCGAGCTGGTCGAGCCGGAGCATGCAGTACTCGAGCTGCTCCGCGGCCGCCGATGCTCGACCGAGGCCGAGTTCCAGCTCACCAAGAGCTCGGATCGCCCAGATCTCGTAGAGATGGACTCCAAGCTCGGAGCACAGGGCGAGCGCCTCTGCGGCGTGCGCACGGCAGTCGTCTTCGTAACCCTGACGCGCTTCGAGCCAGGCCATGCTGGCAAGTGCGGCGGCAACCTCCGTCTGCTGACCGGTCTCGCGCGCGAGCCGCGCCGCCTCGTCGTATTCGACGTGCGCTCCGCTCCAGTCCTCTGCGGCGGCGTGATCACGCCCGACACGGTTCAGCAGCCACGGCAGAATGCCGAGCGCAACCCGAGCACGGGCTGTCTCGATCACCTCGTCCACAACATCGCGAAGTGGACCGGACTCGCGAAGCCAGAGTGGTACAGCGACGACCCAGGGGAGGAGGCGGGTGTCCTCGCGCACTCCCTCGTCCTGCTCAATGATCACCGAGGCCGAGCGGAACGACTCGATGCCCGCACGCGCTTCACCGGTAAACACGAGCGCCATGCCCATGGATGCGAGCGCGAGGAAGCGCGCCCTCGCGGACGCCTCCGGCGTCACCAGAGCAGTTAAGGCCTGTGCTGTCAGCAACATACCCGCGGCGTCGCCGCCATAGAAACACGCGTCGACGGCGTCTGCGAGTAAATCCACCGCGAGTTCGGGCATCGTCCCGGCAATGCGTTCGGCGGCGGTCACGAGGATCGTGTACCCCCGCGCCACAGGCCCTCGTCGCGTGGCGATGTGGCCGCTCAGGCTATCGATCTGGATGAGGAGCTCGTTGTTCTCGGAGAGCGAACGCGCCTCGTCGAGGAGACCGATCGCCCGATCGGCGAAGCCCGCCAGCCACGCGGTGTCCGCGGCCGCGGCAAACAGACGGCACCGACGCTCATCGTCGTCAGCCAGCCGTGCCGAGGTCTCGAAAGCAGCGCTTGCGACCCCGTACGCGCTGCGTTGACGGCTTCGCATGCCCGCTTGTTCCAGGGCCGACGAGGCGGATGTATCAGTGCCGACCGCTGATGCCGCCAGATGCCAGGCGCGCCGGTCGGCATCCCGATCGGAGAGGACGTTGGCCATCGCGCGGTGGGATGCTCTGCGGACATCCGGAGGAGCCGTGTTGTAGATCGCAGCTCGCGCCAGCGGATGACGAAACTCAATACGGCCATCACGCAGCCGGATCAGGCCGGTCTCCTCAGCCGCGGTCAGTCCGCCGATGTCGATGTCGAGAAGCCGGGCTGCCCGCTCGAGCGTCGAAACATCCGCTGCTTCGTCGACGGTGGCGAGCACCAGAAGTTGTCTCGCCGACGAGTCGAGCGCTTCAGCGCGGCGGGCGAAGGCGCGTGAAATCGTTGCGGGCACCGTGATGAGTGCGTCGATTGACAGAGTTGCCAGGCGTGACGTGTCTCTGGCGAGCTCGGTCAGGGCAAGCGGATTCCCGGCGGTGGCCCGATAGATGCGGTCGGCGGTCTCGGGTGCGACTGCGCCAAGGAGCTCGCCTGCAGCGTCGCGGCTGAGACCACCGACACGCAGCGTCGGGAGGTCGGTCGCGTCGAGCAGGGACGGCTCGTCCGCGCGAACCGCCAGCACCGCTCCCAGCGGCTCCCCGAGCAACCGCCGAAGCGCGAACCGAAGTGCTTCCGCCGTCGACGGGTCAAGAAGGTGTGCGTCGTCGATGAGGAGCATCGCCGGTTGCTCCTCAGCGTAGATGGCGAGCAGGCTGAGCGTCGCCGCGCCCACGGCGAAGCGCTCGCCGGATGTGCCCGGACGCAGCGCGAGGGCACCTTCCAGGGCCGCAGCGCGCGGGGTCGGCATGCGACCGATCAGGTGAAGCGCGGGACGCAGCAATTCGTACAACCCTGCGAACGGGAGGTGCATCTCGGACTCGATTCCCCGAGCGCGGAGCAGTGCCAGGTCATTCGCACGCTCAGCCACGTAGGAGAGGAGCGATGTCTTGCCGATTCCGGGCTCACCGATCAATGCCAGCACCGCGCTCCGGCCGGAGCGGACCGCCGCCATGATGCCGTCGAGCGCATTCATCTCCCGCTCGCGCCCCACCAGCATGAGTCGATTGTAGGGAGGCCCTGAAATCGAGATCGGCGTGCATCGAAATGACTAGGGGTACCCCCTGACGCGATGGCCGGCGGGTCGCCCCTAGCCTCCAAAACGAATCAATTCGTATCGGAGGACTTGGCATGACCCAGACACTGGAACCCGTCGCACTCGACCACGCGAAGCTCGAGGCGTTCGTCTTCCGTGCGGTTGACGAGGTGGGTGCGACGTTGAACACGGCGTTGGTCGTGATGGGAGACCGCCTGGGTCTCTATCGAGCGATGGCGGGAGCCGGGCCGCTCACCTCAAACGAGCTCGCGGCGCGGGCGGGCGTGTCCGAGCGCTACACCCGTGAATGGCTCAACGCTCAGGCGGCTGGTGGCTACGTGGAGTACGACCCCGACAGCGGCCGCTACACCCTCCCCCCGGAGCAGACGGTTGCCTTGACGGACGCCGAGAGCCCCGCCTTTCTCCCCGGCTTCTTCCAGATCGCCCTGGGGTCCGTGCTCGACTCTCCGCGGATCGTCGACGCGGCACGGACCGGCAGTGGCGTGGGATGGCACGAGCATGTCGACGACGTGTTCGAAGGCTGCGAGCGGTTTTTCCGGCCGGGCTACAACGCCAACCTCCTCTCGAGCTGGCTGCCGGCGCTCGACGGCGTCGTCGCGAAGCTTGAGCGTGGAGTGCGCGTCGCCGATGTGGGTTGCGGCCATGGGGCCTCCACGATTCTCATGGGGACCGCGTACCCGAACTCGTCCTTTATCGGTTCCGACTACCACTCGGGCTCGATCGAGACGGCTCGCCAGCGAGCCACAACGGCGAACGTCCACGGCCACGTCGACTTCGAAGTGGCCGGCGCGACCTCGTTCAGCGGACGGGATTACGATCTCGTGACCATGTTCGACTGTCTCCACGATATGGGCGATCCGGTCGGCGCCGCACGGCACGTCCGTGAGGCGATCGCTTCGGATGGAACGTGGATGATCGTTGAGCCGGCCGCGGGCGATCGCGTCGAGAACAACCTCAACCCGGTCGGGCGCGCCTACTACGGCTTCTCGACGCTGCTCTGCACCCCGGCATCGCTCTCCCAGGAGGTCGGACTCGCGCTTGGCGCGCAGGCCGGCGAGGCGCGGATCCGCGACGTGGTCACGGCCGGGGGCTTCACCCACTTCCGTCGCGCGGCGGAGACACCGTTCAACATCGTGTACGAGGCTCGGCCTTGATCGTCAGCGAGCTGGAGCTCGAGGTGGTGCGCCCGGAACAGACCCGGGCGCGCTACCCCGACTCCGAGGGATTTATCGAGCGTGGCGGAGTACGCACCTTCTATGAGGTGTATGGACACGGCGAGCCGACGATCCTGCTCCTCCCCACATGGTCGATCGTGCATTCGCGGTGCTGGAAGATGCAGATTCCGTACCTGTCGCGGCACTGCCGGGTGGTCACGTTCGACGGCCGTGGCAACGGCCGGTCTGACCGGCCACCCGAAGCCGAGGCATATGCGGAAACGGAATTCGCCGCCGATGCACTCGCCGTGCTGGACGCTACCGAGACCAAGAGCGCATTCGTCGTTGCCTGGTCGATGGGGGCACAACGGGCGGTTGTGCTCGCAGCGAACCACCCCGAGCGCGTTGATGGACTCGTGTTCATCGGCCCCGCGGTGGCACTCGATGCGCAGCTCAGCCGCGGTGACGCGATGGCAGCTTTTGACCAGCAGCTCCCTCCATATAAGGGATGGGCGAAGTTCAACCGTCACCACTGGCTCGAGCAGTACGAAGACTTCCTGCGCTTCTTTTTCTCCCAGGTCTTCACCGAACCGCACTGCACGAAACAGATTGAGGATTGCGTTGACTGGGGACTCGAGACGACCCCTGAAACACTCATCGCCACCGCGGTCGCGCCTGAGCTCGACGAACGGGAACTGCGCGAACTCGCCGACCGCATCGTCTGCCCCGTCCTCGTCATTCATGGGACTGACGACGCCGTGCGTTCGTATGACTCTGGCGCCGAGCTTGCCAAGCTCACGGGCGGGACCCTCATCAGCGTCGAGGGTGCGGGGCATGGTCCTCACGTGCGTCACCCGGTCAAGGTGAACCTGTTGCTCCGCAACTTTGCGTCTCCGCCGAAACCTCGTGCTCAGTGGACAACTCCGTCTCGGCGGCGCAAGCGCGCGCTGTACATATCCTCGCCCATCGGTCTCGGCCATGCCCAGCGTGACGCCGCTATCGCCGACGAGCTACGCCGGCTCCATCCCGACCTCGAGATCGACTGGCTGGCGCAGCATCCGGTGACCGCCGTCCTCGAGGCGCGAGGCGAGCGCATTCATCCAGCAAGCGCGCAGCTCGCCAATGAGTCGCATCACATCGAGAGCGAGTCATCCGGGCACGACCTCCACTGTTTCCAGGCATGGCGGCGAATGGACGAAATCCTGCTCGCCAATTTCATGGTGTTCCACGACCTTGTGCGTGATGAGGACTACGACCTCTGGATCGGCGATGAGGCGTGGGAGCTTGACTACTATCTGCATGAGAATCCCGAGGAGAAGCGCGCCGCCTACGTATGGCTCACCGACTTTGTCGGATGGTTGCCGATGCCCGACGGCGGCGACGCCGAGATGCGTGTGACGGCGGACTACAACGCCGAGATGATCGAGCAGATCGCACGGTATCCGCGGGTGCGCGACCGCGCGATCTTCGTGGGCAGCCCACCGGACATCGTGCCGGACACCTTCGGCGCGGGTCTGCCGGCGATTCGCGACTGGACCGCGGACCATTTCGAGTTTCCTGGCTACATCACCGGATTCGATCCATCAGAGTTCGCCGACCGCGAACGCATCCGTGCGGAACTTGGCTACCGCCCCGACGAGCAGGTGTGCATCGTGACCGTGGGAGGTTCCGGCGTGGGCCACGACCTGCTGCGCAAGGTGATCAACGCCTATCCAGCCGCAAAGGCGCGAGTCCCGAAGCTCCGCATGATTGTCGTCGCCGGGCCGCGGATCGATCCCGCAACGCTGCCCGCTCCTCACGGTCTGGAGGTGCGCTCGTACGTTCACCAGCTCTACCGTCATCTCGCCGTGTGTGACCTCGCCGTCGTCCAGGGTGGACTGACCACCGCGATGGAACTCACGGCGAACCGGCGTCCCTTCATCTACTTTCCGCTCCGTCACCACTTCGAACAGAACCTGCATGTGCGCCATCGCCTCGAGCGGTATCGAGCTGGGCGCTACATGAACTATGAGGAGGAGACCAGCGCAACGATCGCTGAGGCGATAGCGGAGGAGATCCACCGTGATGTGGTCTCCCTTCCCGTCGAAACCGGCGGCGCGTCTCGCGCAGCTGCCCTGATCGCCGACTTGCTTTGAGCGCACGTTCCGCGCCAAGTCCGTCGCTCAGCGGACACCCTTGACGCCCATGACGGCGACAGCACTGAGGATGGCGCACACGCCGGCCACGGCGTACAGCACACCATAGCTCCCGCGTCCGACCGCAAGAATGGCCGGCGCCAATGCCGGCGCCAGTGAAAATGGCAGCGCACCGGCGATGTTGAACACGCCGAGATCCTTCGCGTTGTGGCCTGGATTCGGGAGTACGTCGGCGACGAGCGCGAGGTCGACGGCAGCGAACACGCCAAAGCCAAGTCCGCTGATGGCCATGCCGACGAGAAACCCGTTGAAGTTGCTCGCCATCGCGACAGCGAACATCGCCAAGCCGTAAACGATCGCTGCGGTGAAAACGAAGATCTTTCGCCGGCGCGTCCGGTCTGAAAGATGGCCACCGATCAGGGAGGCGGCGACGATGACGATCCCCTGCACGAGCGTGCCGAGAAAGATCTGTTGCGGCACGTCAGCGACGGCGCTGCCGATCTTCTGCAGCAGGTAGTACGCCTCGTACGTCGTCAACAGCGCGTAGGCCATCAGGAACATGAAGCGGCTCGCGAAAGCCCAGGCAAAGTCTGGGCTGGACCGCGGTTTCACGTAGAAGGTACTTGCGAATTCGCGCATTGACCACACTGGCCGGTCCGCCTTGGCGAGGTGCCGATCCTGCAACACAACGGCGAACAGCAGGATGAAGAATCCGCCCGTCGCGCACGGGACAAGGAACGTGGCGACCTGCTGTCCGGTGAAGAGCTTCACGATGTACGTGCCACTCACCGCCGCAACCGGCAGACAGATGCCGAGCACCCCGGCGACCGTGCCACGCTGTGAGACCGGGACCTGGTCGGGAAGCACCGCCGCAAGCGAAGCAAGCATTGCGTTGAAGAACAGTTGGGCGATGCACCAGCCGAGTAGCACCACCTGGATGTTGGGCGCGAACGAGACGATGGCGACGCCGAGGGTACCGCCGACGACGCCGATGACCATCCACGGCCGTCGCATCCCCAGCCGCGACGTTGTGCGATCGCTCATCCGCCCGAAAAACGGGTTGCCGAACATCGCCACGAAAGCGCCGACACCCGCGACAAGCGCCAGGCTGCCCGGCGCCTGTTTGAGGCCCACCAGCGAGTTGACCTTCAAGGGAAGTGTCACGAGTATCGGCGCTTGGAACACCAGGTTGGCGCTCATATACGCCAACGTGAACAGGGCGATGAACCCCCGTCCCACTCTCGCTGCCGGCACCTCGCGGTGCCGAACAGCCCCGGCCGCCGGTTCGTAGGTCACGTCGGCCATCGCGGCGCAGTCTGGCGCTTTCGCAAGGATTGCGTATGGCAGAGTGCGTTCCTGACACCAGTCAGGCGCCGACGACCGCCGCCTTGACCGGAGAGCTGGCCGTCAGTCGTCCATCGGTCGTTCCGCCGGCACCAATGGCAACCGCATTGAACCCCTTGAATGTGAGCCACAAGCCGAGGAATCCCTCCCAGATGACTTCCGGGATGGTCGCGACACCCTGCCAGACTGACTGTTGCGGGATCACGCCCAGCAGCACGGCGATGCCTGAAGCGGCCAGCAACGGACCTCCGATAACGCCGAAGAGTGCCATGCGGTGCGACACCAGGCCGGACCGATACATCAGCCAGCCAAGAATGAGCCCAGTGCCGATTCCGTCGACAAACCCTGGCCCGAGCAGGAAGGTCCAGTTCTTGATGGCGATGAGCGACGCGCCGACGGTGACAAGTGAGCTCGCGTCTGCGCTCCCACCATGCTGCCGCAGGGTGACGACTGCGAGGACGCTCACGATACCGATCAGGATGAACGTGCACTCAACAAGTCGAGCGGTGACATAGCCGAGTGCGAGCGTTTCGTTCTGACGCTTGAGCAGCGGGAACAACACCACCGCGCAACCGATGTTCGTGATGATGAGGAACATTTCGAAGAGCGCACCCACCAACACGCCCGTGTCTGCGCCCGCACCGGCGATGTAGTTGGGATCACTCAGGACACGCCCGTACGCGAGCTCTCCTACGATCGAAGTGATGAACGTGAGGATGAACAGCACGCCGACGACGAGTGCGGTCTTTCGCGACGTGGTCATGTGTCGTTCTCCATTAATGGATTGGTGTCGCTTGACTGTTGCGACGGGTATGCTCACTTGGCGCCGACGGCATCGAGCTGTGAGCTCGGTGCGCTGGTGACAGACCGAGCGACCGAGGCCCGCTGCGCGTGCCACAGGGAGTAGCCAAGGCCGACAAGCGCGACGCCGGTGGGAAAGGCGAACAGCCTTTCGTACTGCGGCATGACGCCGGTCGCGACGGTTGCCACGCTTCCGCAAGCGAGGAGCACCGCGGCCCACCGGGCAAGCACGTTGGCGCGGAAGAGTGCGATGCCGAAGATCACGCCGCCGACGACGTAAGTGATCCCGTTGACCAGGATGGCGACCTTGATCAGGCCGATGCTGCCGGTGACGGTGCCATTCGTGGCCTCGGCGATGGCATTACTGACGTATGCGGGCGAGCTGTGCGCAATCGAGGGGAGGACAAAAGCACCGACGAATTCAATGCCGAGCATCGTCAGATAACCTGTGGCGAACGTGAGGTAGCCGACCAGCCCGAGCACGCCGATCTTCTTTACCTGGAACAGGTACAGACCGGTGATCCCGCCGAGAGCAAGGGCGGCCATGAGCACCTTGAGGCTGTCGCGGACGACCGCATTGGTGGTGGTGATCGTGGTGCCGTCGAGGTGCGGGCTCCCGATCTGCACGCCGATGAAGATCAGCCCTGCCACAGCGGTCGCAACGCCGGTCGCCCGGAAAAGGGTGTTTGGTGTGACGGTCATGTCGTTCTCCTTGTTTGACTGGTGAGCACCAATGAGGTGCGCTTGGGTATGTCAATCGGGTCGGGATCGAGAGACGTGATTCGCCTTGCGGCCATCAACCACCTCCGTCCGAAGCCGGAATGGACGTCAGGCTGATGACCTCGTAGCCGCGAACGGCTTCGAGGAGGGGCTGAAAGCTGCCCTGCACCACGCAGCGCAGGAGGCAGCCATCAACCTCCACGTTGGTCACACCCGACGCTCGGGCTATTTGCCCCGCCGGAGGCCGGCCGACGAATGTCAGCTCGACCAGCTGGCTCGTGAGCTCGTGTGTCATGGCCGTCAGGCTAGGCAGAGGCCCGAGCGGCCGAATCGTCAGGATTACGGATTCGATGCGTAGTCGACCGACATCAGCTCCCGTCATGCAGGGGTAGCTTCGAAACACCATGGCCAGACCACGCCACCGTTCAGGCAATCTGCCCGCTGAGACGACGAGCTTCGTGGGCCGCCGTCGCGAACTGGCCGAGATCAGGAAGAAGCTCGCGTCCGCCCGGCTCGTCAGTCTCGTCGGGCCGGGAGGTGTGGGGAAGACCAGACTGGCGTTGCGGGCCGCCACCGACCTCGAGCGCGGGTTCAGGGATGGGGCCTGGCTGGTCGAGCTCGCCGAAGTTCGCGATGCGGCGATCGTGCTCAACGCCGTGCTCGCGGCAGTTGACCTCCGTGACCAGGCCGGAGTGGAGCCTCTGCAGATCCTGAGATCCTTCTTGGGCGAGAGACACCTGTTGCTCGTTCTCGATAACTGCGAGCACGTTCTCGAAGCGGCTGCGCAGCTCATCTCTGAGGCACTTCGTTCCGCCCCGAACCTCCGGGTGATCGCCACCAGCCGCGAGCCGCTCCAGGTGACGGGCGAACATGTGGTGCCGGTGACGCCGCTCCAACTCCCTCGAGGAGATGGAACTGAAGCGCTCGGTCAGGTGCGGGAGAACGAAGCGGTCGTGCTGTTCACCGAGCGAGCCGCCGCGGCATCCGGGACATTCGTCCTGACGGCCTCGAATCAGGCAGCCGTGGTCGCGGTATGTCGCCGCCTCGACGGCCTGCCGCTGGCGATTGAGCTCGCGGCGGTGAGAACCCGAGTGCTCAGCGTCGAGCAGATCCTCGAACGACTCCGCGACCGCTTCGCGCTCCTGACGGGAGGCAGCCGTGCCGCGCTGCCGCGCCATCAAACGCTCCGACTGACCATCGACTGGAGTTACGACATCCTGACGTCGCGTGAACGGCAGGTCTTGCGCCGTCTTTCCGTGTTCGCCGCCCGATTCACGCTCAGCGATGTGGAGTCGGTGTGCACAGACGACGAGCTGTCGGCAATCGACACGCTGGATCTGCTGTCATCCCTGGTCGACAAGTCCCTGCTCATGAAAGAAGACTTCGCGGGCCGTGACTGCTATCGGTTGCACGAGACGATGCGCGAGTACGCAACGCTCAAATTGCATGACGAATGTGAAGACGAAAATCTGTCGGAGCGTTGCATCAACTATTACTGGTCGGCGTGTCTGTCGACGGAGGCCGAGGGTCGTTATGAGCTTCCTCGTTGGCTCTCCTGGGTCGAGCTCGAAATCGACAACATTCGAGCCGTACTCGAGCAGTGTGTTTCGCACGGCGACGCCCCGCGAGGGCTCGATATCGTGGCGTCGTTGCGTTACTTCTGGATCACACACGGAACCACGGAGAGCATTCGCTGGCTGGATCTCTTGCTCGCACTTGGGCAGGCGTCCCCTCGCACGCAGGTGCGCGCTCTCAGCCTTCGCGGATGGATGAGCATTTTGCAGGGCGACCCCGAAGCCGCCAGGCCATGGCTCACGCGCGCTATCGCAACGGCTCGGGAGACTCGACAGCCGGCGGAGCTGTCGCAAGTCCTCTCGATCGCCGCCAACGCCGAGAATCAAATCGGTAACCCCATCGGTGCCAACGCCTTTCTTGATGAGGCCGAAGCGATCGCTGCTGGTATGAGCGACTATGCCGCGACCATCGAGCTCGTGCAAGCGCGAGCTGTTCATGCCTTCTTCGCAAACGACATGGACGCCGCCACGGTGATTTCGTCGGAGGGCATGCGACTGAGTCAAGACACCGGCGACCTTTTTTACCTCGCATCGATGCTCCGCAACGTGGCGGTTATCGCCTTGACGCACGGCGACCTCGACGCAGCCAACGTGGGAGCCGGGGAAGCCCTCAGGATCGCCAGACAGATCGACGACCGGATAGCCGAGTTCTACATCCTGGCGGCAATGAGCTGGCTTGCCGCGAGCGCCGGCCATGCGCGCCTTGGAGCTCGGCTGCTTGGAGCAGCACAAGCGATTGGCGCTGGTGCCGGCGCCAAGATCGTGGGACCACATGCGCCGTTCCAGACCGAGGCCAGAGAGGCGGCGACGCGAGCCCTCGGAGCGACGAAGTTCGAGGCGGAGTTTGAGGCGGGGAAACGCTTGGACCGCCACGCGGCCGTGCGATTGGCGCTCGGTGAATCCGAGCAGACCGAGGACGTTGCGCGTTTTGGGATCGACGCCGGACCCCTCGCGAAGCGGGAATTCGAGGTCGCGGGTTTGGTCGCGGAAGGCCTCAGCAACAAGCAGATAGCGGCCCGGCTGTTCATTTCCGAGCGCACCGTTGCCACCCACGTTGGTCACATCCTCAACAAGCTCGGTTTCAACTCGCGAGCGCAGATCGCAGGCTGGATCTCATCGAACCTTTGACGGTGCGGGAGCCGGCGTGGATCGGTGCGGATGCGTCTGCCGCATCGGGCCCCGACATTTTCCTCACCGCGCGACGCCCACGACCTGTCCGATTGCCGCGGGGTCTTCGGCCAGGCGGAGCATGAGGTTCGCCACGTCGGCACGGCTGACCGAGGTGCCGCGGGGGAGGTTCTGCCCGTACGCGGTCCGGTACGTCCCGGTGAGAGGCCCATTGGTGAGCCGGGGCGGCCGCACCACCGTCCATTCCAACCCACTCTCGCGAACCGCATCCTCCATGAGGGCGAGGTCCGTATACACCCAGCCCAATGCCGCTTTCACGGCGGGCCCCACGACGTACCGCATGAGCGGACCGTCCCCTGGATCGTGCTTCGGCGGGTGCGGCCGCGCGGGCGAGGCGACGGTACCGACTGGCGCTGCGCTGACCACGACGAGGCGCTGGGCACCCGCGGCGCGCATGGCGATAACGATTGCCCGGGTGCCGCGTGACGCGACGCCGGCCTCCGATCGTCGGTGAGCGCCGAGCCCGGAGAGCACGGCGTCGGCTCCAGTCACTGCGCTGCGGAGCGTTTCTGGGTCCGGGACGGCCATGTCCACAGTGGCGGACGGCACGTCGAGCGTGAGCCTGGATGGGTTCCGCACGACGGCGGTGACCTCGTGACCGGCGGCGACGGCCTGCTCGAGGATGAGACGACCGATGCCGCCGGTGGCGGCGATGATGGTGAGCTTCACGGGGCTTGCCTCCTTTGATTGGATCCGGAGTACCATGCTGTCGTACCTGATCCGTATCTTATGATCTCCATACTATATGAAAACGATGCAATCTCGCACCCCCGAACTTCCGGAGGGACGTCGCGCCTTGACGCTGGCGATCCGGGATGCCCTTCGCGACCTCGGCGCGCAACTCGCTCTGCTCAACGTACGAGTGGGCGACAAGCTCGAACTGAGAGCAGGCGACCTGCAGTGCCTCGATCTCATCGACCGTCTCGGGCCGCTTTCACCGGGCATCCTCGCTCGTCGGACGGCCACCCATCCGGCAACGCTGACCGGCATCGTCGATCGCCTCGAGCGTGGAGGTTGGGTCCTGCGGGACCGCGACCCGTCGGACCGTCGAGCCGTGGTCATCCGCTCGCTGCGCGGCCGCCGTGGGGAGGTGGCGCGGCTCTACGCGGGGATGCAGGAACGGCTCGGCGCTATTTGTGCAGACCTGGCTGAGGACGAACTCGCGGCGGTCGCCCGCTTCCTGCGCAGCGCGGCCGAGGCAGGGCGTGGCGCTGCGGATGAACTTGGCGGCGACTGAACGGCAGCAATGCTCAGCCCTCTGACAATGCGGTCAGAATGGAGAAGACGTCCGGGCGTTCTACGGTGCCTACCGCTTTCCACGAGCAATTCGGGCGACGCAGAACACGAGCGACTGAGCGCCACCGGATCGTCCCAGCGTGGTTGACCGCCCGCTTCTCACACCTGATGCGCGGAGCCCACGCGACGGCGCAGCGGGAACAGCGAGAGATGCAGACGTTGCGACACCCATCCCCACAGGCCTTCCGGGACCACGACCATGATCGCGATCGCGATGACGCCAAGAATGATGAGGTACCACGTCCCGAGACTGGCGAGTTGCTGCTGCAGGACGTAGTAGATCACCGCGCCAAGGATCGGGCCTTCGATCGTCCCAAGACCACCGATCATCACGATAAAGATCATCTCGGTGGTGTAGTCAATCGAGAACGAGGAGTTGGGATCGACGTGCAACAGGTTGAGGCAGACGAGCGCGCCCATCACGCCGAAGCCGAACGCGCATCCGACGTACACGAGCAGTTTGGTTCGGAGCACGCGCACACCCAGCCCGCGGGCAGCAACCTCGGTGTCGCGAAGCGCGCTGAGCGCCAGGCCGGTCCGGGACCGGAGCAGGAGGTAGATGACGAGCACGACAGCTGCCACCGCCGCGAGCGTGATCCAGTAGACGAAGGAGATCCGGTCGCTCCGGCTGATGTCCTCGAGCGCATACAGCGTGGTACCGGAGCCCGACCCGAGATTCAGTGAAGGAGGCGCGTTGATCACGAGCAACCGGAACACTTCGGCGACAACCCAGGTCCCGACGGCGAAGTAGCCGGCGCGGAGCCGGAAGACGAGGCCGGCGGTTGGCAACGCGACCACCGCGGCGATCACCCCTGCGAGGCCGACCGAAAGGAACGGATTGATCCCGTAATTGCCCGCCAGAAGGATGACGGAGTATGAGCCGAGGCCGACAAACGCCTGCTGGCCGATGGACACGAGTCCCGCATATCCAGCAAGCAGATTCCACAGTTGGGCGAGAGCGACAAGCGTGATGAACTCGATCAGTGATGTGAGGGTCGACCGGCTTCCCCACATGGGAGCCAACGCAAGCACCACGACGAGAACGAGCATCAGGATAGCGGCGATCCGGCCCGCGGTGGTCGCCCGCCCGACGCTGGGACCGGTGGGGGAGGACCCGGCTGCGGAGAGCGTGGGAGGGACCATCGATGCGCTCATGCTTCTCGGGTCTGACGGGAGAACAACCCGGTTGGGCGGAAGGCGAGCACGGCGAGAAAGACGAGGTGCTGGCTGAGTGTTCCCCAGCCTGGGGCGATCTGCTCCCCGAGGGTGAACGCAACGCCGAGGACGATGCCACCGAGCAGTGTGCCGCGCAACGAGCCGAGCCCCCCGATGACGACCGCCTCGAAGGCCACGAGGAGCTGGGCGGGGCCGCTCGCCGGAGTGAATGAGGTGTAGAGGCCGAGGAATACCGCAGCCACACCCGTGGTGGCGAGGGCGATGCCGAACGCCATGCCATACACGTGGCGATGGTCGATCCCCATCAACTGGACGGTCTCCTGATCGTCTGCCGCCGCCCGGAAGCCGCGCCCTAACGCTGTGTTCTCGAACAGCGCATTGAGTGCGATCAGCAGAGCGATGGCAACCACGAACCAGGTGAGCGGGAGCCATCCGACTGCAATATCGTGGGTGATCGTCAGGCTCCCGGTGGCGAACCCTCCGGCGAGAAACCCCTGGGAGTCAGCGCTGAATCCTTGCTGGAGCCCGTTCTGGATGACCACCGACATGCCGAACGTGACCAGGAGCGGTGGCAGCACGCCACCTTGCAACGTGTACTGCAACACGCCACGCTGCAGCACATAGCCAAGTCCGAACATGGCCGGGGTGACGATGACGAGGGTGAGAAACGGATTGATGTGCGTCTCGTTGACCGACACCAGCACGAGGTAGCCGGCCAGGACGATGAAGTCGCCGTGCGCCACGTTGACGATGCGCATCACACCGAACGCAAGCGAGAGACCTGAGGCGAAGAGCGCGAAGAGTCCGCCGAGCAGGACGCCCTGGATGACCGTGTTGACCGTCTGCATCGATCAGCTCGAGACGCCGAAGTATGCGGCGCTGATGCGCTGCAGGTCGATGTCGGACGTGAGGCCGCTCAAGGAAACACGGCCCTCGAGCAGGCAGTAGACACGGTGCGAGACACGCACCGCCTGTTGCACGTCCTGTTCGACGACGACCACCGTGGTGCCCGCGGCGCTTACCTGTGCGAGCGCGCGGTAGAGGTCACGGACCACGATGGGCGCCAACCCGAGCGACACCTCGTCGAGCAGCAGGAGGCGGGGGTTGGCGGCGAGGCCCCGCCCGATTGCCAGCGCCTGCTGCTCGCCCCCCGAGAGCAGCCCCGCGGCTGCCCGGCGGCGCGGCTGGAGGATGGGAAACAGCTCGAAGATGCTCTCGATCGACCACGCCCCGGGGCGGCCTCGCTGAGCGCCCATGAGCAGATTCTCCTCGACGCTCAGGCTGGGGAAGACGTGGCGGCCCTCCGGCACCAGGGCGAGCCCCAGCCGCACGCGCTCGTACGTGCGCAGGCGTTTGATCGGTTGCTCGTCGAAGTAGATCTCTCCGGAACGTACGGAGGTGAGGCCCATGATCGACCGCAGCAGCGTGGACTTCCCGGCGCCGTTGGCGCCGATGACCGCGATCGTCTCGCTCGACTCCACGGAGATATCGACATCGCTCAGCGCGCGAAGGTCGCCGTAGTAGCTACTGATCGATTCGACGCGGAGCAGGCTCATCCGTCACCAACGCCGTGGCAGTCTCATCGAGACCGAGATACACGCGACGAATCTCGGGGCTCGCCATCACCGCTCGCGGGTCGCCCTCGATGAGGACCCGTCCTGACTCCATCGCGAGGATCCGGTCCACCACGGCGAGCAACGCATGGAGGACATGTTCTATCCAGATCACCGTGATGCCCTGACCTTTGAGCTCGGCGATGGTGCTCACGAGCTCCGGCACCTCCGAGTCGGCGAGGCCTCCCGCGGGCTCGTCGAGCAAGAGCAATCTCGGCTCAGTCGCGAGCGCCCTGGCGAGCTCCAGTTGCTTGCGCTGCAGGAGTGTCAACGAGCCCCCAACCTGGTTCACACACGGTGCGAGGCCGGCACGTTCTAGAGCCGTGAACGCGGCGACATGTGTTGCCCGGCGCTCGGGTCGTCCACGGCCGTAGGTCGCCCCCACCAGGACGTTCTCGAAGACCGTCAGCGCTCGAAACGGTTGAGGGACCTGATGCGTGCGCGCGATTCCCATGCGGCAGCGCTCTTCGGGTCCGGTGCGTGTGACGTCGACGCCGTCGAACCAGATGTGCCCGGCACTGAGCGGCGTGGCCGCGGAGATGAGGTTGAGCAGCGTCGTCTTGCCCGCTCCGTTCGGTCCGACGACGCCAAGGATCTCGCCCGCATCCACCGAGGCGGTGAATGCGTCGATGACCTGCAGTGCGCCGAACGTCTTGCCGATTCTGTCGAGGGCGAGCAGCGGCGCCATGAGCGCCTATTAGGCCATGGCTTGCAACGAGCCGCCAAGAGGCACGTCCGGGTTGTCCTTGTTGCTCACGACGATGAGGTCAAAGGGATAGTCGGTGCCTGGCCGCCATTGGCCGCCGACCTGCTTGGTCTTGGCAACGTTCGCCACTGGCCCGCCGGTCCAGTCGACGGTTCCGACGATGGTCCTGAGGTTCGTTGCCTTGATCGCCGCCACCAACGCGCTCGGGTCGGTGACGTCAGCGGCGCGCTTGATGACGTCCGTGGCCACCTCGAAAAGCGCGTGGACATAGCCGATTGGTTGCGTCCACTGCTTGCCGGTGCTCTGGGTGTAAGCGCTCGCGAGCTGCGACGCCGACTGGCCGGTCAGCGACGAGGAATAGGGGAACGTCGGCGTCCACCACACTTCCGTGGACAGACCCGCGGCGATGCCGCCGAGGGCGTTGATCGTGTCGGGGAAGAGCAGCGCCTTGGCAATGCTCGCAATCTTCGGCTTGTAGCCCTGCTGCGACGCCTGCTTCCAGAACGTGTTGAAGTCCGGAGGGATGGGCACGCCGGTTAGAATGTCGCAATTGCCATTCTTGTACCGGTTGATCTCGGTGGTGAAGTCCGGGGTCATGGTCTGGTACCGGCCCGGGTCGACGAGCGTGTAGCCGGCCGTCTTGATCGCAGGGGGAAAACCCGTGGTGGCGCTCGCGAAAGCATTGCCATCCGAGTCGTTGGGCCAGAGCGCGCCGACGACCTTGTCGTTGGAAACCTGAGACCACATGTCGAAGTACGTGGTCTCGATGTCCTCGAGCCCCCAGAAGAAGTGATAGGTCCACATGAACGGCTTGGTCGGGACGCCCATGCGGCCGAAGAACCACGACTGCCACGGTGCGACGGTGGAAATGCACGGGACGCCGTTGGCCTCGCACTGATCTGAGACGGGATTCGTGGTGTCCGGCGTGGACGACACGAGCATGAGGTCGATCGATTCGTTGTTGATGAGGTCAAGAGCAACCTGCGCCGCAACACTGTCGCTCGACTGCGAGTCCTTCACCGTCAGTTGCACGTTGACGGTGGTGTTGCCAACCTTGATGCCGTTCTTCCACGGTCCGCTCTGAATTGCGTTCAGGACAAATTTATCGGCGACCCCGAAGGGCGCCAGCGATCCGGTCTCAGGGCTGACGTATCCGACCTTCAGCGTAATTGTCTTCCCGGTCGCTGAGGTTCCCGGACTGCTGCTCCCACAGGCGGCGAGGATCGGTCCGAGCCCCAGTACGGCCCCGGCGCCACCGGCGAGCTCGATGAAGCGTCGCCGGTTGACGACCGGATTCAGCGCCAACTGGTCGAGCTGCCCCAGCCGAATGATGTCGCGGTCGGTAGTCATTCGAGGCCTCCTGGCGTACCTGATCGCGGTGCTCTGTGTTCGTATTGCGAACACTCGCTCGCTATGCGGATAAGTGTAGTGACGCGACTGAGGGGTCGTCAACGCTCCGCGACTACTGCCGAATCGAAGCGGACTTTGTCGCGTCGTCTCGGCTGGCCGTTCGGATTACGCACGATATGTTCGTATTGCGAACATATTCGAGGGAGCCAGTTGTTGAGAAAAGGGAGGTCGAGGGCTAGCGAAGCGCGCGCTGCTTCTTGTCGGGGGGCGCGAAGACGATCAGGGAGCGAGCGATGCGAAGCCGAGGAGCGACGCAAGATCCCAGATGCCATCAATGATCGCGTCAGGGCGCTCGCTCACAGGCAGGCCGTCGACATCGCCTCGCGAGCTCATCCCTGTGAGCACGAGCACAGTGCGGCTCCCGGCCTCAGTGCCCATCCTCAGCTCGAGCGCAAGGTCGTCGCCGACGACAACGAGATCGTTCGCAGCAACATCGAGACGCCGCTCCACCTCATGCATCGCGAAGCTCGACGGCTTCCCCATGACGCTGGCGACGACGCCGGTGACGTGGGTGATCCCGGCAGCGATGGCGCCCGCGACGCCGACCTGAGGTCCATTTCGTCCGGCGAACCAGCGCGAGTCCGACGTCACCAGCAGCACAGCGCCCCGCGCGACCGCGCGGCACGCAGCGTCGAGCTTGCGCGCCGTGAACTCCAGGTCGAAGCTGACGAGCACGGCCTCCGCCTGCTCGTGCTCCTCAACCTCGAGGATGCGGATGCCCCGCTCGCGAAGTGGATCGACGACCCCGGAACCCCCGAATACGAGCACCGGAGCGGACGGATATTGCTTCGCAAGCAGGTTCGCCGCCACCAGGCCCGGGGTCATGACGTCCGTGCGCCCTACCGGGAGGCCCATCGCCCTGAGCCCATCGGCGTATGCCTCCGGTGTGAGCGTGCTCGCGTTGGTGAAGAGGACATACGGGATCGCAGCGGCGCGCGCGCGTTCGAGCAGGTCGATAGCGCCGGGCAGCACCTCGCCGCCCTCGCCTCCCGGGCGGTCGGCAAGCACCAGGCAGCCGTCGATGTCGAGGACGAGCCCGCGAGGTGCCGGTGTGGCGAGTTCGCCGGCGCTCATGCCGGGGTAGACGAGCCGGAAAGTGCAGCGTCCACCTGCGCCGCCGGGAGCACCGCGCGGAGCAGCAACTCCTCCTCGGAGCGGTTGATCCCGTATGTCTGACGTAGGTCCGCGAGGGTCGGTTCGGGCTTGGGCCGGCTCAGCTCACCGGCGCGCTTCGACGCGGCGACGCGATCGCGTACGTCGTCGCTGATCGGACCCGGCGGCGTGCCGAACGTACCGAGCACGTAGGCGATCACGCCGTCCGGCATCGTTGCGTAGCGGCCTTTCTTGCTGGTCACGTTGAAGACAGCCTGTGCCCCTACGTACTGGCTGAACGGGGTGACCATGATCGGGAACCCGAGGTCCTCGCGGACCCGGACGGCTTCGTCGAGCACCTCGGCGAAGCGGTCTCCCTGGCCGATCTCCGCGAGTTGCCTCGAGAGCGTCGTCATCATGCCGCCGGGCACCTGATGGCGATAGTACGAGAGGTCGTACTCCAGCGGTGCTCCGGGCGCGAGCCCCTTGCGCTCGGCCATCTCGCCAAAGTAGGCGGCGCTCTCGGCAATCGCGTTCACATCGACTCCCGCTTCGACGCCGAGTTCGGCAAGGTTTGCCACCGTCCGTTCCGCCGACGGTTGCGAGGTCCCGTTCGCGAGCGGTCCGATGGCGGTGTGCAGTGCCGCGATACCGAGGCGGGCTGCCTCCACGTAGCAGACGGGCGCGAGACTGGTGGTGCAGTGCGAGTGCAGTTCCACATCCATGCCCGCCGCGGCTTCGATGATCCGGGGGAGAAGGGCACGAACTCGCTCGGGAGTGAGGAGTCCGCCTGGATCCTTCACGTACAGGTGGGATACGTCCCGTGACGCGGAGAGAGCTGCCGCACGGCGGATGAAAAAGTCGTCGTCGTGGAACGGGCTGATCGTGAAGACCAGCGCGGGCACGATCTCGGCGATCCCCTCCTCGCGGGCCATCCTGGCCACCTCCAGGGTTGCCGCGGTGTCGTTCATGGGTTCTGAGATCTGGAGACGGCGGATCCCGTTCCTGGCAACGAGTCGTAGGGACAGGCGCATGACCGACTCCGGGGAGCGATCCCAACTGATGAAGCGCATCCCCGTCGTGATGAAGCTGAGCGGGGTCAAGGGCATCGCATCGCGGGCCAGCCGGATGCGCGCGAAGGGGTCTTCCTTGTGATAGCGAACCGAGATCGCCATGTGGGTGCTGCTGGTGAAATCCACTGCCACAAAGCCTGCGCGGTCGATCACCGGCGCGATGCCGAGCACGTCGGGAGTGGTCATCCCCATCGCGCCCCAGAGGCTCTGGTTACCGTCGCGGAGCGTCGTGTCGACCAGTCGAACTGTGGTCACGGCGAGAGCGCTTCGGTCGGAGCGGTCAATTCGATGATGGGCGTTCCGGTGAGTCGGTCGAGGGCGACGTCGCACCCGGCTGACGGAGCATGCCACGCATCATCGAGGTCAGCGACCCGACCGGGGAAGCCGGCGGCGCGGTCTGAGCGGCTGCGGGCTTGTTGGCCCAGACGGTCTCGGGCCGGCTCTGGAGGACGAACAGACTTTCCGGGAACGGGAGGCGGCGGTCGATCGCCCATTCGATGTCCTGGGGCGATCCCATGTGCGCCTCGACGCGCTTGCCGACCCCGCTGAGCGTCAGCAACTCTGCGTCGGTGAGCGACGAGCTCGCGCGGCGATCGGCGGTCACCTGCTTGCGGGCCACGCCATGGGTGCCCGCGGCAACGTACTCGAACGGTTTGTCGGTCACACGCCGGCGGGTGATCTCCATGATCACTTTGTCGACCAGAAACTCGTCGGGTGTCACCTCTCCGTTGGCAACCGCGAGCCCGAGGCCCCACGCGCTGTTGACAGCGATCTGGGAGCGGTCGCCGGTGACCGGATCAAGCGTGAACATGACCCCGGCCACGCGCGCATCGACCATCACCTGCACGCCGACGCCGATCGCGGGCACCACAGCGGTGCCAAGGTGCTCTCGATACGACACCGCTTGGCTCGTGTACAGGCTGGCCCAGCAGCGTCGAACGTGATCAATGACATCCTGCGCACCCGAAACCCAGAGGTAGGTCTCCTGCTGCCCCGCAAAGCTTGCCGCGCGGCTGTCCTCGCCGACGGCGCTCGAGCGCACCGCGACGGCGGGTGTGCCCCCCGTCAGCGCAGCGAGCGCGGCGTAGGCGTCGGTGATCGCAGCTGCGAGCGTTGCGGGCATCGGGGCCTCCTCGATCGCACGCCGGATCGCGGCGCCGGCCGCCACACGGGCTGACACGTCGTTCTCCAGGAGATGCGTACGGAATGCCTCGGTGGTCACCGCGAAGCCCGGTGGTACCGGGATCCCAGCATGGATGAGTTCGCCGAGACCGGCGCACTTCCCACCGACGCTGTCGGCATCACTGCGGCCGATCTGGTCGAGCCGAGCGATCAGCGGGGTTTCAGTCAAGAAGGGTTACCACTCCTTCGCTCCCGTCGACGCGGATCCGTTGCCCCGTCTTGATCACGGTCGTCGCGAACCCGGTGCCGACAACGGCAGGAAGCCCGTACTCCCGGGCGACGATGGCGGCGTGGCTCATCACGCCACCGATGTCCGAAACCGCGGCGGCGATCCGGCCGAAGATGGGCGTCCAGCTCGGGTTCGTGACCGGCGCGACCAGGATCTCGCCGTCCTCGAGGCGGTCGAGATCCTCCAGGTTGAGCACGATGCGGGCGCGTCCCTCGGCGATGCCCGGCGATCCCGCGAAACCCTTCAACCTCGTCGTCGACGCTCCGGCGCCGTCGAGCCAGGACTGCACGTGCTCGGTGGTGACCCCCCAGAGCATGATCGTCATCGGCTCCTGGACGCTGTCGGGCGCAGGCCCGAGTGCCGGCGGCGGCGTCCACTGCTTCAGGCGGTCGATGAGGTCCTTCCGATGCGCGACGATCGGCTTCCAGTACCTCCCTCCAACCGGATCGCTGCCGGCCGACCAGGCAATGCGCAGGTCCGTGAGCGCGTCGAGCACCTCGTTGCGCTGCAGGTAGAAGACGTCGTCCGCATCCTCGAAGAAGCCGAAGCGTGCGAGGAGCGCGCCGAACTCGCGGACCTTGTTCCAGAAGATGGTGTGATACCAATGCTCCACATAGAAGTTGTGGCTCTCGACGTATGGGAAGACGGTTCGCGCCAGTCCCAGTGCCTCGTCGAAGCCCTGCCGCGAGTCGTCGTCGGGAAGCAGGCCGCGGTACTCGGCGGCGATGCGGTCACGCTCTTTGCGGACCTCATCGACCGGGCGGGCGATGTCCTCGCCCGCAGTGAGGCGGTGCACGTAGGAGCCGATCGTCGCCACGGGGAGGCGTGGGTCGTCGATCCAGCTGCGATGGTGGTGGTAGAAGCCGTTGCCGTACGAGAAGTAGAACCACGGGTCCATCACCGAGCGCAGCTGAGCCATCCAGTCGCGGCCGGCTGCATCGGTTGCAACCCGCGCTTCGAGGTCCTCGAGGGTGCCGCCGCCCTCCACCCGGTTGCCGATCCCGAGCCTGACCGCCTCGCGCGCCGCCTTCTTGAGCTCCTCGTCCGGGCGGAACGTCGTCACCTCCACGCCGCCGACCATCCTCGCCATCGACTGATCGGTGATGTCGGGAAAGTGCTGGCGGCAGACCTGGGTGAAGGTCAAGTAAGCGGCGTAGCCGAGGTTCAGGAACTCGAAGTGGTACTGCCAGACGAGATCGATGCTCTCGAGCAAGCGGTTGTACGCGACCATGAGCTGGTACGTCGACCCGAATCCGACGCCGTCCATGACGACCGACTCGGGCTCGAACTCCTCGAGCTGGGGCACCTCGAGGGCTGAGAGCTCACGGATTGCGGCCTCCACCTTCACGATCCAGCGGGCGTAGAGCTCGTCCCAGTTGCGGTAGTAGTAGCCGGCCCGGGGCAGGAACAGCTGCGCCCGGCGGCCGATCTCCTCGGGATCGAGCACCGAGTTGCTGCTGATGTACACGTAGCCGTTGAGCACGCGGTGCTCGATCCCGAGCGCCGGCGGCACGGCGAAGATGCGCGTGTTGATCTGCCCCAGCGCCATGTACGGCGAGTCGGCTGTGATGATGTCGAAGGGAAACACCGGCTCCGGAAAGTGCATGCCGTTGAAGAACCAGAAGCGATCCTCGTCACCGGTTCGGAGCGACTCGTTGAAGCGGAGGTAGTACGGGTACATTTCGGCGTAGTCGGCGCAGCCTTCCGGGGGCTTCACGTCGTACGGGTTGGCGAAGGCACGGTTCGGTGCGTTGGCAGTCATCCTCGGCTCCTCTCGGATGGTGCGGTTGGCGCCTGCACAGGCGATGTGAGAGCCTGCTCTTCGTAGAGCCGGCGAATCAGCTGGGTTTTCATCTCCGATCGCGGCAGGGTGTCCGGTGGCACCAGCTCGATTGCGACTGCGATCTGCAGCCGGCCGCGAATCCGCTCCTTGAGCTCGGAAGCCAGTGCCGGGAGCGCGATGGCCTCGCGGCCGTACTCGACCACCAGCCGTAGGGGCGGCTCGACCCTCGGTCCGGGTCGAGGAAGGAGGATCTGCAGCGCCCCGGTCGTCGCCGGGTGGAGCTCGGCGACGACGTCGCGGATCGCCGACGGGAAGACGTTGACCCCGCGCAGGATCAGCATGTCATCGGTACGCCCGATGCAGCGGATGCGCGGCGTCGTCCGCCCGCATCGGCACTGGTCGCCGATGACGACGACGCGATCTCGACTTCGCATTCGAAGAAGCGGTGAGCACTCACGATTGACGGTCGTGTAGATCAGCTCACCCTCTGCACCCGCCTCAAAGGCAAGCTCGGCTCCGGAGGCCGAGTCGATGAGCTCGACTGCGACGTCAGCCGCCGCGGTGAAATGCATGCCGTCCTGCTCCGGACATTCCGCCCAGATGATCGGGGCGATGTCGGCATTGCCCATACCCTCGGTCAGGCGCGCGCCCCAGTCGCCCTGGATGCGGCCGCGCATCGCCACCTCACCACCGCCGGGCTCACCGCCGACCATGATCTTGCGGATCCCGAGTTCGCGAGGATCGGTGTCGTAGTGCTGGCGGACATAGTCGGCCAGATACACGGCATACGAGGGGGTCGCGTGGAGGACGTTGCATCCGAGCGTTCGAGCGGCGAGCACGGCGCGCTCCGAGTTCCCGGTGCCGATCGGTACCAACGTCGCGCCGATGCTCTCGATTGCGTCCTTGACCGGCAGGCCCCCGACGAAGAGGGCGAGACTGGTGGCGTGGATGACGACGTCAGACGGCTCGAGGCCCTGGGTCACGAGCGCGCGAGCGGTGATGGCGGTCCAGGTGGCTGCGTCGCGCCGGCTGAGACCGACCCAACTTGGCCTTCCTGTGGTGCCGGTGGAGGAGTGGATCCGGACGGTGTCGCGCAGCGGCATGGCGGCGTGGGTGCCGAGTGGGGGAGCAGCGAGCTGGCTATCGCGCAGCTCCTCCTTGGTGGTGAACGGCAGATCGCTGAGACGCTTGAGGTTGGCCAGATCGGAGCGCCGCAAACCTGCCGCCTCGAATCGAGGGCGGTAGAAGTCCGAGAACTCCTCGAGGTAGACCAGCTGCCGGCGCAGTTGGTGCAAATTGACGAGCTGAGGGCTCAATTCCTTGACGTCGGCTCCGGAGTGGTCCGCTGGACCCAAACGACGGATTGGGCTATCGTCTGACGATCAGACACCATATCGATCGACATAACCTCCGTCAAGCGCACGGAAAGCGGCTGTGACGCGGCTGGCGGACGATGATTCCGCGAACGGCGAGTGGACACCGATCCACGTGGAGAGGCTCTTCGAGAAGGTGGCGGTTCGCGTCGAGACCGACATTCTCGAGTCGCGTCTCCTTCCCGGGCAGAAGCTCCCCAACGAAACCGAACTGGGGCGGCGAATGGGTGTCGGACGATCGGCGGTTCGAGAGGCGCTCAAGACTCTGGAACTCCGCGGGCTCCTCGAGGTTCGCCGGGGCTTCAACGGTGGCACTTTCGTGCGCGCGACCGATCTCAACGAAGCCCCGTTCGAACTCCATCTCTCGCGGTGGCCGGTCGCCACGGAGCACGATCTCCTCGCGGTCCGCCTGGCGCTGGAGCCGATGGCGGCCCGGCTCGCAGCGACGCGGTCGGACGTCCGAACGGTGCCACTTCTCGAGCGGATTCTGGAGCACGAGGGCCAAGCTCGAGACCATCCTGCCGACTTCGTCGAGAACGCGACCGCGTTTCACATCGCCGTTGCCGATGCCAGTGGGAATCGCCTTCTGGGCACGCTCGTCGAGTCGCTGGGGACGCTCATCAAGCAACAGTTGAACGTCGCGTTCCAGGTCGGCGATGCGCGACTCGTGCTCAGCTGGCACCAGGCGATCACGCGGGCGATTCGCCGCCAGGACCCCGCTCAAGCCGCGGCGCGGGTCACCGACCTGTTGACGGGACTGCAGTCGCGGCGAACGCGCGCCCCTACGGGCGCGTCCTGACGAAGAGCGGATGCAGCGCTGACGTGAGAGCATCGAGCCAGTGGCACGTCGTCGCCCGCGTGAGGCGGCTCTCGGGGGGGTAGGTCTCGAAGAAGTGCCCCTCCTTAGGCAGCAACGTGCTCCGGCGGGGCGCAGTGACATGAGCGATCTATCACGAGGTCACAATGTCGCTCAGACGGCCAACTCGTCAGTGCCAATCCTCCATCGACACGCCTGGAGAGGAGTCTTCTGTGCCGGCAGCTTTGTCGCGTCCTGCGTGGCTCGACGCAAAACTGTATCCATTCGAGAGTCGCGTGCTCGAAATCCGCGGCAACCACATCCACTACATCGACGAGGGGACCGGGCCGACGCTGCTGTTCGTGCACGGCAACCCGACGTGGTCGTTCCTCTACCGTGATGTCGTCGCGGCATTGAGGGATTCATTTCGCTGCGTCGCGATTGACCTTGCCGGGTTTGGGCTTTCCCGCGCTGCGCCTGGGTTCTCGTTTCTCCCCAGTGACCAGTCGGCGGTGCTTGCGGAGCTGATCGAGACGCTCGACTTGCGCGGCTACTCGGTTGTCGTGCAGGACTGGGGCGGCCCGATCGGTTTGAGCGCAGCGCTCGCCCAGCCCGAGCGCCTGGCCGGCGTCGTGATCAGCAACACCTGGGCGTGGCCGGTGAACGGCAACCCTGGTTTCGAGAAGTTCTCAGGACTGATGGGTGGCCCGATCGGACACTTTGGAAGCAAGTACTTCAATGCGTTTGTCAACGTCCTGCTCCCACTCAGCCACAAGCGCCGCAAGCTCAATCACGCCGAGATGGTCCACTACCGAAGGCCGCTCCCTGCGGGGCGCCGAGCGCCGACGTGGATTCTGCCCAAGCAGATCATTGCTTCCCACGAGTTTCTCGCGGCGCTCGAAGCGCGACTGCCTGAGCTTTCGGCGTTGCCCGCGCTCATTCTTTGGGGCGACAAGGACGATGCCTTCCAGGCACCGGAGCTGGCGCACTGGCAGCAACTGCTTCCCGGTGCGCGCACCGTCATGCTCGAAGGTGTCGCGCACTTCGCGGCCTCTGAAACGCCCGCCGCCTTCGCGGGTGCAATCCGGGCGTGGAGCACCGAGCCCGCCACAGGCAGCCCCGGCGCTTAGGCGCCGTGTCGCGTCGTCAGGCGGTCTCATCCATGACGGCCGCTTCGAGGATCATTGTCTCAGGTGTTCCTGCCAGACCTGGCGAGTTCTCGGGGTTCTTTGGTCCCGGCGATCAATGCGGTGGGTGCGCGTAGCATCGTTCGGTGAAGTGAGCACGACAATCCGAATTGCGACGATCATCGACGCACCGCCGGCAACTGTCTGGGCCGCTATCGAGGACATCGGCTCGCACGTCACCTGGATGTCGGACGCCGAATCGATCAGCTTCCGGACGCCGCAGCGCGCAGGCGTGGGTACCGTCTACGACTGCCGCACGAAGATTGGACCGATTCGCCTTGTTGACGCCATGTCGATCACCAGGTGGATCCCCAACGTGGCGATGGGGGTGGAGCATCGTGGCGTGGTGCGCGGATCGGGCGTGTTCAGTCTTCGCAGCGTGGGCAACGAACGCACCCGCTTCTCCTGGGAGGAAACGTTGCTGTTTCCCTGGTGGTTCGGCGGACCGGTCGGTGAAGTCTTCGGGCGACCGGTGCTCACACGGCTCTGGCGCGGCAACCTCGCTCGCCTCAAAAGCCTTGTTGAGCAATCGTCTGCGCGTTCCTGAGTTCGCTCAATGCCTTCGTGAACCTGGCAGAGCTTCAGCCGCCGCCGTAGCCACTCGGGGGCGTCAAACCGCCGAGGGTCGACCATGCAATCGCCGCCGACGGCGCCGTGACCGATACCTGTGTTCCCCACGCGCTGAAGGTGACAGTGCTGGTCGCGGGACCGCTTGTCGTCACCGCGGTGGATGAGTACGCGAGCGGCGCGTGCGATCTCGTATCGATATCCAGGAGTGCCGCTAAACCGGGGTCATCCACCGTTGCGGTCCCAACGATCTGGGTTGCGGCTCTCCCGCCGAGCTTGACCGAATCCGTAGAGATCGGTGTCATGGGCAGGAAGACGCCTTGCTCGGCAACGGTCATTCCGGAAGCAAGTTCGGGATACGGACCATTGCCAGGCACAAGCGACACCCATCTGTTTTCGACCTCAGACGTCGTGCTCGTTGACACGCCGAGTTGGTCTTCGACCGCCGGGGCATTGCCCTGGAAATACAGCGTGCCGGTGTTGTCCAGGACGAGCGTGAACGCCTCAACACCGTAGCTCGATTTGAATGTCACCACCTGCCGTCCAACGGAGCGTCCGGCGTCTCCGATGATCGTCTCGGTTTCCGGATAGATCGCAACGTAATGAAATCCAACCGATGCCGCGATGGTGTTGAGTGCCGTTTGATAAAGCGCCGCTGCCCGCACCGTCGCGGAGATTGTCGATGTCGGAACGACAGGGGACGCGGGCAGTTTGGGTCGTGATGCAAAGCCGACGCCTAGGCCGGCTGCGGCTGCGAGCACCACGGTGCCGGCCATGGCGGCAAGGATCTTCGACGAACCGCTCGTCCGGCGAGGCGCAATCGTCGGCGGATCGGTGACCATTGCGGCTGCCCCTATGATGGAGCGGATCGCGGATCGATCATGACTGTCTAGTCTGAACGTTCGATCTCTCACGGGAGACCATTGATGACGCGCAACGCTTCGACACGCCACGTCCATCTCGCCGTCGCGCTTGCTGTCGTGTGCGGAGCGGTTCTTGCGGCGTGTGGTTCATCCTCCCCATCGACCTCTTCCAGTGGCGCGGCAGGGGCAACCGGGACACCGACAAGCGCGGCCGCTGCGACATCGTCCGGAAGTGGCGCGGTTCCAACAAGTTGTCCGACGGCGGCCGCAATATCCGCGGCCGCGGGCTCGACGTATCCGGCGCCGGCGCAGCAGGCCACCACGGGCAGTCTCTATTGCACCTACGCTGATCCGACAACCGGTGCCAATCTGGTGATCGTCGTGTCTCTAGCGCCCGGCACGACTGCGTCCGTGCTCCAGCAGGCTGCGCAGAGTCAGGCGGCCGCGCAGCACGTGTCTGCTGCTTCGGTGTCCGGCCTTGGTGACGCGGCCTTCAGCATGACGCTCGACGATGCATCCACCAACTCCACGCATGTCGCCACCTCGATCGTCGAGGCGGTCAAGGGCTCTGTCCTATATGACGTCACGGCCGAAGCAACGCTCAATCAGGTCGAGGCGGTCGTCCAGCTTCTGATCGGCTCGTAGGCGCGCACGACGCTCGCCCGCATTGTCCGTGTGAGGAGCGTCGCCACGCACCCTGCCTCAGTCGAGGTGGAAGAGTTCTTCGAGAGGGTGCATGAGCGCATCAGGACGCTTGCCTTCGAGATCCGCGAAGAGCGAACCCACGACCGCCTGCCACTGTGCGTTGACGGTGGTGCCGGCCATCGCAGCTCGAGCCGCCACGAAATCCTCGCACTCGAGATAGCCGATCAACGTGCCGTCTTCACGAATGAACAGCGTGTAATTGTGCCAGCCTGCTTTGGCAAGCTCGACACGCATCTCGGGCCAGATCGCGTGATGCCGTGCCCGATACTCCGTAACGCGATCCGGACGGAGGCGGAGTATGAAGCAAACTCTTTCCACGTGTTTGGACTCGTCCTCGTTCGTGCTTTTGCATGAGTATGGACCCTGGCCGCATTTCGCGATATACGATCTAGGAGAAGTCTTTCAGGCGTCCACACGCGGCGGGGAGTGGCTCACTGAGAGCCTGCCGAGTATGCTCCCCGGCGATGAAACTGCCACAAGCTGCGCACGCAACACGGCTGCTGGTTGACTGCGGCGTGGTGATGGCGCCGCTCTTCATTGGCACGGCGCTCGTCGAGGGTCAACGACGCCGCGACTACAGCGCCCGGCGGCAACCGGTGAGCGCACTCGCCCTCGGGGACGCGGGCTGGATCCAGCGAGTCAACTTTTTCGCGGCTGGCACGCTGACCTGCCTGTTCGCCGCCGGCGTCCGGCGCGCGCGAGTGCGTACTGTTCCGGTGGTGGCGCCCTGGCTCCTCGGAGCCGCGGGGCTGGGGCTCATCAGTGCGGGCATCTTCGCCACCGACCCGGTCAACGGCTATCCGCCGGGCGTCCCCGACCGCATGGACCACCGAACGCGCACCGGTGTCGTCCATGACCTTTCCGCCGTTCCGGTGATGATCGGCGTCCCGGTCCTGGCAGTTGTCACAGGCGTAGACGCTGCGCGACGCAGCGAACGTCGATGGGCTGGATACAGCCTCGCGACCGGGCTTGTGTCGCTGGTCGCATTCATTGCCTCGGGAGCGGGTTTTGGCGGGGGAGAGCCGTTTGCCCGCCGTGCCGGTCTCCTTCAGCGGATCGGCATCGTCACGGCGTTCGGCTGGATCAGCTACTTCGCGCTCCGCGTACGATCGCTCTGTGCCACCGGGCCCCGCGCACTCGCGAGCGATCGCACGAGTGGCAGAGGTCTGCCGCAACGCGGCAGCTGAGGATCGTTCTCGGCGGCGCGAGTCCACCGCTCTGGCGAACGCCCCGCAAGAATCCGGCGATGCCGCTAATCGCTCTGCGGTGCGCCGGTCGTGGTGACGCCGAGTTCCCGTCCTGCGGTGACGAGGTCGGGACGCGATTTGATGAGGACCGGCAGGGTCTGGAGCAGCGCCTCCGATGTGACGTCCACATGGCCGAGCGCCATCAGCGCTCGCGCCCAATCGATCGACTCGCCGATCGATGGCGTCTTACGCAGATCGAGTCGTCGCGCCGCGCGCACGACACGCGCCACCTGGCGGGCGAGGCGATCTTCGATACCCGGTATGCGCGCGAGCAGGATTTCGCGCTCGCGTTCCAACGTCGGGTAGTCCAGGGCGAGGAAAAGACAGCGGCGACGCAACGCCTCGCTCAACTCGCGCGTGTTGTTGCTCGTCAGCACCACGAATGGACGCCGGGTGCCGCGAACGGTGCCGAGCTCCGGGATGGTGATCTGAAACTCGGCGAGCACCTCGAGAAGCAGCGCCTCCGTCTCGACCTCGACGCGATCCACCTCGTCGATGAGCAGCACCACCTCATCCTCAGCACGGATGGCTGCGAGGAGCGGTCGCTCGAGCAGAAACGGCTCGCTGAAGATGTCGGCTTCGACTTCGGGAGCGCCGCCGCCGGCTTGAATGCGGAGTAGTTGCTTGCGGTAGTTCCACTCATAGAGTGCACGGCTCTCGTCGAGGCCTTCGTAGCACTGGAGGCGGAGCAACCGCGAACCCGTGATGGTCGCGAGCGTCTTTGCCAGCTCGGTCTTGCCGACTCCCGCCGGTCCTTCGACAAGGATCGGCTTCTCGAGGCGGTCAGCGAGAAACACCGCCGACGCGATCGTGTCGTCGGCGAGGTATCCGGCGCTTGCCAGCCGTGCGAGGACGTCGGCCGGATCCCGAAAGCGTTCAGCCATTGACGAGCATCATGCGTGTACGGCGCTCGCGCCGACAACGCGAGTGCGGCGTGGGTCTCTGCCGAAGAATGCGTCGTCGAGCATCTGCCGTACGACTTGCTCATCGGGAACGAGGGGATCGTCGCGGCTGCCCTGCATCACCCTGTGTGCGGCCTCGTCGAGTCCATCCTCCGGCATCCCGAGCGCAGCGAGCGCGGTGGGCAGGCGCAGCCGTTCCAGCAGGGCAAACAGCGCACCGGCGGGGTCGTCGTCGCCGAGGATTCGTGCAGCGTCCGCCATCGCGTCCGGGGCGCGTGGGGCAACCATGGCGGTCGTCTGCGGGAGCAGCGCCGCATGCGTTTCGGCGTGCGGAAGTTTCCATCCACCGCCGAGGACGTGACAGGTGCGGTGATGCACGGCAATGCCGGCTTGCGCAAGCGCGACGCCGGCGAGACACGCTCCGATGAGGTTGTTGCCGTGGCTGTCAACGTCTCCGGGGTCGTCGACCACGCGCGGCAGACCCGTGACCAGACGCCGGCCGCCGTCAACGGCGAGCGATGTGGTGATCGGGTTCGCTCCCGGGGACCACAGGGCTTCGAGGCAGTGCGCGAGCGCATTCATCCCGGACGCTCCTGCAAGACGAGCGGGCATGCCGGTGCAGACAACGGGGTCGTAGACGACGGTGCGAGGAAGCACGCGAATGTCGAATGCCGTGTGCTTGCGACCCGCGGTGGTCCTGCCCCAGATGGCGGTCATCTCCGATCCCGAGTATGTCGTGGGCGCTGCGATCAGCGGCAGGTCGCACGTGAATGCGAGCACCTTGCCGAGACCCGTCGCCGAGCCACCGCCGATCGTGACCAGGATGTCGGCGCCAACCTCGCGCGCTGTTGACACCGCGTCGTCGGCGAGGTCGGCGGGAACGTGTTGCGTCGAACCACCCAGTGTGCCGGCGACGCGATTGCCGAGCGCTTCTCGGACGCGGAGAAACGCCTCGCGTGTCGACGTTCCGCCGCCGATCAGCAGCACTCGAGCCTTGTCCAGACGGTCGACTTCGTCAGGCAACACGTCCAGCGCGCCCACCGCGAAGACGACGCGTGACGGCAGGGCCGTCCAGGTGAATCCCGCAGTCATCGCTCCGCATCCGCAGGCGGATACCACACGGGCAACGTGGCGTCGACGTTGACCCACACGGATTTCGGCTGCGTGTACTCGTGCATCGCCTCGAATCCCATCTCCCGCCCATATCCCGAGCCACGGACACCGCCGAACGGCGACGCAGGGGAGACGCGCTTGTACGCGTTGATCCACACCATCCCAGTCTGCATCGCTCCGGCAACGCGATGCGCGCGGGCCAGGTCGCGCGTCCAGAGTCCGCCGCCCAGGCCGTACTCGGAGGCGTTGGCGATCCGCAACGCCTCGGCGTCGTCCGAGAAGGTGGTGACCACGACAAACGGCCCGAACACCTCCTCCTGGCTGACCCGCGAGCCGGGACGCGCGCGCACCACAGTGGGTTTGACGTAATACCCGTCTGCGAGCTCCGGCGCACTCGGCGCCGCGCCGCCGCAGAGAATGTCTCCACCCTCGGCGCGCGCGACGTCAACGTAGGCGAGCACTCGATCGCGGTGCAGCATGGACGTCAGCGGCCCCATCTCCGTTGCGGCGTCGAGTGGATCGCCAAGCCGGATGTGCGTGGCCACGGTGAGGAAGTCGTCAAGGAAGCGATCCGCGATGCGCTCGTGGAGGAGGAGCCGTGACCCGGCGATGCACGCCTGCCCCTGGTTGTGGAAGATCGCGAACGCGGATCCGTTCACGGCGGACTCGATGTCCGCATCGTCGAACACGATGTTTGCGCCCTTGCCGCCCAGCTCGAGCTGGAGACGTTTGAGGCTCGGGGCGCTTCCCTCGACAAGACGGCGACCAACGGCGGTGGACCCCGTGAACGAGAGCTTGCGGACCCGGGGGTGCGTGGCGATGGCCCAGCCCGCGGTTTCCCCATACCCAGGAACGATATTGACCACCCCGTCCGGAACACCTGCTTCCTGAAGCAGCTCCGCGATACGGAGTGTGCTGAGCGGAGTCAGTTCGCTCGGTTTCATCACCACCGTGTTGCCGGCGGCGAGGGCCGGACCGAGCTTCCAACTCGTGAACATCAGCGGAAAGTTCCATGGAACGATCTGGCCGACGACGCCGATTGGTTCGCGCAGAAGGTAATTCAGAAAACCTCGTTCGACGGGGATCACCGATCCCTCGTGCTTGTCGGCCATGCCGCCGAAATAGCGGAAGGTGGCGGCCGTGCGCGGGACGTCGAGGCGAGTCGTGTCGCGGAGAGGGTGCCCCGTGTCGATCGACTCGAGGTGCGCCAACGCCGCCGCTTCGGCTTCGATTCGATCGGCGACGCGGAGCAGGATCCGGCCGCGCTCTGACGCGGGCGTGGCAGCCCAGGCAGGGAAAGCACGTTCGGCCGCGTCGACGGCACGGTCCACGTCTGTTGCGCGCGCCTCGGCGATGCGCGTGATCAGCGAGCCGTCGTGTGGATCGAGGACGTCGATCTCGCCGCCTTCCTCCGCGTCGACCCACGCGCCGTCAATGAAGAGACGGGTTCTGAGGTTCTTCGGGTCGGGGCGTGCTCGCGCGGGCAGTTGCACGTCCGGCGTCACGGAGGTATTGGTCAGAAGTCCACGGGATGGCTTGGCAACGTGCCGGTCGCGTACAGGTCCGGGAGGGCTGGGTCGGCGTTCTCCCACACCAGGAGCATCGCACGTTTCGGCGCATATCCCTGGTGGCGAATGTTCGCCGGCATTGCGGCGACGTCACCGGGCTTCATGACCACGCGCGATCGTGCCGCGCCAGTGTCCCGATCCTCGACTGCCCAGATGATCTCGTCGCTCAGCATGACGAACCACTCCACGCGGTCATTGCCGTGGATGATCGGCAGGATGTACTCCTCAGTGGTAGGGCAGTACAGGCTGTCCTTGCAGACGCTGACCACGGACGGATTCCAGGTCACGTCGGAACGCGAGAGGTACGCATACAGGTTGAACGCCTTGACATCGCTCTCGAACCCGGGCTCGGGCTCGACGTCCGGCACGTCCTGACCGACGTCCGCGAACATCCGATTGATCCTGTGGGTGGCGTCGGTACGGATCTGTTCGTCGTCGTCGCAGCTCACCATTCGTTTGGAGGCCACCCTGCGCCTCGTGACCGCCGCGATGTTGTTGCCGTTCTTGTCACCAAAGGCGCTTCCGGTCTCCTCCGGCGAGGCGAAGGGATCGAACGCGGCATTGGTCCAGTCCGCGAGCATCTGCTCGAAGGTGGCCTTGATGTGGTCGGACTGGAAGTTCTCCACGTGGTCCATCTCCGCTTTCCGGTACGCGTCGTTGTAGCGACCCGCGAAGAGATCCACGTTGCCGTAGTGGTTGACAGTCCCCACCACGCCATCGAAATTCACGATGCCGTAGAAGAAATTCCAGGCAACGTCGCGCTGCATGGCACGCAGGAAGGCATCGACCGACATCACGTGGCTCCCGGTCGGCCACTTCACGTACACGAAGTACTCGTCGCGCCGGAAGGTGAATTCGCCGAGCGTGAATTCGGCGTAGCCATGTGCGTTGGGCTCGCTCGCGATGACGTCGGTATCCATGAGTACGGTCATGCTGGTTGGCACACTCCTGACAATTGCTGCGCGGATGTCACTGTGTCTGGCAGATTTCCGCCCATCGGTACAGAGTCCCCTCACCCTCGATCGTCTGCAGGAGGATGACCGATGGTGCGTCTGCTTGAAATCGATAAGCGGAGTGGGCCGGCAGGAGCGTCATGTGCCCGCGGCGGGCGATGATGCGCCCCATTCGCGGCCCAGACGGCTCGTGACCGAGCGCGACAGAGCCCTCGGTCGACTCCGGTGGTTCCTCGTCGGGAGCGAGGCGATGCAGCGTCACCTCGACCTCGCCGTCCATCACGAGCGCGAACTCGTCGTGCACCGTGCTCCGCCACTCCGACTGACCTTCCGCACGGATGGCCTCGAGGACGTACTGACGGTTCTTCCCCACGGCGACTTTTTCGTATGGCCGCGAATGCGCGGCGACGTCGAAGACGTTCGAAAACGTGTAGCGCTTTGGATCATCGTCGATGATCTCGACGCTGCCCTTCTCGTACTCCTCGAGCGAACCGAAACGAGTGACGTATGCCGGCACGTTTCTCCAACCCTCAGGTTTCTGGACTCTTTGTGTTCGACATGCGAACACTGAGTCGCAGATCGAACAAGGTCGAGCGTACGCGCTCGATCGATGCACTGTCAATCGGGCGGAGCAGCTTCACCCGCGCCCACCCCAACCGACCGGCGCGCCCGGAGCCTGCGAGCGCGGCGTCCCCGGCTGGACACTTGCGAGAGACCCGTCGCCGAGCACCGACATCTGCGCGATGACATCGGCGAGATCCGCGGTGGCCGGAAGGCGCAGCCGGAGCTCTCGCATACCGGCAGCCTGAAGCACTCGAACACACTCCAGACACTGTTCCAGCGTCCCGACGAGCGCGCCTGACTCGGCTGCTGCCTCGAGCACGGGGTCGCGCGCGAGGCGTGCCCGTGCCTCGGCCTCGGTTCTCCCCGGCGAGGCCGGGAGGAAGACGGCCGCGTCGCCGTCGCAGTGCCGCAGGAGATCGAGCAGTTGCGCAAGAGGGGCCGGGCCGAGGACAGGTGTCACGGCGATGCTGCGAAGGTCTTCGATGGCGCGGGCGTTGTCTGCGTCCGCTGAAATGTCATCGAGCGCAGCGTTTGTGGCGCGCGCCGCGTGGACTGATTGCGGTGCTCGGCGTGCGGCATCGCCTCGTAGCCACAGTGGCGCAGCTGCGCTGGGCAGCTGCGCAACGTCGTCGACCACGACGCCGACACGCAGCGTGTCGACCTGGGTGCGATCGACGTCGTCATCCACCGGGATCCACAGCGAGTCCCAGCCAGCGCGCGCCACGAGGATGCGGAGTGGCGGCGAACCCGAGGGCTGCCGTCCGCCGAGCAGTCCGAGATGGACCAATGGAGGAGTCGAGCTGGTCATCGTGCGAGTCATCTTGACATCGGCCCCAACGAGGCGGCGCAGAATTCCAGACCATGGGTGGATCCGACGTGGTGGGTGGGCTCGTCCTGCGGCTGACGTCCAGCCTGCGAACTGCGGGAGTGCCGGTCTCGACGGGTGAGGCGATGGACGCCGCTGCCGCGCTGGAGGTGATGGATCTGTCAACGCTGACCCAGGTTCGTGCGGCGCTCCGCTCGACGTTGATCAAGCGGCAGAACGATCTCGAGACATTCGACCGCACCTTCGATGCGCTGACCAGGGCTTCCATTCAGAGTGCGGCGCCGTCCGTGCCGTCTGGCGCGTCACCCGATCAGAGCCAGCCGTCATCGCCGGGAGCCGGAGCGTCGACGCAACTCCTGGAGGAATTGCTGGCGGCGCTGCAGACGGACGACGCCGCAGCGCTCAGCGTCCTCGCGGCACAGGCCGTCGATCAACTCGCGGGGATCGGAGCAGGTGCTCGGGACTCGGAACGCGCATTTCTGTACCGCGTCCTTCGCGGCCTCGATCTCGCGAGTCTGTTGCAGCAGGCGATGCGGAATCACGTCCCCGACGCCGACGAGTCCGAGGTTGAGCGCGCCCTTGGCGCAGGAGAGCTCGAGTCCAGGGCCGAGGAGTTCCGCCGGCTCCTCGCGTTCGAGATCCGAGCGCGGCTCGGCGAGCGCGCGGCGGATCAGGCGCGCCGCAGCACTCCGGTCGATCCGATGGACATTCCCATCCTCACGGCCACCGCACGCGAGCTCGACGTCATGCGCGGTGCGTTGCGACCGCTCGCGCGCAGGCTCGCGGTGCGCGGCAGGCGAAAGAGTCGTCTCACGCATCGGGGACGGCTCGACGTGCGCCGAACGATCCGGCGATCGCTCTCCACGGGAGGATTGCCGCTCCAACCCATGTGGCGTCGACCAAAGGCGACCAGGCCCGAGCTGGTGATCGTCTGCGACGTCAGCGGGTCCGTCGCCGAGTTTGCGCGGTTCACGCTTGCGCTGATGAGTGCCATGAGCGCCGAGTTCTCAGCACTGCGTTGCTTCGCGTTCGTCGATGGCATTGACGAGGTGACGCGCATCGTGGTCGACGCGGGCGGTGTGCTCACGCCAGGTCACGTCCTTGCGCGCACCAACGTCGTCTGGCGCGATGGCCACAGTGACTTCGGTCGCGTGGTGGAACAGCTCGCCGTTCGCTTTCCCGACGCGCTGACGCCGCGTTCGACGCTGCTGATCACTGGAGACGCGCGAAACAATTATCGATCCCCGAACGCCGGAGGCTTCGAAAGCATCGCGAGACGCGTTCGCGAGGTGCACTGGTTGAATCCCGAGCCGCGTCAGCGATGGGGGAGTGGGGACTCGGCGATGGACACGTACAGCCGCGAGTGCACCTCGGTACACGAGGTGCGCACGCTCCGCCAACTCGAGCTCGCCGTCGCACGGATCGAGGATCTGTCCTGACGCCGGTTGGTCATGCGGCGGCCCATGACCACAATGGGAAGGCTGCCGACCCGTATCGTGCAGCCGGATGAGGGAACGAGAGTCTCCGGCGCGGGCAGTGACTGTCGCGGGTTTCGCGGTGTTCGTCCTGCTCGGCGTCGTGATCGCATCGTACGGACCCTCAATCCCGCACATCACGCATCGGTTCCACCTGAGCGTCAGCGTCGCGGGTCTGATCGTCACCGCGAACTTCATGGGCGAGATCATCGGGCTGCTTTCGATGGGGCTCACCCACGCGCGTTGGAGACTGGGCAGCCGGCTCGCATTCGGGACGACGCTTTTCGGCGTCGGACTGCTCGCGGCTGCGGCGGCCCCGACGTGGCCCTTACTGCTCCTCGGAGTCTTTGCGCTGGGGATCGGCGCCGGCGGTCTCGTCGTGCTCATCAATCTGTACTTCGCAACTCGGTTCGGGCGGCGGAGCCCGGCGATGCTCAGCCTCGTCAACACGGCGTACGGGACCGGCAACTTCATCGGACCGGCAGTGGTCGCGCTCACGGGCGGGTATTCGATCGTCTTCGGTGTTGTGGGGGTTGGCGTGCTCGCGTGCGTTCTGTTTCTCGCGCGGGCAGAGGATGAGGTCGTCGCCGGTGCGCTTGCGCCTCCGATGCTTACTCGCAGGACACTCGCGCTGGTCCTCGCCTTTGCGGCGTTGCTGCTTGTGTACGAAGGTCTCGAGGCGGGCGTCGGCACATGGGAGGCGACCGACCTGCTCAGCTTCGGGTCGTCGACGCAATTCGCAGCGGCAGCGACATCACTGTTCTGGGGCGCGTTCACTGTCGGCCGCGTGCTCACTGCGCCGCTCGCCGTGCGCTGGTCCCCGCAGCGCCTGCTGGTGCCGGCATTCGTCATCAGCGCCGTCCTTCTCGTCGGCATTCGCATTCAGCTCGCGCCACCACTGTTGTTCGCCCTGGTGGGACTCTGCGCCGCGCCGATTTTCCCCGTCGCGATCTCCTGGATGACGCGGGTGATTCCCAACGCGACGACGCTGTCGACCTACGCGATCCTCGGTGCAGTGATCGGGAGTGCCCTGGTACCCGCAGGACTCGGTGCGCTGATCGGACTCGCAGGTGCGTCGGCGTTGCCACTCGGTGTTGCGGCGTGCGCGCTCGCGTCACTCGGGATGGTGGGGGTGATCACGCTCCGGCTGCGGAACTGACTCTCACGGCTCCGGTGCGGTCATGACGATGGCGATCCAGATGATCGGCGTTCCTTTCTGCACGGCCGCCAGCGCGCCAAATCCGTCGGTGACCTGACCAAAGATGTCGTACTTCCGCGCCAGGCTGCTGCTGTCGCCCTTGCTGATGAGGAACTGACTCCCGATCCTGGATGCGCTGCTCCCGTACATGGCTACAGCGCCGAAGAGATACTCGCCCACGACCGGATCTGACGCAACGCTGTAGCCGGGTCCGCCGGTACCCGTATTTGTGGGATCCCCTGCGAGTGCGACAGGAGCCGTGTCGGGGCAGGGAGGCCCGCTGATCGCCGGACACGCCTGATAGAAGCTGAGCCCGTCGTAGAAGCCATGCTGGGCAAGCCATACGAAGTCGCTCACGGCATGGGGGGCGTACTCAGGACGGAGGCGGATGGAGATAACACCTGCGGCCGTGTCGATGAATGCGCAGTACCCGATGTCTTTCAGTCCAGGCGTCCCGTGCGCAACTGCGGTGGACGCGCATCCACTCAGAACGAGTAGCGCGCAAACACCCGCGACACGTTGTGTACGCGAGCGAACATATGCGAATGAATTAAGGTTTGTACGCTGCCGAACATAGCGAAACGCCTTTTGTAGCTTCATTATCGGCGCGTACTCTACTCGCGAAAATTTGCTTGTGCAAAAACGAGATCAAACTTGACATTCTCAACCGATGCGCAGAGTATCCGGCAGCGAGGGATAGCCGACTCGACGCGGAGGCGATCAATGGGCGAGAGCAGGAATGGAATCGTTGAGGCACGCCACCGACGGTGGGCCCTCGGAGTAGCTTTAGTCGTCCCGCTGGCGTTAGCGGTGTCTCAGTCATCGATCGCGCATGCAGGGGCAGGGCCTGTGCAGAGTGCGTTCACACCAATTACACCTGTGCGTGCGCTCGACAGCCGGTCGAACGGCGCGGAGCATTTTTCTCCGACGCACGAGTTGGACATCTGGCAGGTGACGGGAGGAGGCGGCATCCCGGCGGGTGCCACCGCGGTCGTCCTCAACCTCACGGTCGTTAACACGAACGCGACGACTTTCGTGACGCTGTGGCCTGACGGTACGGGCCAGCCCGGGACGTCGAACCTCGATGTGCTGCCCGGCAGGACCACACAGACACTCGTTCAGGTCGGCCTGGGCTCCACCGGTCTACTCGACATCGCTAACTCCGCGGGTAGCGCGGACATCATCCTGGATTACTACGGCTATTACGCCGCGGTCATTCCGGGCGGACCGACGGGTGCGACAGGTGCTACTGGACCAACGGGTCCGACTGGGCCCTCTGGTGGTCCTATCGGCGCAACCGGTCCTACGGGAGCAACGGGCGCTGCCGGTGCGACTGGTCCCATGGGCGTTACTGGCCCGATCGGCTTGACCGGTCCTCCGGGCGCAACGGGTGCACAGGGCGTTAGCGGAACAGCCGGCGCAACAGGTCCTCCGGGCACGACGGGTGCACAGGGCATTAGCGGAACCGCAGGCGTGACTGGTCCTCCGGGCGCAACGGGTGCACAGGGCGTGAGCGGAACCGCTGGCGCAACAGGTCCAACTGGAACTACGGGTCCCATTGGCGTCACAGGCGCTAGCGGACCTTCGGGTGCAACAGGCCCCGCTGGAACCGTCCCGACAACTGGAACCACGGGCACGGCTACTACGGGCGTGCACGAAGTGATCGGCACGGGCGTAAGTGGTACGGCCGTGACGCTGACCAACGCCGCCATTTTCACCGGGAATAGCTACGTTTGCTACGGGTCGGACACCACGACTAACGTCGCCGTGATCTTCACCTACGCATCTGGCTCCTCCTTCACACCGACGAATGGCGCTCCTGGCGACGCGGTTAAGTTCATCTGCATCGGTAGCTAAAAGCCGATACGCCTGAGCGTTTTCTTGGATTGACCGTAACGGCTCTGGTCCGTCTCGCACCTCGTGCGGGGCGGACCACCCGTGCCGGTAGAGATCAGTTACAGACATTGAGCGGAGTTACGAGCAGTGCCGCATTGCAACGCATGACCAGCGCCAACACACGAAGGATTGGCGTCCTCGCCACGTCGGTGCTCGTTCTCGGCTTTGCTGCGTGCGGCTCACCGCCGACTGCCGCAAGCCTCGTCTCCGCAGGCTTGAAGGCCCAACTCGCAGGCGACGACTCGACAGCCGAAAGCACATATCAGCAAGCGATCAAGTTGGATCCCGACAACGCGGTAGCGCACTACGACCTCGGCACGGTCTATGACCGCCAGGGCAACAAGTCGCAAGCCGAATCGCAGTACACCGCGACGCTGGTCATCCAACCAACGTTTACCGACGCACTCTTCAACCTTGCCGACGACACCGCGAGCTCAGATCCCACAAACGCCGCGACCCTGTATGCGCAGGTACTGACGCTGCAGCCGAGTTTCGCGGCGGCGTGGCTCAACCTTGGCTTCATTCTGGAGGGCGAAGGCCACACAGCCGAAGCGAAAGCCGACTGGGCAAAGGCCGTGGCGCTCGAAGCCTCGCTCGCGTCGCGAATCCCGACGCCTTCGCCTGATCCAGCCAAAGCAACCGTGACCCCGAAAGCGTAGCGGGGTCATGAACCCCCGGTGATAGCTCCGCCACAACAGCGTGTGCGTCGCATGGAGGCGGCGCCGGAGGTCCGGATACCCGAATCGCCGAGACGATCGAGACTCTGGCGCTTTGCACCGTGGCTGTTCGTGGCCGGCGCGTGCGCGTTCGGCCTTGTGACCATGTCGGCGGAGCTGACGATCGTGCAGCCGGTGAACGACGAGTCGTTGCACTTCGAGATGGTCCGATGGGCGGTGCAGCAGATCCACGAAGGCCATCTGCTCCCGCTGAACGGCTGGTTTCCGTACCTGGGCTTTGGAGACCCGCAGTTCTCGCATTATCAGAGCCTCCCGCATCTCATCACTGCGTATGTCTCTCTCATCTTCGGCACGGCTTCAACCGAGCGGTGGGCCGGATATCTGCTCTTCGCGTTGTTTCCCCTCAGCGTGTACGCCGGCACTCGCCTCCTCGGATGGTCCAAATGGGAATCCGGAGCGGCCGCGCTCATTTCGCCGCTTCTGGTGAGCGTCACCGGGTACGGATACGAGTCATTCAGCTACACGTGGCTCGGCAACGGTTTGTGGTCACAGGAGTGGGGGATGTTCCTGCTGCCACTTGCGTGGGGTACGAGCTGGCGTGCGGTCCATGGTGTGGGGCGGGGGAAGTACGCACTCGCGGCCCTGGTTGTGGGTCTCACCATCGCGATGCACTATCTGACCGGGTACTTCGCGCTGCTGTCGGTCGGCGTGTTCGTGATCGTGGTGTGGCGCGGCCTCTTACCCCGTGTTGGCCGAGCTGCTCTGGTGTTTGCCGGCGCCGCCCTGGTCGCCTCATTCGTGGTTGTGCCGCTCCTCGCCGGCGCTGCGTACTTCAACGACAGCGTGTTCAACCAGAACACGTTCTGGCTCAACTCCTGGGGAGCTCCGCAGGCGATCGGCTGGTTGGTGACGGGCCAGCTCTTTGACTCCGGACGGTTCCCCATCGTGAGCCTGCTAGTCGCGCTTGGCGTCGCCGTGTGCGTGTGCCGCTTCCGCAAGGACGTGCGCGCTCGCGCGCTGCTCGGGCTTATGGCGATGAGCCTGGTGCTCTTCTCCGGCCGGCCGACCTTCGGCTTCATCATCAATCTCCTTCCCGGAAATACCGACCTCTTCCTCTCGCGCTACATGATGGGAATCCAACTCGCCGGCGACATGCTCGCCGGGGTTGGACTCGTGTGGGCTGGTTCGGCAGCGCTGCGGCTCGCCCGCCGGTGGCGCCCGAGCGTGCGGCTTGTCCCAGTCGTCGCGGGGCTGATGGCTGCTGCGGTGGTCGTGACGCTGCCGGCATGGCTCAATCGAGCCGCCTATGCCGCGAGCGACTCCGCGAGCATCGCGACACAGGTCGCCACCGACCAGTCGGATGGAGCGGCCCTCGATGTCCTCATCGACGACATCACAGCGAGCGGTGGCGGGCGCACATATGCGGGTTTGCCCGGGAACTGGGGCGCGCAATACGAGATCGGTCAGGTGCCCGTCTACGAGTACCTGGCTGACAACGACGTGGATGAGGTCGGTTTCGTCTTGCGCACGTCATCGCTCATGACGGACAACGAAGCGTATTTCAACCAGAGCGATCCCGCGCAGTATCAGCTGTACGACATTCGATACATCCTGATGCCGGCTGGGATGACGCCACCGGTGCCCGCCACCTTGCTCGCAAGCAGCGGGCGGCACCGCCTCTGGGTGGTGACGACCAGCGGGTACATGGAGGTTGTCGATACCTCAGGCATCGTCGAAGCCAACCGTAGCGACATGGCGGCTCAGATGCAGCCGTATCTGCGCTCGACGGCGTTTCACGACGGCGAGCTGGCCACTGTTGCGTACAACGGCGGTGCGGCTGCGGCGCCGACGCTGCCATTCACAGCGACTCCAAACTCGTCCCCGGGTACGACCACCGACGTGCTGGTCGAAGAACAGGACGGATATTTCGCCGGTACGGTGACGGCAAATCGCACCGCCGCAGTCGTATTGAAGGCCACGTACGATCCCGGGTGGCGCGTGACGGTGGACGGCCGCGATGCGACGCCATACATGGTCGTCCCAGGATTCGTGGCGGTCACCGTTTCCGCAGGCACGCACGATGTGGTCTTCGAATACGTCGGGTATGCCCACTATGGCGTGCTCTTCGCAATCGGCGCGTTGACCCTCATCCTGCTCGCGCTCGGACCGCTCCTCTGGCGGCGGAAACTCGGCCGCCTCGTGAAGCGGCGCGTGGTGCTGCCGGGCCGGAGAATGACGTGAAGCGCCTGCTCGAGGTGTCGATCCTCATGCCCTGCCTGAATGAAGCCGAGACGATCGGGCAATGCGTCGACCGTGCTCGCGAATCCATTGCCCGTATGGATCTCAAGGCCGAGGTGGTCGTTGCAGACAACGGCAGCACGGATGGATCGCAGCAGATCGCACGTGCGCATGGCGCGAAGGTCGTTCTTGTGGACGAACCCGGATACGGCGCTGCCATCCGAGGCGGCGTTGCAGCGTCATGTGGCCGCTACATCATCATGGGCGACGCCGACGAAAGCTACGACTTCTGTGAGATTCCGCCGATTGTCGAACGGCTGCGTGCAGGTGATGACCTGGTGATGGGGAACCGCTTTGCGGGCGGGATCGACAAGGGAGCGATGCCATGGTCGCACCGGTGGATCGGGAACCCGATTCTCTCGCTGACCGGCAGGGTCTTCTTCTCCTCGCGGATACGTGACTTCCATTGCGGATTGCGCGGTTTCAGCGTGGACGCGTTCCGGCGCATGCGGCTCAACACGACCGGGATGGAATTCGCGAGCGAGATCGTGGTGAAGGCGTCGCTGGCGAGCATGCGGATCAGCGAGGTGCCGATACGGCTCCACAAGGATGGACGGAGCCGGCCTCCGCACCTTCGTACCTGGCGCGACGGCTGGCGGCATCTGCGCTTTCTGCTGCTGTTCTGTCCTCGGTGGCTGTTTCTCATCCCCGGCCTCGCACTTATGCTGATCGGGTCCGCAGCGACCTTGTGGTTGCTCGGCGGCACACGCCACATCGGCTCGATCGGGCTCGACGTCCATACCATGCTGGTCAGCGGCGTCTTCGCGTTGATCGGGTACGAGTTGATCCTCTTTGCGGCGTTCATCAAGATCTTCGGCATGCGCGCCGGCTTCCTCCCGTCTGACCGCCGGACCGAGCGCTTCTTCCAAGTGGCCACGCTGGAGAAGGGTCTGATCGCGGGGAGTGTCATCACGCTCGCGGGTTTCGCGCTGGTGCTGCTTGCCGTCGTCACGTGGAGCCGAAATGGGTACGGAGCGCTCGACACCGAGGCCTCGATGCGACCGTTGATCGTTGCCGTACTGCTCATTGCCGGCGGTGTGCAGACCGTGTTCGCTAGCTTCGTGATGAGCATGCTCGGCATCCGCGACAACGTCGTGGTGCGCCCGTCCGTTGTCCTCGAGCCCGACGCTGTCTACGAAACGTCGGGCATGAGTGGCCGACCATCGCTCACCGGTCGTCGAGCGCGCGCAGTGCTCGGGCCGCCATGAAGCCCGCTTCGTTGTTGCGTTCTCGTGCAGTCGAAGCCACGCGACAAACTCGCCCGACGCCGATCCGCTTCGCAGCCGTGGGGCTGGGGTGGGTCACAACGCATCGCCACATCCCCTGGCTCAGGCGAACCACCGGCGCCCAACTGATCGGGGTCATCGACCGCAGGGCGGACCGAGTGACGAAAGCCACTGCGGAGTTCGGTGTCTCGCTCGGCGCCGTCAGTTCGGACGCTGACGGCGTGCCGTGGCTCGACGATATCGACGCAGTCACGATCGGCACTTCGCCGATGAGCCACCATGCCGTCGCATCAGGGTTTCTGCGCCGGGGCAAGGACGTGTTGCTCGAGAAGCCCCTGACCATGACGGTCGAAGAGTCACGCGACTTGACGGACCTTGCGTCGCGCAACGATCGCGTACTCGGCGTCGTCCATAACTTTCAGTTCGCCCGGTCCGTACGTCGTGCGCTGCTGCTGCTCGAGCGGGGCTCACTGGGACCGTTGCGCGAGGTCTGGGGGCTGCAGCTCTCGAATCCGCTCCGCCGCCTCCCTGACTGGTATGAGGAACTGCCGCTCGGTCTCTTTTACGACGAGTCGCCGCATTTCTTCTACCTGATGCGGCGCTTCCTCGGTGACGGCGTCACCGTTGGAAACACAAGCGTCGTGCGTCATCCAGGGCGGCAGACTCCGGTTTCCGTTGGCGCACAGTTGGAGAACGGGACGGTGCCTGGGCGGATCGACATGCACTTCGAGGCGCCGGTCAGCGAGTGGCAACTGATGGTGGTCGGTTCACGCCGCCTCGCGGTGGTCGACATTTTCCGCGACATCCTCGTAACCCTGCCGAACGACGGCGAGCACAGCGCCCGCGAGATCCTTCGAACCAGCGCCGAGGCAGGGGCTCGGCATCTCGTTGGTGCCGTGACGTCCGGCGTGCTCCACGCGAGCGGCCGCCTTGCTTACGGCAACGACGAGGTGATGCACCGCTTTGTTTCGTCGTGCCGAACGCGCTCGCAACCCCGAGGCATCGGCGGACAGGACGGCGCAGCCGTCGTGGCACTGCAGCATGCCGTCCTCGCCGCGGTCTGATCGCGCGTGAAAATCCTCGCGTCGAGTAACTACTTTCCGGAGCACATCGGCGGCATCGAACGCGTCGCCGGCGACCTCGTTCACGCGTTGCGAGCGAAGGGGCACTCCGTCCGTTGGGTCGCCGCAGAAACGAGCGAGCACCCGCACCGCGGCAACGCCGAAGACGCGCCGGTTCCGGCGTGGAACGTCACCGAGCGACGCCTGGGATTTCCATATCCCATACCGGATCCACGCTGCCGCCATTCCCTGGAGGAGATCGTCGACGCGAGTGACGTCGTGCACCTGCATGACTGTCTCTACGCGACGAACCTGATGATCTTCCGAGCGGCGCGCAAACTTGGACGGCCTGTCGTCATCACACAACACGTCACCGAGGTGCCGTATCGTCGCTGGCTCTTGCGCACCGTGCAGCGGGAGGCGTACCGCCGGTTGACGGAGCCGATGCTGTCTCGAGCGGATCGCGTCGTATTCGTCAGCGAGCGCGTCCGAGCGCGGTTTGCGGACGTCGTTGTGGGCCTTCGGAGCGAGGTCATCGAAAACGGCGTCGATGTCTCCGGACTCGCGCTGCCTGCGCAGCACGAAAGGTCCCTGATGCGCGAGCAGTTCGGCTATCACCAGACCGATACCGTGTTGCTGTTCGCAGGCCGCTTCGTGGAGAAAAAGGGTCTTGTGCATATCAGGACGGCAGCCGCTGCGCGACCGCTCTGGCGCTGGCTCCTTGTTGGCCGCGTTGACGACGAGGATCCGCGGGAGTGGCGCCTTCCGAATGTGACCGTCCTCGACCCAGTGGGCCACGAGCGGATGGGATCGCTCTATATGGCTGCCGATCTGCTGGTACTCCCTTCAAGCGGCGAGGGACTTCCGGTCGTCGTCCAGGAGGCGCTGATCTCAGGCACTCCGGTGCTCACCACGGTCGACACCGGCGCGAACCTCGCAGGACATCGCGGCATGGTTCGCGGGTGGGATCCCGCGACCGGTCCTCTCGCGAGCGCGATCGACGCAGCACTGCGCCAGCCCGAGGATCCACATGAGATTGCCTTGCACGCTCGTCACCGCTGGGATCTCAACGATGTCGCGATCAGATACGAGGCGCTGATGCAGACCGCTCTGGACGCCCCTCGTCGCACGCACCAAACGCCGTAATTGCAACGCTTCTGAGCGAAGCCTGTGCCGACGTCAGCGCCGGCCCGGCGCATTGGCCAGGAAAGAACAGGGTGGGGGTATGGAACAAGGGCACACCGCGTCATGACTGGCCGTCAGACCACGCCGAGGCAGGATCCGCTTCCGCCGGACGTCGGCTTTGGTGAGCTCGTGACCCGGATGATCTCGGCCAATCAGGCGGAGAAAGCAAAGCGCGCACGGGCCAACGGCGCAGGCCGTACCGCGCGCAGGGATGCGCCGGAACCACGAGGCACTTCGGAACACCCCGAGGCGTGACCCTCGCGGCATCCAGGGCGCCGCTCGGTGGCGCGCTCTTTGGGTCGTTCCTCGAAGCGGTCCCGGACGCGATCGTCGGTGTCGTCGCCGACGGCAGCATCCTCATGGTGAACGCGCAGGCAGAGAC
>JBEKKP010000012.1:0-39705 GCA_050010655.1 Candidatus Dormibacteria bacterium
GCGAGCAGGACGTGATCCACTCGAGAGGCATGGCCGCAGGTTCCTCGTATCGTTTCGGCATGGAGTCGACTTCGCTGGGTCGTGACGGACCGGCGGTGAGCCGCATCGGCCTTGGTCTGGCCGCAATAGGCAGGCCGGCGTACATCACCACGAACCGCAACGGCGACTTCGGCAGCGATCGCTCTATCGCCGCGTTTCGCACGAGGACATGGGAACTCCTCGACGCCGCTGACGCATCGGGCATTCGCTACGTCGATGTCGCCCGCTCGTATGGTCTCGCAGAGCCATTTCTCAGTGAGTGGCTCGCGGATCGTGGTGACGTTCCCGACCTCGTGATCGGCTCCAAGTGGGGATACACATACGTCGGAGCGTGGGATCCGGAATCCCCGGTCCAGGAGGTCAAGGACCTCTCGGTCGAGACATTCGAGCGCCAGTACGGCGAGACACGAGCGCTTCTCGGGGAACGACTGCGGCTGTACCAGGTGCACTCGCTGACGATCGAGTCGGGAGCCCTCGACGACCAGCGTCTGCTGGCAACGCTCGCGCGCATCCGTGGGCAGGGGCTGCTGATCGGGATCACCACGACCGGCCCCAAACAGGCGGACACCATTCGCCGCGCGCTCGACGTCCAGGTCGACGGAGTGCCGCTGTTCGGATCCGTGCAGGCTACCTGGAACCTGCTCGAACCTTCGGCAGGCCCGGCTCTGGGCGACGCCGCGGACGCGGGGTGGGCGGTCATCGTCAAGGAGGTGGTGGCCAATGGGAGGCTGACAGCCGTGGGCGATGCGGGCCGGCCGGAAAGCATCCTTGGTGGGGTCGCAGCCGCGTTGGGCAACGATCCGGACGCCCTCGCTATCGCTGCCGCGCTCGCGCAGCCCTGGGCTTCCGTCGTTCTCAGCGGGGCAGCGACAGTCGAGCAGCTCGCGAGCAATGTCCGCGCGCTTGACGTGGCGGCACCTGAGATCCCGAACCTCGCCGAACCGGCGGAGGAGTACTGGGCTGCGAGATCGGCGAGACCCTGGAGCTGATCGCCCTACTGCTGCTGTTGTTGCTGCTGCCAGTGCACCCCGGCGTGCGGCTCAACTCGGGCAACCTGCTGATTCGACATCCGCGCGATGCGCACCGTGACCTCGGGCGGCGCGCCCGACGCCGCACCGAAGAAGAGGCCGTGGTGGGGCGCCACATCGCCGTAGTCACGCCCGACGGCCAGTCGAAGATGGTGGGCGCCGACGTGCTGTCCCAGCGTCGGATCCAGACCGAGCCAGCGTCCATCCGAGCCGCATACCTCCACCCATGCGTGTGATTGCCCCTCGACGACTTTCTCCTCGTCCACCGGGCCGAGGTAGCCGCTCACGTATCGCGCGGGCCACCCGGCCTCGCGCACCATCGCCAGGAACAGGTGGGTGAAGTCCTGACAGACGCCGGCGCCGCCTTCCAGCAGATCGTCGATGCTTGATTCGACGGTGGTGGCGCCGCTCACGTAGCGAAACTCCTTGGGGATGCGCTGGGCTGTCGCCAGAACACTGTCAAAGCTCGTGTCGTCGCCGTTCCACTCGCGCCAGAGCGCGCGCGTGTTCGGCGCGAGCGGGACTCGCGGGCTCGGGAGCACGAACTCGAGTCGTGGGTCGCTGGCAAGCGCGTCCTGGTCCCATTCGCCAAGCCGCCGGCGGCGGGGCTCGCTGTTCTCGACGACGGCGTCGACCGTGAACTCGAGGAGTTCGTGCGGCGCCGTGATGTCGAGACGGTGCACGAAATTACCGTAGTAATCAATCCGGCTCCGCGGCACTGCCCACGGTGTGCTCACCAACGCGAACGACAGCGTCCGCTGGGATCCGCGGTCGCGTGCGCGCATGCGCACCTCGTTGTACGACATCGTGACCGTCTTCGAGTAGCGGAGCACGGTGCGGTGTGACACCGAGTAGGTCAGCGTGTCAGTACCCATGTGTCCTTGCTCCCACCACCCTGGGATGAGTTGACCACGAGTTCATCGGGATCACCGGCAACGCGCGTGAGTCCGCCGGGGACGATCCACGGACGCTCGTCAAGCAGCACGAAGGGTCGTAAATCCACGGCGCGTGGCTCGAATCCACCTCCCGCGCGCAGGCACACCGCGCGAGACAGCGCGACCTCCTCCTGCGCCAGCCACTGTCGCGGATTCGCCTTGACCTCATCCAGGAACGACGCACGTTCCTCGGACCCCATCAACCGGCCGAAATGGATCCCGTAGCCGCCGCTGGCGTCCACCGGCTTCAGCACCATGGTGTCAATGTTGGCCACAACGTGTCCCTGCTGACGCTCATCGGTGAGGTCATACGTCGGGACGTTGTCCATCAGCGGCTCCTCGCCAAGGTAGTAGCGGATCATCGCCGGCACGTAGGGATAGATCACCTTGTCGTCCGCCACACCAGTGCCCGGCGCGTTGGCGATGGCGACGTTCCCGCGGCGCCATGCCTCGATGAGTCCTGGCGCCCCGAGCATCGAATCGCGGCGGAACACCAACGGATCGAGCCACTCGCTGTTGACGCGCGAATAGATCACGTCGACGCGTTGTGCGGCGCCTTCGGCGTCACGGCGGTAGACCTCGTCCTCCACAACGATCAGTTCATGCCCCTCGACCAGCGTGGCGCGCATCTCATCGGCGAGGAGCCGGTGCTCGTAGTACGCGGCGTTGTACGAACCGGGCGTGAGCACGACGATGTCCGCATCCCACTGACGCGGCGCGATGCGTTGGAGGATGCGACGCAGCCGGCCGGTGTACCCGTGAATCGGGCGGACCGGGGCCAGCTCGAACCAGTCGGGAGCCAGCGACTCCATGGCACGTCTCGATTCGAGCGCGTAGGCGATGCCGCTGGGGATGCGCACGTTGTCTTCGAGGACGAGGAACGTCCCATCGACCCGTACCACATCGATTCCCGAGACGTGACACCACGTTGCCCGTGGCGGGCGGATGCCGACGATGTCGCGCAAGTAGCCGGTGCTGCTGTACACGAGCCGTCCAGGCACGACGCCGTTGCGAATCGCTCGTTGCGCGCCGTAGCAGTCGGAGACGAAGAGATCGAGGGCCATGGCGCGCTGCGAGAGCGCTTTGCTCAGCGAGCGCCACTCGCCCGCGGAGAGGACGCGAGGAACCGGGTCGAAGGGAAAGATCGGCGCGACGCCCTCGGTGGGGACACCGAAGGTGACCCCCCGGTCTGCGAACCATTGCTGCGCGTCTCTTCGGATTCTGGGAAGCGAGGCTGCGGCCTGTTCGAGCGTCGCAAGCAACTCCGCGTATGGCGGCCGTACGGCGCCATCCGGCTCCATGCATTCGTCGGCGCCGCGCGGCAGTCCGAGGGCGACGCCACGGGCGGTGCCAGCCTCGGTTGTCATCCATGGACAGTACTCCCCGCATCCGCCACATCGTCATTGGTCACGGCGCACAAGGAGCGGGTTTCGCGATTGTGCAACGGGGTGGGTTCACACCCTGCAGATCGGCAGTACAGTGAGGATCGTGATCGACGCCCCCACGAGCGATCGACGGCTTCGCGTGGGCTGTGAATTCCTCCATGACCTCGAGTGGCCGGTCACCTTCGTGTTGCAGGTGGAACCGCGCCGGGATTCTGTGCGGTCACTGACGAGTGCAGGGGTGGAAACCTGGCCTCCGACCGTGCTGCACGAGTACACCGACTTGTACGGCAACACCTGCCAGCGCTTCGTCCTCGGGCCCGGGAGCGTCCGCATTCGATACGAGGCCGAGGTGGCCGTGGAGAGCGGCATCGACGAGGTCGACTACACCGCGACGCAGTCCGCCGTGGCGGATCTGCCCGACGCGACGCTCCACTTCACACTCGCCAGCCGATATTGCGAGTCGGACCGGCTCGGCAACACGGCCTGGAAACTGTTCGGCGATGTGGCACCGGGATGGCAGCGCGTCCAGGCGGTCGTCGACTGGGTGCACAACAACATCACCTTTCGCCACGGGAGCAGCGGCACGTCAACGGGCGCCGTGGATATCTATCTCCAGCGTGCCGGCGTCTGCCGCGACTTCGCGCAGCTCGCCGTGACGTTCCTCCGTGGGCTGAACGTCCCGGCGCGGTACTGCTTCGGGTACCTGCCGGACATCGACGTCGCGCCTGCAGACGAGCCGATGGACTTCGTCGCCTGGCTCGAGGCGTACGTCGGCGATCGCTGGTACACGTTCGATCCCCGCAACAACACTCGTCGCACCGGACGAGTGCTCATCGGGCGCGGCCGCGACGCGCTCGACATCGCGATGATGACCCACTACGGCGCGGCCCCGCTGACCGCCATGCGCGTCGCGGCAGAACCGATCGAGGACGCGCCGTGGTCGAGCTCCTTCCCCGCCGTCGTCGGGGATTTCCCCGGTCCCATGCAATGACGACGATGATCGGACAGAACTGGTCTGCCGCTCCTTTGCAATTGGACTGGAATCGCGTGGAGCGGACCCGGTATCGGATTCAGCAGCGCATCACGTATCGCTATGAAGGACCGGTACGATCGCTGGAGCAGCGCCTCGTCGTGCAGCCGCGCAGCATGCACGGCGATCAGCGCCGCATCAACCGGCGTCTCACCGTCGTCGATGCCACGCCGCGCCATGTGGATGTGAATGTGGACGAATTCGGGAACACCGTTGTCACGCTTGCCATTCCGCGCGTGGAGCGGGAGGTCACCTTCGTCACCTCCAGCATCGTCGAGCGCGACGCCCGGCACGGTCCGCACCTGGTGCCGGCGACCATGCTCGACGATCGCCGCCTTCTCGACACGACCCGGCTCACCGAGGTGGATCGCACCATCGATCTGCTCGCCGAGGAGTTGCGCGCGAGCGGGCTCACCGGCGGTGCGCTTGCGTCAGCCGCGAATGAGTGTGTCCACAACGCGATGTCGTACGAGCACGGCGCCACGTCGGTTCGGACCACCGCGGCGGAGGCACTCGCGAAGGGCGCAGGCGTCTGCCAGGACTACGCGCACGTGCTGCTGGCGCTGACCCGCCGTCTCGGCCTCGCGTCGAGATACATCTCGGGGCAGATGCTGGGATTCGGCGGCTCCCACGCCTGGGTCGAAGTCATCGTGCCCGACGGACACGGCCAGGCTCGCGTGCTTTCCCTTGACCCGACGCACGGCCGCGCCACCGGATTTGAGTACGTCACCGTGGCCGTCGGACGGGACTACGCGGACGTGGCGCCGCTTTCGGGGACGTACAAGGCGCCGTTCGCGGGATCGCTGGTGGCGACCAAGCGGGTGTTCATGACAGCGATCGGCCCGGACGACGGCGACGAGGCGGACCTCCGCGCGATCGCCTGAGCCCGGCACGAGCCGGCGCTCAGTTCAGTCGGCGACGAGCTCGTAGTACGGGTTCAGTATCGCCAGACGGCGCCGCCAGCGGCCGACCATTCCCTCGACGAGCACGCGCGCGCCCAGTTCGATCCCGGGGATACGACGCCGGCCAGGAAAGACCAGCAGGAGGCTTCCGGCCTCGTCGCCGATCTCGCAGCCGAGGCTCGGCCCAGTCTCCGTTTGCTGGACCTGGAGGGCTTTGACCGTGCCCGTCGCGCGGATTCGATTCCGCCAGCGGGCCTGATTGATCGGCTCCGTCACTTCCGGAGACGCACTCACGGCCAGCTCCCTTGCACTGATGTCGATGCGACGAAGGGCTGCGTGCATGGGTGCCATCACCGAATAACGATGTCAGAAGTCGCGTCGTGAAACTTCGTCCTCGGCGCACACATCTGGGTGATCACGACTGTGCGCTCGGCCTCAACCTGCAACGGACTCGACGGCCACCAGGGCCGGCGCCTCCTGCTCATTGGTGCTCTCGATCTTGGCGACGTCACTCTTTCGCACGGTGGCCCCGAGGATCACCGCGGCCGCGAGCATCAGGCCGGCGCCCACGATGAAGGCGACGTGGAATCCAGAGACGAGCGCGCTGACGCCTTCGGCAGCCGTCGGAACGTGACCGAGTGCCGAGAGCGTGTTCGCGGTGGTGTTTGCCGCCAGGGTTGAGAGGACGGCGAGGCCGATAGCACCACCGAGCTGCTGCGCCGTGTTGAGCAGCCCGGACGCGAGTCCCGCGTCCTCGGCTCCGACATTCGTCGTGGCGATCAAGGTGATGGGCACGAAGGTCAGCCCCATCCCGAACGCCATGATCATGAGGCCGGGGAGCAGATCACCCAGGTAGGTGCCGTGGACGGGAATCCTGCTGAGGACGAGCAGGCCGACTGAAGCGATCGTCATGCCGCTGATCCCGACAGCCCGCACACCGACCCGCCGGATCAACAGGTTCGAGAGACCCGCACCCGCGATGATGCCGAGCGTCACCGGAAGGAAGGCGAGTCCCGCGCGGAGCGCGCTGTATCCGAGCACCTCCTGGACGTAGATGGAGGCGAAGAAGAACATCGCGAAGAGTCCGCCGGCGATAAGCAGCATCGCGGAGTTGGCGCCCGTGATCGACCGCATCCGGAAGATGCCGAGGCGGATCAGCGGGTGGCGAAGACGCCCCTCGAGGATGACAAAGGTCGCGAGCAGCGCAATGGCAATGGCTGTGAGTCCCAGCGTCTCGACAGAGATCCAACCCGCGGTCTGTGCGTTCACGAGCGCATAGACGAGGACGACGAGGCCGCCCGTGACCGAGACGGCGCCCGCGATGTCGACACCGCCACGGGCATTCTCGATCCGGCTCTCCGGCACAAACCGGATCGCAAGCGCGATAGCGATCACGCCGACCGGGACGTTCACGAAGAAAATCCACTGCCAGGAGAGCAGGCTCGTGAGCACGCCGCCGAGCAGCAGCCCGACCGCGCCGCCACCGACCGCGATGGCGCTCCAGACGCCGAGAGCCGCCGTGCGCTCGCGACCTTCCGCAAACGTCGTGGTCAATACCGAGAGCGCTGCCGGCGTGACGAGTGCACCGCCGAGCCCCTGGACCGCGCGGCCCGCGACGAGGATCCCGGCAGAGCCCGCAAGTCCGTTCATCAACGAGGCAGCGGAGAACAGCACGATGCCGATCAGGAAGAGGCGCCTGCGGCCGACGAGGTCCGCGGCTCGACCGCCGAGCATGAGAAAGCCCCCGAACGCGAGGGTGTACGCGTTGACGATCCACTGCAGGCTCGCGGGAGAGAAGTGCAAGCCGCGTTGAATCGACGGCAGCGCCACGTTGACGATGGTGTTGTCGAGGATGACCATGAACTGGGCAATCCCGACCACCACGAGGACGAGCCAGGGGTTGACACGCTTCGGTTCCATATGTTCGTCCTCTTTTTGCGATAGAATCGGAGCGTGGGCTCCGGTTATGGAGTACTATACGGAACGATGGTTCCGTTTGTCAAACTCACTCAGGACGACCGATGAGCACGGGGACAGTTGGGAGAGGGCAGCCGGAAGCTGCCGTGCCGGGTGCACTCGATCGGCATCTGCGCGCCGACGCGCAGCGCAATCGGGAGCACATCCTCGAGGCAGCCACAACGCTGATGGCGACGCAGGGGATCGACGTTTCCATCGACGCCATCGCCGAGCTTGCTCAGGTTGGTGTCGGCACCCTGTACCGCAACTTCCCGACCAAGGGCGCGCTGTTCCAGGCGCTGCTCATGGCTCGGATCACGCCACTTGTGGAGCAGGCCCGGGCGGCAGCGGATGCGGCAGATGCGGGCGACGCCTTCGTCACGTTCGTACGCCAGCTGTGCGATGAGTTCGCCGACTTCCGAGCGCTCGCCGATGCGATGGCCGCGTCAGGTGTCGATCTCAGCGTCACCAAGGAGGCGGTCTCGGGCGAGCTGATCGAAGCGGTTTCCATACTCCTGCGCCGTGCCCAGGATGCCGGCAGGATCCGGCCGGATGTGACCATTACTGATGTGTCGGCCATGATGGCCGGTCTCAGTCACGCGGATCCATCCTTTATGGACGCCCCGCAGCGAAGGCGCTGTGTTGCGCTTGTCTGCGACTCGCTCCTCGTCGGCGCGCGGAGCGTGCTTCCTCACGCAAAGGCGGCGGTACGGCAGGTGCGCGCTCCCAAGGCAGCGCGCTAACCCTCAGGACGGGCCGTCGCTGCGGCGCAACTCCCAGGCGAGGCGGTCGATCGCACGGTGCTTGCCGATCGGGATCTGCAGATATCGGTATCCGCGGCCGGAACGAACCTTGAGGTCGATGAGCCAGGTGCCGCGCTCGCCGCGCGACAGGAGCACGTCATCGATGCGCATCACCGCTTGCCCAGTGGGGGATTCCTCGACGACAGATCGGGGAGCGCGTTGTTTCATCGTGATCACCCGTGTACCGGTGTGGGCTGTGCATCGGCTGTGACCAGCCCGGGTTGACGGTGGTCGAGCCCGTAGGCTCGGTAGAGCAACTCAATCGGGTGCACCGCCGTTACGGCGGCACCGTGCGCGATCTGCCAGCGGCAGGTCTCGCTGTCGCACGCGGCGAGGTCGGAGCCCGTGGCATTGATATCGCTGAAGAGGCGCTTGCCGACCGCCATCGAGATCTCGTACTTCTCCTTCTTGAGGCCGTACGTTCCGGCGATCCCACAGCAGTCGACATCGAGCTCGATCATGTGCAGGTCGGGCACCAACGCGAGCAGATCGAGCGCCGGCTTGCCGATGCCGTGGCCTCGCTGCTGGCAGGGTGCGTGGTATGGGACCGTCAACGGCAGTGAACTGAAATCCGTGCGCAACTCGCCGCGGTCGTGCAGGCGCAGCAGGAATTCGCACAGGTCGAACATCTGCGAGCTCACCACCTTGAGGTCGTCGTCGTCGATGCCGAGGATCTCGTGCGCCTCGCGCTTGAGCATGAGGCCACAGCTCGTCGAGTTCGAGACGATCGGCAAGCCCGCGCGCGCATGTGGCTCGAGCCGGGCGACGAGACGTCGCACGTAGGTGCGCGCCGCCGGGAAGTTCCCGTTCGACTGCAAGGGGAGTCCGCAGCAGTCCTGCTGCGGCACGATCACGCGATACCCGTTGTGCTCGAGGACCGCCACCACCATCTCGCCGACGCGTGGCTCGTAGTAGTTGGTGCCGCAGCCGTGGAAGTAGACGACTGCCTTGGTCTCGGCAGCGGGTGACTGATGCTTGCGCGAGCGGCGCTGAAATGTCGTGCCGGCGAAACTCGGCATCGGCGCATCGCGATGGATGCCGACAAAGGTCTCGACGAGCCCGCGCACGGCGCGGTTGTGCAACGCCCAGTTGGCAAGCGGTGCCACCGGAGTTCCAAGCCGTCCGATCACCGTGGGGCGCGCAATCATTTGATTGCGGAGCGGCACGCCTTTCTTGGCCCACATCTGCGCGCGTGCGCGTGAATTGATCTCGGCGATCTTCACGTCCTGCGGGCACACCTGCGTGCAGATGCCGCACCCCGAGCAGTAATCGACGGACGCGTCGACCGACGCACCCGCACCGCGATATCGCTCGGCCTGGGGCCCCGCGTACTTGGGGCCCGGGAACGACGGTGTCACCTGTGAGACGGGACAGTGCGTCTCGCAGATGGTGCACTTGACACAGTGGTCAAGCGAGTCGCGGATGAGATCGATCATCGGATCGACTCCGTCACCAGGTGTGCAGCGGGGGCAACGATCGCGTCGGCCGCCGCGTGGCCGGACGCGACGCTGATGCCGCTTCCCGACTTCTCTTTCCAGGGCACCGCACCACCGAGGATGGCGCCGGCGGCGTACAGGTTCGCGTAGACGGGCGTTCCGTCCGCGCTGACCGGCCGCATCTGGTCATCGGTGGCGACCCCTGCCGTGGCAAGCGGTTGCTCGTCGAAATACCCGGGAGCAAAGCGGACGCGATCGACACTCGGCACGCCGATGAGCGGCAGGTCGAACACGGTCTCATGCGTTGCCCCAAAGGAATCGAGCTCGAGACCGCCGCTCGCGAATCCGCCTGATGCAAGCACGACCGCGCCGGTCGGGTGCGACACCGGACCGGTCGCGTTTGCCACGTCGAGCGCTTCGATCCGACCGCCGTTGACGCGCGCGCCGACGACTCGCACGCCGAGCACGATTCGCGTTCCCGCGTCACGCAATTGCTTGGCAAGCGTCTCGTAGAGACGGATGCCGGGTATCGACGGCGGCAGTGTCGCGACCTCGAAGATGCTGCGGCCGAGCTTGGCCTCGAGCGCCTGCCAGGTCGCGTCCGCATGGCGCAGGCCGAGCACAGCGGGAATGCCGATTCGCTCATCGGCGTCGACCTTGCCGTCAAGGGCGCTGACGATCCAATCGCCGAGCTCGCCGGCGTCGAACCGCCCGGCCATCACACGGCCGCTGAGATCCCCACGGCGGCTCGGCGGCGGGTCAAGTACCAGCGCCCGAGCGGTGACGGGTGTCGCGAGCTCCGCGCGCGTCAGATTGTCCGCGAGCAGCGATGGATGAAAGTCCTTGAAGCCCTTGAAGCCGACGAAGACGAAGCGGCCTCCCGCGCGGAGGTCGCCGCCTGCCATTGTCTGCGGCACCAGCGCCGACGGCTTGGCGACGCCGAGTGCCGTTGGCAGCAGCATGTTGGCGTCGAGGCTGCCGGTGTAGCCGAGCTTCTCCGTGTGCGCGCAGAACCATGTGAGTGCAGCGGCGATTCGGTCGGCGCCGAGGTGTGCGTAAGGATGCTCGGGTTCGCCGCCGAGCAGCGACGGCAATGCGACCGTGGGGCTCTCGACGCGCGCATCCGCCACGTATCCAAGAACGTCGATCGTCGCCGGCGCAAGGTGCGTCGCGCCGATGCCGCGAGCAACCACCATCACGCGCTGCCCCTGTTCCGTCAACCGCAGGGCGGCCGTCAACCCCGCCAGTCCCGCGCCGACGACGATGGTGTCGTAGCTCATGCCGGAAGGTGCTCCACATCGAGGATGCCCTGAAAGATCCAGTCGTCGAGCCGCGCCTGGCGGAGCTGGTCGCCGTGGAGGATCGGGTGCACTCCCTTCCACCGCTCCTCGAGGAAATCGCGCAGCGCGTCGTTCGCCGCCGCGTGGTCGACGGTTCCGCCTTCGTGCAGGATGCCGGTTGCGCGGTAGATGCAGAACCCACCCTGACACGGGCCCATCGCCAGCCGGAGGAGCCGGCGGATGTCGTCGAGGTTGGTCGTGTCGCGTTCCTTGATCGTCGCCTCGAGGCGTTCGCGCGTGATCAACTCGCACTCGCAGATGATTTCCTCTGCCTGCGGAACGGGCTCCCGCGCGGCGAGCCGGTTGCCGATGTGGTACATCGCGTGCTGCTCGGAACCCGCGAGCGGCACCTCGGCCGTCGTGCACGGACGGGGTCCGCCGAGTTGCAGGCACGCTGCGTCGACCGCCGACTCGGCCATGAGCCGGAACGTCGTCGTCTTGCCGCCGGTGATGGTGAGGAACCCCGCGATGCCTTCACGCGACGAGTGGTCGAGCAGCGCATGCGAGCGGGTCACGTCACGGGTTTCCGCGACGACGGCCGTATCCTCGAAGAGCGGGCGGACACCCGCCCACGCGTGCAGGGCCCGCGCTTGACGGAACCCCGGGACGAGCTTCTCGCCTTCATCGAGCAGGAGGTCGATATCCGGCTGGCGGATCTCAGTCTCGTCCGGATCGGGCACGAAGACGTCGGTCGTGCCGATCACGCACGCCGTGCGCAGTGGGAGGAGGATGTCGCCGTCCGCCGGTCGCTTGCACCGATTCACGCACATGTGCACGAGGCGGTGATTCATGGCGATCATCAAGCCCATCCCGGCACGGACGTTGACCGTGCAGTTGGCGAGCTTGGCGATCTGCCCTGCCCAGGCACCGGCAGCGTTGATGACAACTCTGGCGTGAATATCGAGCTCCTCGCCGCTGCGCTCGCTGAGAACGTGCGCGCCAACGACGCGATCGCCGGCTACCTCGAGGTCGAGAACGCGGTGATACGGAAGGACGCGAGCCCCGTGCTCCTCGGCGGAGCGGGCGCAGCCCCACACGAGCTTCCAGGGGTCGAGCGCCGCATCAGGGACGAGAAATGCGCGGCGGATCTCCGGGTTGACGCGCGGCTCGCGGCGGAGTGCCTCCGCAACCGGGATCTCCTCCGCCGGCACGCCGGTCGCGCGGCACCCCTCGAGGAACTGGTCGCCGTACTCCGGGTCGTCCCACGGCGTGGACACGAACATCCCGCCCGTGTCCTCAACGCAGTCGGCCGCGGTGACGCGAAGAATCCGGTTCTCCGCGATGCATTCGCGCGCCGCGGACGGATCCTTGACCGCGTAACGCCCGCCGGAGTGGAGGAGGCCGTGAAATCGTCCGGTGGTCCCGTCGGCGAGGTCACGGCGCTCCACCAGGATGGTGGAAAAGCCCCGCAGTGCGGCGTCGCGCGCGACGCCAACGCCTGTCGAGCCGCCTCCGATCACGAGCACGTCAGCCTCGAGTGAGCGCATCGGCGTGTTGTGCGTTGCCATGGGGTTGAGCGTATCGAGTCAGCCCGGTTCGGACGCTCGATCACCCGGTGAACCCGATTCAGCCCGGATGCGTGTGCTCCTCCTCTTCACCTTCGGCGAAGTCGCCCCTGTTCTCCGCGTTCTCGGGATGGTGGTCCCTCGTCTCCTGGCCCTCGGCGAAGCTGCCCTCGTGGGTGTCCCTCGCCTCCTCCTCGCCGGTCGCGAAATCGCCTTCCTCTTCCTCTCGCTCCGGGTGATGCTCTTCCGTCTCCTGCCCAGTGGCAAAGGAGCCCTGGTGCCCGTGCTCGTGGTCGTCCGCTGCAGGGACGCCTTCGGTTTCCTGACCCTCGCCAGCCATGGTGGACCTCCTGTTCGGCCTGGCTCTCGCCAGTGAAGTCGGGTACGGACCTCCGGGGGCCCGGGTGGCGCCGACACCGGCGCCTCCCGGGCTCCCGCGGAGGCCGAATTCAGTCTGCTGCATCTGCCCCGGTGCAGCGTTACTCAGCCCAGTCGAAGGTCCTCGTGACAGCCTTCTTCCAGAGCGCGTACTCATGGGCGACGGCGTCTTTGTCCATTGACGGGGTCCATTCCTTGTCCTTGCCCCAGTTTTCGCGGAGATCCTCGACCTGTGCCCAGAAGCCCACAGCGAGCCCGGCCGCGTAGGCGGCGCCGAGCGAGGTGGTCTCGGCCACGGTGGGTCGTACCACCGGCACCTGGAGCACGTCCGACTGGAACTGCATCAGCGTGTCGTTGTAGACCATGCCGCCATCGACCTTGAGCGCGGTCAGCGCGACCCCGGAGTCGGCGTTCATGGCGTCCAGAACCTCACGCGTCTGCCACGCGGTTGCCTCGAGGACCGCGCGTGCGATGTGGCCCTTGTTCACGTACCGGGTCAGGCCGGCGATGACGCCGCGCGCGCTGGCTTTCCAGTACGGCGCATACAGGCCCGAGAACGCCGGCACGAAATAGGCACCACCGTTGTCGTCGACTGTCTTGGCAAGCACTTCGATGTCCGACGACTTCTCGATCATGCCAAGGTTGTCCCGAAGCCACTGGACGAGCGCGCCCGTGATGGCAATCGAGCCTTCGAGGGAGTACACCGCCGGTGCACTGCCAATCTTGTACGCCATCGTGGTCAGCAAGCCGTTCTTCGACTGCACGGGCTTGGTGCCGGTGTTGAGCAGCATGAAGTTGCCGGTGCCGTAGGTGTTTTTCGCCTCACCGACCGCGAAGCATGTTTGCCCGAACAGCGCTGCCTGCTGGTCGCCGAGGTCGCCTGCCACCGGGATGCCCGCAAGCACACCCGTGGCCGTTCCATACGTGTCGCTCGAGGCGCGGATCGTGGGAAGCATCGACCGCGGCACGCCCATGATGCTCATGATCTCCTCGTCCCATTCGAGGGTCTCGAGATTCATCAGCATCGTCCGGCTTGCATTGGTCACGTCGGTGACATGTACGCCACCGTCTGTGCCGCCGGTGAGCAACCAGATCAGCCACGAGTCGATGTTGCCGAATGCCAGCTCGCCGGCATCCGCCTTGGCCCGCGCACCATCAACGTTCTCCAGGATCCACTTGACCTTGGGTCCGGAGAAGTACGTCGCCAGCGGCAGTCCGACCTTCGCGCGGAAACGGTCCTGACCACCGGAAGCGGAGAGCTCCTCAACGATCTTGTCGGTGCGCGTGTCCTGCCAGACGATCGCGTTGTACACGGGCTTGCCGGTGGTCCGGTCCCATACCACCGCGGTCTCACGCTGATTGGTGATCCCGACCGCCGCGATGTCCGAGATCGAGACCTTCTCGAGCCCAGCCTTCACGACTTCCTGCGTGCGAGTCCAGATCTCGAGCGGATCGTGCTCCACCCAGCCCGGCTTGGGGAAGATCTGCTCGTGCTCCTTCTGGTCGACAGAGACGACCTTGCCACTGTGATCGAACACCATGAAGCGCGTGCTCGTGGTGCCCTGATCAATTGCTGCTGCGTATTTCGCCATCAATAACTCCTTTCGCCCAAATCTCTTTTCGGCATCGGTCAGCGTTCGGTGACGACCGCTAGATGGGGAGCTGGTGCGCAACCACTGCGCCGAGGATGCCGCCGATGATCGGACCCACAACCGGAATCCAGGCATAGCTCCAGTCGGACGATCCCTTTCCCGGTATCGGAAGCAGGAAGTGAGCGATGCGCGGCATGAGATCTCGGGCGGGGTTGATCGCGTATCCAGTCGGACCACCCAACGAGAGGCCGATTGCGAAGACGAGGAGGCCGATGAGCAGCGGGGCGAGGCCACCAGAAAGGCTGTTGCCCTTGGAGGTGATCGCGACCACACCGAAGACCAGCACGAACGTCCCGATGATCTCGCTGATGATGTTGAACAGCGGGTTGCGGATGGCCGGGCCCGTCGAGAAGACGGCGAGCTTCAGACCAGGATCATCGGTCTCCTTCCAGTGATGGCTGTAGTGCGCCCACACCAGGACGGCCCCGATGAACGCTCCCACCAACTCACCGCCGAGGTATGAGGGAACGTTGGACCACGACGTGCTGCCGATGACCGCCAGTCCCAGCGTGACTGCGGGATTGAGATGCGCGCCGTCGAACTGACCCACGGCGTAGACGGCCATCGCAACAGCCATCGCCCACCCGAAGGTGATCACGATCCAGCCGCTGTTCTCGGCCTTCGACTTGGACAGCAGCACCCCGGCGACAACGCCGTCTCCCAAGAGGATCAGTAGGCCTGTCCCTATGACCTCCGAGAAAAAAATGTGGTTCGGCATGAGTGCCTCCTCCTTGGCGAGCTTCTACCCCTGATTGGGTGTGCGGACACTACCCTCGGTCGTAGGGCATTGTCAATCACCTCTGGCAATAGCCCTTTTTGCCCTATTAAGGAATTGGTAGGCTTACCAACCTCGTGCCCAAACCCATCCAATCGATCGAACGTGCCTCTGCCATCCTCAGGCTGCTCTCCGGGCGTACACGCCGGCTGAGCCTCGCGGAGGTGGCGGGTGAGCTCGGGCTTCCCAAGGGGACCGTGTACGGGATCATGCGGACGCTCCTGTCGGTGGGATTCGTGGAGCAGGACCCCGAGTCGGGCAAGTACCGGATGGGCGCCGCGCTGCTCCATCTCGGGAGCAGCTACCTGGACGGCAACGAGTTGCGAACGCGTGCGCTCAACTGGGCTGACTGGCTGGCCACGCGCACCAACGAGAGCGTGCGTCTCGGCACCTTGCACGACAGTCAGGTGTTGCTCGTGCATCACGTGTTCCGTCCTGACAACAGCCCGCAGGTGCTCGAGGTCGGCTCGTTGCTGCCGATCCACGCCACCGCGATGGGCAAGGTGCTGCTCGCGTATCACCCGTACCTGACCGCCGAGCTCGGTAACGGCAGTCTCCCGCGGTTCACCAACTGCACCATCACCGACCCGCGTGCCCTCGCGACCGAGATCGGCCGCGTGCAGGAGCAGGGATGGGCGTCGTCGGTGGAGGAGCTGATCGAGGGCGAGACGTCGTTTGCCGCGCCGATTCGTGATCGTCAGGGTGTCGCCGTCGGTGCCATCGCCATCTCCGGACCGACCGAGCGACTCTGCGACGCAGGGCAACCGCGCAGCGACCTCGTGTCGTCTGTGCGCGAGGGCGCTCGCACCATTTCACGCGACCTCGGAGCGGTTCCGTGGTGATCGTCATGCAGCATCATTCGCGTAGGAGGACAGCCTCGTGAGCGATCGATACGTTGCCGCGATCGACCAGGGAACGTCGTCTTCGCGCTGCCTCGTGTTTGATGAGCAGGGACGCATCGTCTCCCTGAGCCAGAAGGAGCACGAGCAGATCTTTCCCCGCCCCGGGTGGGTCGAACACGATCCACGCGAAATCCTGCGCAACGTCATCGAGGTGGTGCGCGGTGCGCTCGACAAGGGCGGCCTCCAGATGCGCGACCTCGTCGCGGTCGGTATCGCAAACCAGCGCGAGACGACTGTCGTGTGGGATCCGCATACCGGCGAGCCCGTTTGCAACGCGATCGTCTGGCAGGACACCCGCACCGATGCGCTGTGCCGCAAGCTCGCCGCCGAGTACGGACAGGATCGCTTTCGCGACCGTTGCGGGTTGCCGCTCGCCACGTATTTCTCGGGACCGAAGGTCAGCTGGCTGCTCGACAGCGCACCGGACCTTCGCCGTCGCGCCGAGCAGGGGGAGCTGCTTTTCGGAACCATGGACAGCTGGCTCGTGTGGAATCTCACCGGTCGCCATGTCACCGACGTGACCAACGCAAGCCGGACGATGCTCATGAACCTCGAGACGCTCGACTGGGATGACACGCTGCTCGACGCCATCGGAGTCCCGCGGGCGATGCTGCCGGTGATTCAGCCCTCATCGCAGATCTACGGCGAGGCCGGCGATTCGCTGGGTGGTGTGCCGATCGCGGCCGCACTCGGCGATCAGCAGGCGGCGCTGTTCGGTCAAACCTGCTTCTCGGCAGGGGAGGCCAAGTGCACGTACGGAACCGGCAGCTTCCTGTTGCTCAACACGGGCACGCGTCCCGTGCTTTCGCAGCACGGACTGCTCACCACCGTCGGCTCGAAGATCGGCGACGAGCCTGCGACGTACGCGCTCGAGGGTTCCATCGCCGTGACCGGAGCACTCGTGCAGTGGTTCCGCGACAAGGTCGGCCTCATCGGAAGCGCTCCAGAGGTCGAGACACTCGCGCGAACCGTCGATGACAACGGCGGCATCTACTTCGTCCCCGCGTTCTCGGGATTGTTTGCGCCGCACTGGCGCGGTGATGCGCGCGGTGTGATTGCCGGCCTGACCGGCTACGTCACCAAGGGCCACATTGCTCGCGCCGTGCTCGAAGCCACTGCGTGGCAGACGCGCGAAGTCGTCGACGCGATGAATGCCGATTCGGGCATCGAGCTCAGCTCGCTCAAGGCCGACGGTGGGATGACCGCGAACAACCTGCTGATGCAGTTTCTTGCCGACGTCCTCGGCGTTCCGGTCGTCAGGCCGAATGTCGCCGAGACCGTATCGCTCGGTGCCGCGTACGCAGCGGGTCTCGCAGTTGGTTTCTGGCCGGATGTCGAAAGCCTGCGTGCCCACTGGCACAAGGCCGCGGAATGGATTCCGAAAATGGACGAGGTCCAGCGCGAGCGCGGCTACCGCAAGTGGAAGAAAGCAGTCCAGCGCACGCTCGACTGGGTCGACGACGACGACTGACTGTCGCGCCGCTAGATGATGAAGCGGCGGTACCGCCAGAGATAATCCAGCCCGCTCGCGATGGTCGCGATGACGGCGATCCAGATAAAGACCACGGCGGGCACCTTGAGGACGGGATAGGGCTGCGCAAGGATGATCAGCAAAATCATGCAGTTCTGCGTGAATGCCTTTCCTTTGCCGAGCTGCGTCGAGCTGACCACGACACCCTGACCCGCGGCGACGGAGCGAAGCCCGGTAATCAGGAACTCGCGCGCGGCGACGACGACGACGACCCACGACGGCAGCAGCGATTGCGAGGCGAGGATCACCAGGACGGTGATGACCATGAGCTTGTCCGCGAGCGGATCGAGGAACTTGCCGAGCTCGGTCACGAGGTTTCGGCTGCGGGCGATCCGCCCGTCGAGCGTGTCCGTCGCGGCCGCGGCCACGTACGCTGCGGCGCTGATCTGGTAGTGGTCGGTGAAGTCGATCGCGAGGACGGCGCCGATGACCGGGACCAGGAGGATGCGCAGGATCGTCAGCTGGTTCGGGATCGTCAGGTGGCGGGTCACCGCCTCAGTGCGCATGCGCCATCTCGGACGGGTCGGCGGCGTGTGTCAGGAATTGCATCTAGAATCGGTAGGTGAGCCTCCTGACCATTGTGCTTTTGGGGGTGGCCGGATACGTGCTCGGGAGTCTCCCATGGGGGTACTGGCTCTCGAGGTTCGTGACCGGGAAGGACATCCGCGAGGTCGGAAGCAGGGGGACCGGCGCCGCGAATGTCTGGCGGCACGCCGGTTTCAAGATGTTTTTCATTGTCGCGCTCCTCGACATCGGCAAGGGCTCTGCCGCGGCGGCAATCGGGATCCTGGTAGGCGGACCGACGGGCGCCGTCGTCGCGGGCACCGGCGCCCTGATCGGCCACTGGCGGCCGCTGTTCCTCGGATTCCGGCGCGGCGGCAAGATCGTGGCGACAACAGTCGGTGTCGCGCTCGTGATGGCTCCGCTCGCTTCGGTGGTCATGGCCGTGGTCTGGTGGCTGGTGTTGCTCGCGACGCGGTACACCTCCGTCGCCTCGATCACCGCATCGCTCGTGCTGCCGGCGCTTGTCCTGGTGTTCGGCGGGACCTGGGCGGAGGTGTTCTTCACGCTCGGCGCCGCAATCGCGATCATCGTGCTGCATCGCGCCAACATCGAGCGGCTCCTGCACGGGAATGAGAATCGATTCACGTTGCGGCTGCCAGGACTGCACCGGCGCTCGCCGGCGCCGGTCGTCGTGAGCGACCCAACCCGACCAGCACGCTGAAGCGCCGTCAGGCTGTCGCCGCCCGGTCGCTCGCGGAATCGGTGAACCCGGGCAGCGGCCGGGTGATTAGTCCCTGGGCGAGATACCAGCTGATCGTGCGGCGCATGGTGTCCTCGATCGGCGTGTAGACGAGTCCGAGTGCTTTGGCTGCCGGCGCACCGTCGTACGGCGCGCCTTCAACGAGCGTTCGGACCATCTCGCGGCAATAGCGGGTCGGCTTGCGCCGGATGCGGGCGATGACCTCGATACACGCCGACGCGCCGAGAGCGAGCCTCGCGGGGAGGAATCGAGGCGGGTCGGCGAGCCCGGTGAGACTGGAGAGCAGCGCGAGTCCCGTGCGCAGCGTCATCGAGGCACCGCACAGCAGATACCGCGGGCCGGCGACCCCGCGCTCCTCGGCGAGCAGGTGGCCGCGGGTGCAGTCCGCGATGTCGATGACGTTCAGCGGCCCGTCGACCGCGGCCGGGAGTTTGCCGTTGAGATACCCGATGAGCAGGCGGGCTGTTCCGCTGGTCCTTCCTGGTCCCTGCACTGAGGCGGGGTTGACGCAGATCACCGTCAGCCCGGTGGTCGTCGATGCTTCCATCACCACCCGCTCGGCCTCGAACTTCGACCGGGCGTAGTCGGACAGGAAGCGCCGTCCCGGCCGCCCCGACGGAGGGTCGACATCGAGCGTCGCGGCCGACGAGGTGTAGACGACGCGCGAAACGCCTGCTGCGGCAGCCGCCTGCACCACCGTCCGCGAACCGGCGACATTGACCTCGAACATCGGCCTGGGATCCGGGACGCAGAACGCGTTCGCCCCGGCGACGTGAAACACCGTCTCGCACCCCGCGAAACCGGCCTCGAGCGACGACCGGTCGCGCAGGTCCCCGCGCACCGGTTCGGCGCCGAGCGCGATCAGCCGCTGCGCCGAGCTGTCAGATCGGGCGAGGGCTCTGACGGGACGTCCCGTGACCACCAGCTCCTCGACGATCGATCGCCCGAGGAAGCCGCTCGCACCAGTGACGAATGCCCTGCCAGCCATGCAGGAGCGAGCCTACGCCGTCGCCCGCGCCGGGCAACGGATCGGTCCACAACGCAGCTTCCCGGAAGGCGTCGCACCATCGCGACAAACCCATTGACATCACCCTCGGAAAGAGAGTAATTTCCGACCAACGTTCGATAATGTCGAATCACAGGAGTGCCGAGTCATGGCCACAGCCACCAGGCGCATGCGAAAAATCATCAACGAACCGGATCAGGTCGTCAAAGAGTCGCTTGCCGGGCTCGCCGCTTCCGTTCCGGACATCCTCCGGTACGACGTCGAGAACCAGATCCTCGTCCGGGCCGGCGCGCCGATCAAGGGCAAGGTGGCGCTGATCTCGGGTGGCGGGTCGGGGCACGAGCCGCTGCACGGTGGCTTCGTCGGTGTCGGGATGCTCGACGCAGCGTGCCCGGGCGAGGTCTTCACATCGCCCGTGCCGGACCAGATGCTCGCCGCGACCAAGGCAGTGGACGGTGGCGCGGGCGTCATCCACATCGTCAAGAACTACACCGGTGACGTGCTCAACTTCAAGATGGCGGCCGACGAAGCCGAGGAAGACGGCATCAAGGTCGAGGCCATCGTGATCGACGACGACGTCGCGGTGCAGGACTCGCTGTACACAGCCGGCCGCCGCGGTGTCGGCGCGACCGTTATCGCCGAGAAGATCGGTGGTGCCGCCGCCGAGCGTGGCGACTCGCTCGACAAGGTGGTCAGCGTCATCAAGCAGGTCAACGAGCGCGGCCGTTCGTTCGGGATTGCGCTGTCATCGTGCATCCCACCGGCGTCCGGCAATCCGATCTTCGATCTCCCGGAAGGCGAGATGGAAGTCGGCATCGGCATCCATGGCGAGCCTGGGCGCCGCCGCGCGCCGCTCGGCAGCGCAGCCGAGATCGCGGAGATCATGGTCGAGGCGGTGACCTCCGACCTTGCTGCCAAGTCCGGCGCGAACGTGCTGGCCTTTGTCAACGGCATGGGGGGCACGCCGCTGCTCGAGCTCTACCTCCTCTACGGAGAAGTCGAGAAGCGCCTGCGGAAGCTCGGCCTCACGCCGGCTCGCAACCTCGTCGGAAGCTACATCACCTCACTCGAGATGGCCGGAGCTTCGTTGACGGTCGTCGAGCTCGACGACAACCTCACAGCCCTCTGGGACGCGCCCGTCCACACGGCCGCCCTGCGCTGGGGAGGCTGATGCTATCGTGGCGGTCGCTATAGCGATGGATGCGCAGACCGTCACCGCGTGGATGAACGAGATTGCCGCATCGGTCCGCGCCGAGCGGGACTACCTGGTCCAGCTCGACGCGGCGATCGGCGATGGCGACCATGGCATCAACCTGAATCGCGGGTTCGATGCTGTGACCCTCGCATTGAGCACTGAGCCCGATGGCACGCCGGGCAAACTGCTGATTCTTTCCGGCAAGACGTTGATATCCACCGTCGGCGGCGCCAGTGGGCCACTGTGGGGTTCGGCGCTTCGCAAAGCGGGGCGGGCGCTGGGTGATGGACCCACGTTCGATCTTGCGCAACTCGTCGATGCCATGGCTGCCGCCCTCGCGTCCGTCCAGGACCTCGGGGCGGCGGTGCCCGGCGACAAGACGATGGTGGATGCACTGGAGCCTGCGGTGAACGCGATGCGAGAGGGGCTGGCGCGGGGGGCGTCGAGCGGGGAGATGCTCCGCTCCGCCGCGGAGGCGGCTGAAAAGGGCATGCGGGCGACCATCCCGATGCAGGCGCGCAAGGGCCGCGCCTCGTATCTCGGTGAGCGCTCCATCGGGCATCAGGACCCGGGGGCGACGTCGACGGCGATGATCATCCGCGCCCTGGAACGGACGGTAGCGAGCACTCCTTAATGAGCGAGCGAGTGCTCGCTGGCGTGCCGGCGTCACCGGGGACAGCATTCGGAGCGGTGCGTCGCGTCGACGTCGTCGGCGAGATCGACGACACCATCCTTAATGAGTCGGCACGTCCTGCGGCGGCTGCTCACGCCCGGGGAGCGCTGGCGCGAGCAGCTCGCGAGCTCGAGGAACTTGCCACGAGGCTGAGAACCGAAGGCAGGAATGACGAGGCGGACATCCTCGACGCCGGGATGATGATGGCCGAGGATCCGATGCTCCTCGACGCTGTCGACAGTGCCGTGCTTGATCGAGGGCTCACCGCGGCGAGCGCGATTCGCGTCGAGGTGGAGTCCGCCGCGGCGCTGCTCGATACCCTCGGCGACGAGGAGCTCGCGGCGCGCGCGTCGGACGTTCGCAGCCTCGGCCGGCGCGCCTTGCGGATCCTTTCGCACGAGTCAGTTCGGGTCGACCGCGCGAGCGTGGGTGACTCGATTCTCGTCGCGACGGATCTCGGGCCGGCCGATGTCATCGAGCTCGACGGCGACGTCCGCGGGATCGCGCTCGCCGATGGCGGCGTCACCGGCCACGCGGCAATCGTGGCCCGAGGTCTCGGGTTGCCCATGGTGGTTGGGATCGGCTCGGAGCTGATGCGACTCCACGAAGGGGAGACGTGCATCGTCGACGGCGACCAGAGCATGGTCATCGCTTCTCCGGACGCGCAGCGGCTGGAGAGGGTTCGCACCGCGATGACGGCTGCCGCGGCAGCTCGGGATCGAGCGATGGCGTCTCGAGCATTGCCGACGGTGACCCGTGACGGGAGGACCGTACGCGTACTCGCCAACGCGGCGACCCCGACGGAAGTCCGCGCGGCCCTCGAGGCCGGAGCCGGCGGGCTCGGCCTGTTGCGCACCGAGCTGGCCTTCCTCGAGGCCAAGCACTGGCCGACGGTCGCCGAGCACCGGCGCACCCTCGACCCCGTCCTGGCGCAGCTCCACGGGCTGACTGCGACAGTCCGGCTGCTCGATTTTGGCGGCGACAAAACGCCCCCCTTCCTTAAAGGAGTGTTCGGACGTGGTGTCGAGCTCCTTCTGGAAGATACCGACGCGCTCGCGGCACAGCTGGAGGCGATCCTCGAGGTGGGCGACGCGACCGATCTCCGGATCCTCATCCCGATGGTGACCGAGCCCGCTCAGGTGCGCGCAGTGCGGGCGGCCATCGAGCCCATCGCCGCGAGAAGGCGGAGCCGTGTGCCGCTTGTGGCCGCGATGGTCGAGGTTCCGGCGGCGGCGGTCATGGCGGACCGCATTGCGCCGGAGGTCGGCATGTTCAGCATCGGCACCAACGACCTCACGAGCTTTCAACTGGGCATCGACCGGACCCGTCCGGGTGGTGCGCCGGCGCATCATCCCGCTGTTCTCCAACTCATCGCGGACACGGTCGACGCCGCACGGGTCGCCGGCATTCCGGTCGAGGTCTGCGGCGAGGCTGCGTCGAACCCTCTGGTCATGCCGTTGCTCGTCGGGCTCGGGGTCGACGAACTGAGCGTCGGCGCTGCAGCGGTCGCCCGGGTCCGCTCGTGGGTTCGCGCCCTCGATTACGAGGAGGCCGCGGCTATCGCGCTTCGCGCGCTCCGTGCTGAGTCCGCGACCGAGGTGGAGTCGCTCGAGCGCCCGCTGCGCGCGCTACTCGACGACGCCGGCGAGTGATTCGGCGAGGGCATCGAGCGCGGCAGCCGCATCCTCACCGTCGGCGCGCACCAGCAGAGTCGTGCCCGCAGTGGCACCGAGGCCGAGCACGCTGAGAATGCTTTTTGCGTCGGCCTCGCGTCCGTTCGCCGACACCACGATCTTCGACTGAAAGCGCATCGCGGTCCGGACGAACAGAGCGGCCGGACGCGCATGCAGCGCGATACCTTCGGGAAGGGTCATCGTGGCTTCAGAGCTTGCGAGCATCCCGAGCCTCCTCCGCGGAACGTGCAACCTCATCGAGTGGCGCACCGGATGATGCGATCACTGCCGCCGCGACTGCGCCTTCCACGAATGGAGCATCGACGAGTCGGATGTGGCCGTCACCGTTGCCGTCGAGCACCTCGCGCACGGTGAGGATGGCGCTGCCGAGATCGCACAGCAGCAACACGCCATCACCCTGATCGGCGCGCCCAATCGCCGCTCGGACCAGCTCGTCCGACGTCCCGAGGCCGCCATCCTGGTCGCCGCCGGCCGCCTCGATATGGACATCCGGTCCCGCCATCTGACCGGCAAGGAGGGTCAATCCAGCAGCCAACTCGGCGCTATGTGACACCAGTACAATCCCGACGGCCACGACTTCCCTCGCTCTCACGCGGACGGTTGAGAATTCCAACTAGTCTACATCCTCGACCATAATTCAGCAATGCCGAATAGCCGGCGTCCGACCTCGATACAGTCCGTCGACCGCGCCGCGGCGATTCTGAAGGCGCTCGCGGGCGGCCAGGGGAGGCTCGGGGTGAGTGAGCTCGCCGATCGTCTGCACCTCGCGCGACCGACAGTGCACGGCCTGCTCCAGACACTGCTCGCGCAGGGATTCGTCGAGCAGGACCGCGTCTCGGAGAAGTACCAGTTGGGTGCGGGCCTCTTGCAGCTCGGCTACTCGTATCTCGATGTCAACGAGTTGCGCTCGCGCTCGATCACCTACGCGGCGCAGCTTGCCGTACGCACAAAGTTCGCGGTCCGTGTCGGCGTCATGCACGGCACCACGGCCGTAGTCGTGCATCACGTCTTCCGTCCCGACGCGACACTGCAGATTCTCGAGGTGGGGTCACAACTTCCGCTGCATGCGAGCGCGCTCGGCAAGGCGCTTCTCGCGTTCGCGGCGACAGACACCATCGACAGCTTGCTTTCTGTCCCGCTTGAACGGTTGACGAAGCGAACGCCGACTGCCGGCGCGCTGCGAATCCAGCTGAACACCATCCGGCTGCAGGCAATCGCCAGCGAACGAGACGAGGCGGTGCTCGGTGAGTCGAGCATCGCCGCGCCGATTTTCGACCGCGAAAGCAACGCCGTGGGTGCCATTGCGATTGTCGGCGATACCGACCGCGTGTACCCGCGTGGCCCGGCGCGCGGGCTCTCGACCGCGGTGGTCGAGGCGGCGCGGGGCATCTCGCGCGAGCTCGGCGCAAATCGCTGGCCGTTCGCCGGCTAGCTGCCGCAGGCACAGCGGCTATGCTCTGCGCGTTGTCCAGGCGTGGAGGAACCAGGTGAGGCGCTGCATTGATAACCATTGAAGGCAAAGAGGTCTTCACCGAGCTCGCCGAACTGGTCGACCCCGCGCACACAGCACTTCTGCTCATTGACATGCAATGCGATTTCGTCGAGCCCGACGGTGTCTTCGGGATGCTGGGGATTGACCTCTCGATGTACCGAGAAACGCGTCCCCGGCTGGCCGGCCTGCTTGACGAAGCCCGTCGTGCTCCGGTTCTCGTGGTACACGTCCAAAACACGACGTTGCCGGGCCGGCTGAGCGATTCGCCTGCCCAGATCCGCTTCAACCTTCGCATGCATGAGGCAAACCGGCGTGACGCTGCGCCCCTGCGCTACTCGGTTGAAGGGACGCCCGGTCACGAGATCGTCGAGGAGCTCAGACCAAAGACGGGCGAGATCGTCGTCAGGAAGCATCGATCCAGCGCGTTCTCGGGAACCGATCTCGACTTGTTGCTGCGCAGCAACAGCATCAAGACTGTGGTGATCGGTGGTTGCACCACAGAGGGATGTGTCGAGTCGACCGCACGGGACGCGATGTTCAACGACTTCTACGTGGTCATCGCAATCGATTGCGTTGCCAGCGATGACAGAGAGCAGCACGATGCGTCGCTGCTGCTGATGCGTCATCGCTTCGACCTGGCCACAGCAGGGGAGATCGGATCGATATGGCGGGAAGCCGGCGCAGGCTGACGGCTGCATGACTCAGCACGTCGCTTACGAACGTCGATGGTGATCGCCGGCGTTCTCGCAGTCCCAGGGCGTACAGGCTTCTTCGCGGACGACCAGGCGGCGATTCGGGCTGGAGCCGTGCACGACGGCTTCACGTACAGCGGGGCGCCGCTCACTCCTGGATTCCGAACGATCCGCCAGCCCGGCGAGGCCGTTTCGGTGCTCCTGATCTTGAGTGATGGTCAGGTCGCGCACGGCGACTGCGCGGCGGTGCAGTACTCGGGAGTCGGTGGACGCGCACCCGTGTTCCGAGCGACGTCCGCAGTTGCAGCGATCGAGCGTCACGTCGTGCCGCTGCTGCGAGGGCGCCCAGTCACGACGTTTCGTGACGCGGCGTCGGAGATCGATAGCCTCGTCGTCGACGGCGAACCGCTGCACGCAGCGATCAGGTACGGCGTCACGCAGGCGTTGCTCGACGCCGTCGCACGCACTCGCTGCGTGACCATGGCGGAGGTGGTTCGCGACGAGTACGAGACCGGAATCCCGATTGCGCCGGTGCCGCTCTTCGTGCAGTCCGGCGACGACCGGTACACCAACGTCGACAAGATGGTGCTCAAGGAGGCAGACGTTCTGCCGCACGGCCTCATCAATGAGATCGACACGAAGCTCGGCCGCGAAGGCGAGAAGTTGCTGGAGTACGTCGCATGGGTGCGGGATCGCATCCTCGTGCTCCGCACGCGACCGGACTACACGCCACGCCTGCACTTCGACGTGTACGGAACCATCGGTGTCATCTTCGATGGCGATATCGATGCTGTGGCTGGGTATCTCACACGTCTCGGCGATACCGCGCAGCCGTTCGACGTCTGCGTCGAGCACGTCATCGACGCGGGGAGTCGCGATGCGCAGGTTCGCGTGTCAGCAGCGCTGCGCAGTGCGCTCAGAAATCGGAGCAGCAGTGTGAGGATCGCCGTCGACGAGTGGTGCAACACCCTCGAGGACATCGAGATCTTTGTCGCAGCGGGGGCGGCCGATGTCATCCACGTGAAGACTCCCGACCTCGGAGGCATCAACAACACGATCGAGGCGCTGCTCCTCGTCGCGCGCCACGGACTCGCCGCGTACTGCGGTGGCACTTGCAACGAGACCGACCGATCCGCACAAGTGTCGGCGCATATCGCGATGGCGTGTGGCGCCGTTCAGGTGCTCGCCAAACCGGGCATGGGTGTCGACGAGGGAATGATGATCGTGGGAAATGAGATGGCCCGGGTTGCGGCACTCGTTGGTACGCGAGATCACACGCCGGCATGAGGCCCCTCGCGGACATTCGCATCATTGCCATCGAGCAGTACGCGGCTGGGCCGTTCGGCAGCGTGCAACTCGCGGATCTCGGCGCCGACGTCATCAAGATCGAGGACCCGGCGACCGGTGGAGACATCGGGCGATACGTCCCACCGGTGCAGGAAGGGGAGGACAGTCTCTTCTTCGAAACCTTCAACCGGAACAAACGCAGCATCAACCTCGATCTGACCTCCGCGGGCGGCCGCGCCGTGTTCGAGGACCTCGTGCGCGTCAGCGACGTCGTGTATTCCAATCTGCGCGGCGACGTACCCGCAAAGCTTCGAATCACGTACGCGGACCTCGAGCACCTGAACAAACGCATCGTGTGCTGCGCCCTGACCGGGTTCGGCATGACCGGGCCCCGCAGCCACGAGCCCGGGTACGACTACTTCCTGCAAGGGATAGCGGGATGGATGGACTTGACAGGCGAGCCGTCGGGACCGCCGACGAAGTCGGGCCTCTCGATGGTCGACTATTCGGCCGGGCTGATCGCTGCGGTTGCGATGCTTGGCGGCATTCACGCGGCGCGTCGCGACGGCGCCGGAATGGACAGTGACCTCAGTCTTTTCGACACCGCGATCGGAATGCTGACGTACCCCGCAGCCTGGCACCTCAACAGCGACTTCGTCCCCGCTCGCACGCATCACTCGGCGCATCCGTCGCTTGTTCCATTTCAGGCATTCGAGACAGCCGACGTGTGGATCGTTGTGGGATGCCCGAAAGAGAAGTTCTGGCTTCGCCTCGTCGACGTCGTGGGGTTGCCGGAACTCGCTCATGACTCCCGGTTCGCGACATTTGCGGATCGACGCCGCAACGCCGCGGCGTTGCTGCCGATGCTCGAAGCCGTCTTCCGGTCTCGCACAGCAGCGGAGTGGCTCGACATTCTCGGTCGCGCCGGAGTCCCGTGCAGTCCGATCAACACCGTGCCCGAGGCGTTGGAGGATCCGCAGACGATCGCGCGCGGGATGATCGTCGACACCGAGCATCCGCGTTTCGGCACGGTCCGTCAGCTCCGCAGCCCCGTTCGGGTCGGGCCGGAAGCATCCGGGTACGTTCGCGCGCCGCATCGCGGTGAGCATCAGGAGGAGGTGCTCAGCGACGTTCTCGGCTATGACCGGGAACGCATCGCCGAGTTGCGCGACTCGGGGGCCTTCGGGGCGGCCTGAAAAAAGCCGGAGTGAATCGGCGGTAGGATCTCGCCGTGACCACCGACGGTGGAAGTGGCGATGGGGCGTTCGTCGGCAGACGCAACGAGCTGGCCAGCCTGCTTGCTCAGGCTGCCGAGGTGCGTCGCGGTCATCCGCGAGTAGCGCTCCTGACCGGCGAACCGGGGATCGGCAAGACCGCGCTCGCGCATCGGTTCGTGAGCCAGGCGCAGGGATTCCAGGTCTGGGAGGCGAGCGGAGAGGAGGCGGAGCAACTGCTCACCTTCGGGGTCATCGAGCAGCTCGTCCGCGCATCGCACGAGCCACGCACCGCGGCGCTCGCCGACCTGGGCAATCTCGACGCGGATGCGCGTGACCCGATTTGGGTTGGCGCGGCGCTGCTCGACATGCTGGGTGCGATGCAGGCCGCGGGACCGGTGCTGCTGCTGATCGACGATGCCCAGTGGGCTGATCGCCCGTCACTCCAGGCTCTCATCTTCGCGCTGCGCCGGTTGCAGGCCGACCGCGTGCTCACCCTCATCGTGTCGCGAAGCGGTTCACCTCGCGGGCACCTGGCCGGATTCCACCGCCTCGTCGAGCACGGCCACGGCGCCTGGGTACGCGTTCGCGGTCTCGACGCGTCGTCGATTCGAGACCTCGGCGCCTCGATGGGCGTTGACCATCTCTCGTCTCGAGCCGCCGACCGCATCCGATCCCACACGGGTGGCAGCCCGCTGCATGCGACTGCGATTTTCGACGAGATCCTGCCGTCGATCCTGCGCGAGCCGTCCGACCTGCCACTGCCATCGACCGCTGATTTCGGGGCGCTGGTGCGCTCGCGGCTCGAGAGCCTCAGTGCCGAAGCGCGTCTGCTCGTGTGTGCGGCATCGGTGCTCGGACTCTCGTGCCGCCTCGCGATCGCCGGCCGTCTCGCGGAGCTTCGCGAGACGCTCGTCCCCCTGGAACGGGCAATCACCGCGCACCTGCTCGAGGAGCACGGCGCGCCCGCCGACCGGCTGATCGCCTTCCCGCATCCGCTCGTGCAGGCGGCGGCATACCACTCGCTCGGGCCGGCGCATCGGGCCGAGCTCCACGAGCGCGCGGCGACGCTGGTGCCTGATGAAGCCTCGGCGTTGCGCCACCGCGTGGCCGCGGCTCGCGGGGCGGATCCGCAGCTCGCGGCGGACCTGATCATCTTCGGGATCCAGCTCGCGCGGCGCGGGGCATGGGACGCCGCGGCCGACGCCATGCTCTCTGCGAGCCGGCTCACCGCGGACGGTCCCGAGCGTGACCAGCGCACGCTGCTGGCCGCGGAATACATGCTCCTCGGCGGCGCCGTTGACGATGTCCTGGCCCTCGTCGACGAGATCGAGCGCCAGGCCGCGACCGCGCGTCGCGGATTCGTGCTTGGCAGCCTGGCGATGACCGGCGGCAGATACGACCGGGCACAGGAGCTGCTCGCGGCCGCATACGACGCCTGCGACCCGGTGCGCGACCATCCACTCGCCGAGGAGATCGCCGCGCAGCTCGCGCGAGTGCACATGGGCCGGGGGCACGGCCCCGACGCCGCGCTCTGGGCGACGCGATCGCTCGATGCCAAGCGCCCGGCCTCGCCTGTGTCCGACTCGCTGTCGGTTCTGGCAATCGGCCTGCTCTTCGCGGGGCGGGCTCCGGAGGCCGCGGCGGCGGTCGCCGAGCTGCCGCCGGCCGACTCGCTGGCGGACGACTCGCCGCTCGACGGATATCTCGGCCGCGGCTACGTCCGCTGCGTCACCGATGACCCGGCGGCGGCTCGCGAGGATCTCGCGCCGGTGGCGGAACGGCTGCGACGCCGAGGTCCGGCGCACCAGGCGATCGAAGCACTCACGATGCTCGCGACTGCCGAGTACCGAATGGGCGACTGGGATGACGCCTCGGTGCACGGGCAGCTTGCGGCGTCGCTCGCCGAGGACGCCGATCAGACATGGTTGCTCGCCGGCGCTCATGCAGCCGCATGCGCGCCACTGGCCGGGCGTGGCGACTGGGATGCCGCCAGTGCTCACGCCGATGCCGCGCGGCGAGCTGCCGACGTGGCCGGCGCCGAATTCGCCGGCATCGCGCAGGCGGCGATGGCAGGCGCGTTCATCGCCCGGGCGCGAGGCGACCATGAGTCCGTGATCCACGCGCTCGAACCATTGCTCCCGCTGGCCGACCTCGGCGGCATCGGCGAGCCCGGCATTCTCGACTGGCCGATCCTCTATTCGGAGGCGCTCGTCAGTCTCAACCGCCTTCGGGATGCGGAGACGGTCGTGTCGCGCTTTGCGAGGGTCGCCCGCGAGCGCAACCGCGCGCAGTCGATCGCAGGCGCCGACCGGATCCGCGCCATGCTCGACGCGGCTCTCGGCAGGGCGGACGACGCCGAGGTTGCTTTCGTCTCCAGCCTGGCAACGCTCGACGACGTCCATCTGCCGTTCGAACGAGCGCTCACCGAACTCGAATACGGGCGGTTCCTCCTGCGCGAAGGGTTCAACCGTGCGGCGGTATGGCAGCTCGAAGCGGCTCGCGAGCGCTTCGCCGATCTTGATGCGCGGCCATTTCTCACCGAGGCCGTCACCGCGCTCGTGCGCTGCGGCATGGCGCCGTCGGCGGAGGCAGGTCACGCGCGCTGGCGCTTGACACCGCAGGAGGTGTCGGTCGCCCGGCTCGTGTCAACGGGGCGGACCAACCGCCAGGTGGCCGATGAGCTCGTGGTGAGCATCAAGACGGTCGAGTATCACCTCGGGAACGTCTACGGCAAGCTCGGGATCCGCTCGCGTCAGGAGCTGGCCCCGATCTTCGGACCCGTGGACACAGGGCGTCCGTCCAGGGTTGCGGTGCGTGCATCCAAGGGTGTGTTTGCGGGAAAAGACTAGGGTCGGACCCTGGGGTGAATCGTGCACGAGCCACGTAGAGTCGATGTGAGCGACCAGCCAGAGGTATGACGTGAGCGGGGACTTCAGACCTGATCGCCCGGCCGCGTTGTCGGTTGGGTTGCTCAGGCCGTGCATCCTCGCCCATCTGATCGAGGGCCAGTCCGTCTACGGGTACGAGTTGCATCACTGGCTGCTCGGCATCGGCCTCGAATGCGACCTCGGCACCGTATACCGGTCTCTCAACACGATGGAGGCAGAGGGTCTGCTGCACTCGACCTGGGAGCGCACCTCGGGTGGGCGCAGCCGGCGGCGGTACGAGCTCAACGACGCGGGGCTCGACATGGTCGATGCCTACGTGGCGCCGGTGGAACAGCTCTGCGCCGTCGCTCAGGAATTTCTCGCGATGCGAAAGGCGGGGACGGCGCGTCAGGACGCGCAGACGGCATCGTCGTACGCGCCTGCGAAGGCGTCGCTGTCAATACCCGCGCGCCGCGGATAACCGCGCAACACACGGATTGACGACCCCCACGTGGGTCGCCACAGTCCGTGGGCAGGCGGACGTCGAAGGGACGTGATCCGTCATGCACTCGCCGCTCCCAATCGCTCACAAAGGAGGAGGTTGGATGGCCACGGATACCGTGCCGTATGGGCGCAAGACCCAGAGGGATTCGCCCGTCTCTGATCTGCACATCGTGTGGGTCACGGCGGGTCTTGGTTGCGACGGTGACTCGGTGTCGATCACCGCTGCCACGCAGCCGAGCATCGAAGACGTGCTGCTCGGCGCCATCCCCGGTCTGCCCAAGGTCCACCTCTACAACCCGGTTCTCGCGTACGAGAACGGCGAGGAGTTCATCAAGTCATGGCACGCGGCAGCGGACGGCAAGCTCGATCCATTCGTGCTCGTCATCGAGGGATCCATTCCCAACGAGACGATCAAGAAGGAAGGCTACTGGGCTGCGGTCGGCACCGATGCCGCAACCGGACAGCCGATCACGACATGCGAGTGGATCGACCGTCTCGCACCGAGGGCGCTCGCGGTTGTCGCATGCGGTACGTGCGCTACTTATGGCGGCATCCATGCGATGCAGGGCAATCCAACCGGCGCGATGGGTCTCGCCGATTATCTCGGCTGGGACTGGAAATCCAAAGCCGGCCTGCCGATCGTCAACGTCCCGGGTTGTCCCGTGCAGCCCGACAATTTCATGGAGACGTTGCTGTATCTGCTCTACATGGTCGCGGGGCTCGCGCCCATCATCCCGCTCGACGATCAGCTGCGTCCGAAGTGGCTGTTCGGAGACACCGTGCACGACGGGTGCGATCGTGCCGCGTCTTACGAGCAAGGTGATTTCGCCGGCGACTACAACTCGCCGCGCTGCCTGGTGAAACTCGGTTGCTGGGGGCCGGTCGTCAACTGCAACGTTCCGAAGCGCGGATGGATGGCCGGCATCGGCGGTTGCCCGAACGTCGGCGGCATCTGCATCGGCTGCACGATGCCCGGTTTCCCCGACAAGTTCATGCCATTCATGGACGAGCCTCCGGGCGCGCATCTGTCGACCGGTGTGATCGGCGTGTACGGCACGGCAATCCGCGCATTGCGCAAGGTGACCAACACAACTGTCAACAAAGAGCCGAGGTGGCGGCACACGCGGCCCGAGCTCACCACCGGCTACCGGCCGACCACGTACTAGGAGAACGAGCCATGACAGTGGTCGAGAAGGACCCCACCAGGACCAATGCCCCGGTCCTCACCGAAGTCTCCTGGGATCCGATCACCAGGATCGTCGGCAGCCTCGGTATCTTCACCAAGATCGATTTCGCCAACCGCGTCGTCGCGGACTGCCGGAGCACGTCGTCGATCTTCCGCGGCTACAGCATCTTCATGAAGGGCAAGGACCCGCGCGACGCGCACTTCATCACGAGCCGCATCTGCGGTATCTGCGGCGACAACCACGCGACGTGCGCGACGTATGCGCAGAACATGGCCTTCGGCATTCGCCCGCCCGCAATGGCGGAGTGGATCGTCAACCTCGGCGAGGCGGCCGAGTACATGTTCGACCACAACATCTTCCAGGACAACCTGCTCATGGTCGACTTCTGCGAGCAGATGGTGAAAGAGACCAATCCGGCGGTTCTGGCTCGCGCGGAGAACACGCCTGCGCCGCACGCGGCCGATCACGGCTATCGAACGATCGCGGAAATCATGCGCGCGCTGAACCCCTTCACCGGGGAGTTCTATCGCGAGACGCTGCACGTCAGCCGCTACACGCGCGAGATGTTCTGTCTCATGGAAGGACGCCACGTCCATCCATCGACGTTGTACCCGGGCGGTGTCGGCACTGTCCCGACGGTGCAGCTTTTCTCGGACTACCTCGTTCGCCTCATGCGTTACGTGGAGTTCATGAAGAAGGTCGTCCCGCTGCACGACGACATCTTCGATTTCTTCTACGAGGCGCTTCCCGGCTACGAGGAAGTCGGCCGCCGGCGCATGGACACAGTGTGCTGGGGCTCCTTCAACGATCCGGACGAGTGCGACTACACCTACCGGCACATGACCAACTGGGGCCGGTCGATGTTCGTCACCCCGGGCGTCGTCGTCGATGGCAAGCTCGTGACCACGGATCTCGTCGAGATCAACCGCAACATTCGCATCCTGCTTGGGCACTCGTTCTACGAGGATTGGGCGGACGACGGAGAGGTGTTCGTCGAGAAGGACCCGCTCGGACATCCGATCGACAAGCGCCATCCGTGGAACCAGACAACGATTCCCAAGCCCGGCAAGCGCGATTTCGACAAGAACTACAGCTGGGTCATGTGCCCCCGTTACCTGCACGAGGGCGAGCACCTCGCCATGGACACGGGTGGCGGCGCCTTCGCTCGCCTGCTGGCAACGTCGCTGGCCGGCATCGTCGATGTCGGCTACATCAAGGCGACGGGCACCAGCACCAAGATCTATCTTCCGAAGACCGCGTCGAAGCCCGAAGTGGAGTTCGAGTGGAAGGTGCCGAAGTGGAGCAACGCCATCGAGCGTGACCGCGCGCGCACGTACTTCCAGGCTTATGCAGCCGCGGCTGCACTGCACTTCCTGGACAAGGCGTTCGCCGAGCTCAACGCGGGGCGGACCGACACGTTCACGCCGTTCACCGTTCCGGACGAGGCAATCGGGTGCGGATTCCACGAGGCCGTGCGCGGTGTGCTCTCGCATCACGTCGTCATCCGTGACGGCAAAATCGCCAACTACCACCCGTACCCACCCACACCCTGGAACGCCACTCCTCGCGACATGTACGGCACCCCTGGGCCGTACGAAGACTCGGTGCAGAACACGCCGATCTTCGAGGAGAACGGTCCCGACAACTTCAAGGGCATCGACATCATGCGGGCCGTGCGCAGCTTCGACCCCTGCCTGCCCTGCGGTGTGCACATGTACCTCGGCAACGGCAAAGTGCTGGAGACTCGGCACTCGCCGAACTTCGGCACGCAACCATGAATGGCAGCGCCCACCCGTATTGTTGAGGAGCGAGAGCTCCAGAAACGACTCGCCCACGTCGATACGCTGGTCGGGGAGCTCCAGCAGCTCCCCGACCCTGCGTCGCGTGCGCTTGTCGAGGAGTTGCTCTCCACGGTGCTCGACCTCCACGGGGAGGCGCTGTCGCGAATGCTCGAGGTGCTCGGCCCCCGCGGAGATCCCGCAGCGGACCGGTTGCTCGAACGCATGGCCAACGATGACCTGATCAAAGGCGTGCTGCTGCTCCACGGGCTGCATCCCATGGACTTGCGCACTCGCGTCGAGGCAGCCCTGGAGTCGGTGCGCCCATACATGCGATCGCACGGCGGTGGCGTCGAGCTCCTCGGTGTCGCGGGCGACATCGTCCGAATCCGGCTCGAAGGTCACTGCCAGGGGTGCCCGTCCTCGATGGTCACGCTGAAACTCGCCGTGGAGAAGGCGATTTACGAGGCGGCGCCGGACGTTGCGGACATCGAAGTGGTGGAGCCTGAAGATGCGAAGCCGGCCGGCCCTCCGCAGATCTCCGGTCTGCTCACGCTGCCGATGGTGGCGTCGCCCGGTCCCGTCGACCGCCCGAAGGCACGTGCTGACGCCATGCCTTCGGGCGACTGGGTCACCCTTGCGGCGCGCGCAACGCACATCGACAACGGGAGTGTGCTGAAAACTCGGGCTGACGGCGACAGCGTTCTGATCGCGCGTACCGGCGACGTGTTCTACGCGTACGTCGCGACGTGTCCGGCGTGCGACGACACGATGGAGCGTGCGTCTCTCGACGGAGCGGTTCTGGTGTGCGACGTGTGCGGTGCCCGATATGACATCCGCCGGGCGGGTGCCGGCATTGGTTCGGACTTCCGTATCGAGCCCCTGCCCCTTCTCGAGGACGCCGGGGTACTGCGTGTTGCGATTCCGGCGCGGCTGGCATGAGCACCGCGGCTCGTGCTCCGGGGTTGCGCGGGCTCATTCGCACACGGGCACCCGCCGAACGGTGCGAGCTGTGCAGCGCCGAATTGTCCCCGCATCCGAATCACGAGCACCTCTTCGAGCCGTCTTCGCGGCAGATCCACTGCAGCTGCACGCCGTGCGCGATCCTCTTCCCCGCGGAGGCTGAGAAGCGCTATCGCCGTGTCTCGCGGCGCCTCGTCTATCTGCAGGATTTCGCCATGGACGACCTGCAGTGGGAGTCGCTGTCGATCCCGGTGAACATGGCGTTTCTGCACACGAGCACCAGTGCTGACGGAGTGCGCGCGTTCTACCCGAGCCCCGCCGGCGCCACGGAATCGATGTTGAGCCTCGAGGGTTGGAGCCAGTTGGTGGCTGAGAATGCCCTGCTGGCGACGCTCGAGCCCGACGTTGAGGCGCTGCTCATCAATCGCGTCAGCGGCGCTCGCGATCACTACATCGCACCGATCGACCGGTGCTTCGAGCTCGTGGGCATCATTCGCATCAGCTGGCGCGGACTGAGCGGTGGCAAGGAGGTCTGGGAGCGCATCGACGGGTTCTTCGCCGAGCTCCGCGGCGCCGCGCGCGTGAGGGTTCGAAGCAGTGCCTGATCTGGACCTCGAAGTCATCTCCGCAGGCGCAGAGCCGGACACGCTGATTCCGATTCTCAACTTCCGGGTGCGTATCCGCGAGAGCGAGGGCCGGCGCGTCGACGCGATCTCGTTGCGGTGCCAGATCATGGTCCAGGCCACACGCCGGACGTATGCGCCGGGAGAGCAGGACGCGCTGCTCGACCTCTTCGGGAAGCCCGCGAGGTGGGGGACCACGCTGAAGACGATGCTCTGGACGCACGCGAGCACGGATGTGTCCGGGTTCACGGGCACGACGGAAGCGATCGTCCCGGTGCCGTGCACGCACGACCTGACGGTCACGGCAGGCAAATACTTCTTCGCGCTGGAAGCAGGGGAGGTGCCGCTGATGTTCCAGTTCAGCGGCACGATTTTCTGGCGCGACGACGACGGAAGCCTGCAGGTCGCGCCCATTCCATGGTCGAAGGAGGCGGCGTTCCGCCTGCCCGTGTCGACGTGGCGTGCCCTCATGGAGGAGCACGATCCCGACAGCGCCTGGCTCTGCCTGCGTCGCGACACGGTCGACCGGCTCAACCGCTACAAGGCGCATTCGGGTGTTCCCGGATGGGACGCGGCACTTGCACGGCTCCTCGCCGCCAGCGACGACCAACTCCCGTTGGGGGGCACGCCGCAGTGAGCCAGTCGACGCTCGACCGCATCGTCGCGGCGACCCTCTACGAGGGGTACATCCTCTACCCGTACCGGCCGTCATCCGTGAAGAACCAGGTGCGCTGGACGTTCGGCGGCGTCCACCCGCGTGCATGGAGTGAGGCGACCGGCGGGAGCGATCCCTGGATCGCCCAGACGCAGTGCCTGCTTCGCGCGACCGATGCCACGTCGATCACGATGCGCGTCAGGTTTCTGCAACTCGTGACCAGAACCGTCGCGCGCCTCGACCCGCCGGCCAGAGTCCTCACCACTGACGCACTCGCGCGCCTGGAGGATGTCGACGAACTGCGCGCCCGCGGCGTCAACCATCGCGCCTGGGACGAGGCAACGGAGATCGCCATCGACTGCGGGACCCATGCGTTGACGCACCTGCTCGCACGCGAGGTGGTGGTGGAGCATCCCATTGCGGGCGGCGACGAGCTGGAACCACTGCTCGACGAGCAGGACCACATCGTCGGCGCCCTCCAGCGCGAGCGACAACCAATGGTTGCCGAGGTGACTCTCACCGCAGCGAGCGTGGGTGCCGATCTCGTTCGCGTCGGGGTCGTGATCCGCAACGTCAGTGCATTTCGCGTTGACGGCGATCGCGATCGGGCGCTCCACTCGTCACTGGTTTCGACACACGCAATCCTCACGGCGGAGCACGGTGCATGGCTCTCGCTCGCGGACCCTCCTGCGGATGCGGTTGACGCTGCCGCGGCGTGTCGCAACATCGGCCTCTGGCCCGTTCTTGTCGGGGATGTGGGCGCGTCGGACACCGTGCTCGCGTCGCCGATCATCCTCGAGGATCATCCCCAGGTTGCCCCCGAATCCTCCGGCGATCTCTTCGACGCCACGGAGATCGATGAGATCCTGAGCCTGCGCATCCTCGCGCTGACGGACGACGAGAAAGCCGAGATGCGTGCCTCCGATTCGCGCGCCCGCGCGCTGCTCGACCGCACCGAGGCGCTCACCGGCGACGACCTCATGCGCATGCACGGCACGATCCGCGAAGTGCGGCCGGTCATCGGAGAGCGCCGGTGACCGCCTTCGACCTCGGCGCCTGGGACCCGGAGGGCACGGGTGGCACCACCGAATCGGTGCGCTGGGGTGATGGACATCTGCGCCTTGGTGATCGCGTGCGGATCCATCCACGGAGGCAGGCCGACATCATGGACATCGCCCTGACCGGGCGTACGGCCGTCGTCGAGTCCATCGAACGTGACTACGAGGACGTGGTGCATGTCGCGCTGCTCGTGGACGACGATCCGGGGAAGGACCTCGGCGCGATGCGCCAGCCGGGACATCGCTTCTTCTTCGGCCTCGACGACATCGAACGACTCGAGCCTGCGGAGGTACAGCCGTGAGCGACGCGACGATCCTCGTGGCGGGAATCGGCAACATCTTCCTCGGCGATGACGGATTCGGCGTCGAAGTTGTCCGCCAGCTGGCCGCGCGGCCACACGCGGAGCACGTGCGGGTCGCCGACTACGGCATCCGGGGGTTCGATCTCGCGTTCGCGCTCCTCGATGACCCGGCGGCGACGATCCTCATCGACGCCATGCCGCGTGGCGGAGCGCCGGGCACCGTCTACGTGCTGGACCCCGACCTCGAAGCCGGAGCGACCACGTCCGAACCGGACCACGCGGAAGGATCCTTCCAGGGACACGCGATGACCCCGGATTCGGTGTTCGCGCTGGTTCGAACGCTCGGCGGCGCCCCGCACGACGTGACCATCGTCGGCTGCGAGCCGCTGACCTTCGGTCCTGAGAATGAGGGGAGCATGGAGCTCAGCGAACCGGTGGCGACAGCCGTCGCCGAAGCAGTCACGGTGGTCGAGCGGTTGCTCGCGCAACTCGTCCCGAGTGGGAGTGCTTCCTGATGCACGAACTCGGTCTCGCGGAAGGCATCATGACCGTCGCCATCGACATGGCCGATGGACGCACGGTTCGGCGCATCGTCGTCCGCATCGGGGAGGACCAGCGAATTGTTCCGGACAGCCTCGAGTTCGGCTTTCAGCTGCTTGCCGAGGACACCATCTGCGAGGGCGCAGTGCTCGAGTGCCTGCTCGAACCTGGCGCGAGCGTTCTCGTTGACGAGGTCGAACTCGACGGCGACCCGCCCACCATCCTCCGCCGTCCCGGTGCGCCGATCGTCGAGCGCCCGCACGACCACGCTCATAACGGGTACAACGGCGTCGACTCGGCGCCGGTCACATCAGCACGCACGCAAGGAGGAACGTAGGTGTCGCTCATGCTCGGTAGCCAGAAGAGCGGTCTGCGCACGATCGCGCAGTGGTTGATCCTCGGCGCCATCGTCGGCGCGGTGCTCAACTCGAAAGATATTCAGCGGTATCTCAAGATCCGGTCGATGTAGGTCGGGACGAGAGCTCGCCGTGCCTCGTTTTCGCGTGAACACCGCCCAGTCGACGGTCAAGGTTGGGCTGCGGGTCAACCTGCACCCGTCGCATATCAATGCCAACGCGCTGAGCGGCACGATCGACTGCGAGGTCGACGAGCAGGGAAACCCGCGCCTCGATCAGCCGTACAGCGCCGACCTGACGCTGCCGGTCGAGGCCATCAAATCGGGCAACGGGTTGCAGGATCGCGAGATGCGCCGGCGATTCGACGTGTCCAAGTACCCCACGATCAGCGCGACCGTGACGCACGGCGAATCCCTGCCGGGCAAAGGCAAATATCGTGCGACGGCGAAGCTCACGATGCACGGCATCACCAAGGAGATCGCCGGAGATATCCAGCTCAGCGTCGACGGCACGACGATGACGATCGACGGTCAGCAGGTGATCAACGTCAAGGAATTCGGCATCGATCCACCACGCTTGATCATCCTGAAAGTGGAACCCGACGTTGATCTGCAGGTCCACATCGTGGCCGAGCTGCAGTCATAGCGATAACGGCATTTTGGAGTGGAATGCAATGCTTGAGAAGCTTGTGATCTTCGGGATCGGTTATGTCCTCGGCACCCGAGCCGGCAAGGAACGGTTCGACGAGATGGTCG
>JBEKKP010000013.1:0-39082 GCA_050010655.1 Candidatus Dormibacteria bacterium
AATTTGGGAGCGACCGAGAGAGCGCGACGGCACAACGCATGTAAGGCGACAGGGGACGGGCGGCACCCCGCGCATTTGGAAGCGACCGAGAGAGCGAGACAAATAGGTGGCGCGAACGAGGGAGCGGACAAGTCTGAGCACGGTGCCGCCCGTCCCCTGTCGCCCGCACCACGAAGCGATGTGACGCGCAGCGAGCGAAACCTCAGCCGACCGGTCGGTCTGCTGCTCCTGTGAGACGAGCCTCAGCTGCGTCCGCGTCGAAGTTCGCGAGGAACGCCTCGATGTACTTCGGACGGTCGGCCGGCTTGTAGTCCAGCAGGAACGCGTGCTCCCAGACGTCCATCACGACGATGGGCTTGAAGCCCGCGATGTTGCCGTCCTCGTGCAGCGTGATCCAGTGGTTGCTGAGCCTTCCCGTCGCGGTGTCCAGGTATGTCACTGCCCAGCCCACGCCGCGCATACCACCGATCGCGGTGAAATCCTTGCGCCACGTCTCGATGTCGCCGAACGATTCGCCGAGTGCGCGACCGAGTGCTGATGACGATGAGATGCCGCCGCCGGTGGCCTTCGTGAGGTTTCCGAAGTACCACTCGTGCAGCACCATTCCGTTGTACTCAAAGCCGAGTCGACGGGTGATCTCCGAGTACGCCGGATTCGACGACAGGCCCTGGCCCGCAGCCTGCATGGTGACCAGCTGCTCGTTGAGGAGGTTCGTGTTTTTGACATAACCGGCATAAAGTCCGAAATGGACTTCGAGGGTGTTGTCCGAGATGCCGGTCAGTCCGGAGAGGTCGAACGTCCTTGCCTTGTAGGGGGTCTGGGTCAGGAGCGCCATCTCATGCCTCGTGTATGAACCTGGTCCGCAGTCGTGGTTCGGTCCCATTCTGGCAGCGTGGGGCGGGATCTCGCAGCTTGTCATGTGGTCGGCGGGACGATCACCACCGGTTTGTTGTAGCTCGTGTACGTGTCCACCATGAAATGCTGCTGCGCGTCCATCGCCACCTGGCGTACGCGCCCGGTCGCATCGACCCAGAAGGTGAACCACAGCGGTGACCCGATGGCCTTGCCGAAGGTCGCGACCATCGTCGTCGGCACGCCGTCAAGCATCGCCTCTCCGAGCACGTGCGCGTTCGTCAGCGGGGTGAAGAAGTTCCACGTGAACGAGGTCGAGACGTCGTTCGGCGTCACCGATTGCTCCTGGTTCCATGGCTGGCCCGGCCCCTCCTGCGTGTAGAACGTGCTCCCGATCCAGATGGTCCGGCCACTGTTGTTGATGGTCCACTCCAGACGATCGGGTGCGACTGCCGATTCGGTGCTGCGCTGCACATTGCCGCCCTGGCTGAGAACCTCGTTGAACTGGAACGCCGACAAGGCCTTCATGGTGGCTTCGAGCTTCGTCACCAGCGCGTCGCCGGACGGAGCGGGAAGCGCTGGGATCGTGAACGTGGCATCGCCGCCTCCGGCGTTCTCGGTTTCGACGTCGACCACATCGCCCTGCTTGATATCGATCGTCGCGGAGCGGCATGTGTCACCGCAGGGCAGCAGCGCCTTATAGACACCGTTCACCCCGATGTTGGCGGCGAGCCCTCGCGCCGCTGCGCTTCCACCAGGTGGAAGCAGGTAGACGGTGGCGTGGTTTACCCCGGGAAGTCCCGGCGACAGGCTCAAGCCGACGAGGATCGATCCTGCGGCGCCAGCCATCGTGAGCTCGTCACCGGACGGGAGGCCCGCCGTTGGCGTTGTCGCCGCCTCTTCAGCCACCTGCCGTGCCGCAGCGGTGGGCGGGGTCGGAAATGACGAGAGCAGCGCTGCCGCGGCCACGACGCCCACCGCAAGCGAGGCTTCGATGCGCAGATGCGGCCGCTTCAGCCGCCACGCCATCGCCGAGAGCGGCAGCATCAAGGCGACCAGCGCCATCTTCACGAGCAGCACGCGTCCGTAGGCCGTGTCGAACAACGCCGAGATGGAGCCGAGTTGGGTGATCGCCTCCAGTCCCCCGGCCACCACCGTTGTACCGAACGCCGCCAACGCGACCGGCGTGAACCTCGCGAGCAGCACGCGCGCCGCAGGGGACCGCCACCCGCCAGGAGGATGTACCAGAGCGAGCGCGGCGATCCCTCCCGCCCAGAGGCCGGCGGCAAGGAGATGGATCGCGTCGAGGCCAATCCCGTACCAGGCCGGGTCGACGCCCGCGGCATGTCCTCCCGCGGCGAGCAGTACCAGCGCCCCTGCCACCCATATCGGTAGCGTCCTCGAGCCGAGGACCACCGCAACCAGCGCCAGGACTTCGAAGCAGAGGCGGGCGATCAACGCGGCTCCGGAGAGCCCGTTGAAAAACGCCAGGTACCCGCTGACGCTGTGCCCCCCTGACCCGACGGTCGCCTCCGCCCACACGGACACGAGCCCTGCGGAGAGCGCGATGCTCGTCGCTCGGAAACCCGGCTTGACCCAGTCGAGCGGCGGCGATCGTTGAGCGAGCCGGTTGAGCAGCAGCTGTCCGGCCAGGAACAGCAGTGCGAGCGCCTCGATCCACTTCACAGCCCCGATGGCGATATCCGACGGCGCCGGGCCGGGAACCGCGTTCGCGGCGGCCACCGACGCATCGGGCCCCGTGATACCGACGTCGAAGGTGAAGCTGCCGCTCACTTTGTGGCCGTCGAAGTCGCTCACCGTCGTCCAGTCGACCGTGTACACGCCGGCCACGTTTGTCGTGAGCGGAATCCTGATCTCCTCGGCGCTGTCGACCTGACCCTTCCACACGTGTCCGGTCGGGTCGACCACCGAGGCAAATGACAGTGGGGCGTTGAGCGGCTGGTCGAACTCGAGAATGACCACTCCCGGGGCGGTGCCGAGATGGGCTCCGGCGGGCGGTGATGAGGCGGAGAGCAGCGCGTGCGCCGATGCGACGAGCGGGATTGCCAGGGCTGCGAAGATCGCGACCAGCACCGCGGCGAGGCGACGGACCCCCGTTGTCACATACCCATGATGGAGCAGCGCGTCCTGACCACAACCGTGGCGCTCCGGGTGCTTCCGCTCATAATCGGCCCGAGTGGCTCAGGTACTCCCGCCTCCGGAAGTGACGAGCGCGCCAAGTCCCTGGTGGCGAGGATCATGGGTCCGCGACACCGTCGAGGTGCTGCTGATCGCCGTGATCCTCTACGTCGCCATCGCCTTTGCGCTGCAGACAGTTCGGGTCGACGGCGAAAGCATGGTCGGGACGCTGCAGAACCAGGACCTGCTGCTCGCCAGCAAAATCTCCTACGACTTCGGGCAGAACCCGCAGCGCGGCGACATCGTCATTCTCATCCCGCCGTCGGATCCCACCCAGGACTTCATCAAGCGCGTCATCGGACTTCCCGGCGATGTCATCGAAATTGACGGCGATCACAACCCCACCGAAGTGCTCATCAAGCCGGATGGCAAAGGTCCGTTCCAGGTCCTCGACGAGCCCTATCTGCCCCAGGCGTGGACGACATTGAAGTACTGCTGCACGTCCACCGGCATGGCCTCATCGACACCGCAGCCGCTGACAATCCCCGCAAACGAATATTTCGTGATGGGCGACAACCGCAATTACTCGAGCGACTCTCGTGTGTTCGGACTGGTGCCGCGCAAGAACATTCTCGCCAAGGCCATCCTGCGCATCTGGCCGCTCGACCATTTCGGCAGCCTCGGCTCGGGGCCGAGCTTCGAGCCCGTCACCACGTCTGCACTCGTCTTTCCCGCGTTTGGAATCGCGGGATTCGAGGCGTGGCGGTGGCGCCGCCGGCGGATGCGCAAGCTCGCCGCCGCTCAGGGCGCGCCGCCGAACGCCGACCCGCCCAACTAGACCCGCGAGGGGATCAGCCGTTTACCCACGTGGAGTCGACTGCATTCCACTCGATGAGCTCATCGGGCCGGAAGAACAGCGCTACTTCCTCCGCACCACGTCCGGGCGAGTCGCTCCCGTGCACCACGTTATTGCCAATGGTGACCGCAAGGTCGCCGCGGATGCTGCCTGGAGCCGCGGCCGACGGATTGGTGGCGCCCATCATCGAGCGCACTTGCGCGACGGCGTCATCGCCCTCCCACACCATGGCCACGACCGGTGCCGACGTGATGAAATCGACGAGCCCCGCAAAGAACGGCTTGCCGACGTGCTCGGCGTAGTGCCGCTCGGCGAGGGCGCGATCCATACGCAGCAGCTTGAGCGCGACCAGGTGCAATCCACGGCGCTCGAAACGCGAAATCAACTCGCCCACGAGGCGGCGTTGCACGCCGTCAGGCTTTACCAGGACAAGCGTCCTCTCGACACTCACAGCGCCGAAGTCTGACATGCGGCCATCACACCGCGATCGCTTTCTCGAACCGCGTCTCGCTGCGAAACGGCCCGACCACCGCGGCGCGGAGCCCCGAGGTCAGCAGACGCGCGGCAAGCTCGCTGACCTGTGCCGCTTCGACTGATTCGAGTCGCGCCACCAGCTCGTCGGGCTCGGTGATCTTCCCCTGGAGCAGAAGTTGCTGGCCGGCGTACTCGCAGAGCGCCGACGTGCTCTCCAATCCCAGAAGCAGCCGCCCCTTCGCGTATTCGCGCGCTTTCGTGAGCTCGGCGAGCCCGACGGGCTCCTCCGCGAGCTTGCGCAACTCAACGATCGCGGCCTCGAGCGCCGTCGCCGCCTGGCGCGGCTCGCACGCGAGGCCGATCCCGAGGACTCCCGTGTCGGACATGCGATTCATGAACGAATGCACGTCGTAGACGAGGCCGCGCTGCTCGCGGAGCTCCAGGAAGAGGCGGCTCGACATGCCCTCGCCGAGGATCACGTTGAGGATGTCGGCGACGTGGCGGTCGGGGTCGTTGTACGACGGTGCGCGAGCTCCGACCAGGATGTTCGCCTGCTCCGCGCTGCGCCGGATCACCCGCAGCGGCGACCCCGTCGGCGGCGTTGCCGCAACAGCGGGCGCGGGCACGAGGCGAGGCTTGGCAGCCCACGGACCGATCGCCTCATCGATCATCGCTCGCGCGTCCGCGGGCTCGAAACCGCCGGCGATGCTCACCACGAGCGTCGACGGGAGCATGTGCTTGGCGAGATGCGTCCGGCAGTCGTCGGCCGTGAACGAAAGCACCGTCTCCTCGCGACCGGCGACATCCCATCCCAGCGGATGGTCCGGCCACATGAGTGCATCGAAAGCGATCTGCACGTAGTCCTGCGGGTTGTCCTGGTACATGCGCAACTCTTCGATGACGACCTGGCGCTCCTTGGCCACCTCGGCCTCGTCGAGCACCGGGCTCAGCAGCATGTCGCTGAGCACCGACACCGCCAGGCCGAGCTTCGCCACTGGGACGCGCGTCCAGAAGACCGTTGCCTCGCGATCGGTGGCTGCGTTGAGCACGCCGCCCACACCTTCGATCGCCTCGCTGATGTCGCGCGCGGTCGGGAATCGCTTCCCACCCTTGAACACCATGTGCTCGACGAAGTGGCTGATGCCGCTCTCCGATTCGGTCTCGTTGCGCGAGCCGACGCCCACCATGAACGCGATCGCCACGGACGCGCGGCCGGCCAATGGGACAGCCGTGAGCCGGGTTCCCCCGGCGAGGGACTCGACGCCGAACTCGGTCAGTACGAGCGCCCGGACGACCGGCCCGGGCGGGCTCCTTCGAAGCGCTCGGGCGGGCCGCCCTGCGCCGGACCCGTCGGGTTGATGACCACGCGACGCGCCGGCTCGCGGCCCGCGCTCTCCGTGGTCACGTCGGGATCGTCTGCCAGCGTCATGTGAATCACGCGGCGCTCGTATGCGTGCATCGGGTCGAGCGTGTACGGCTCCCCGGTGCGCTTGACGCGCAACGCGAGGCGCTCGGCGAGCTCACGAACCTGGTCCTCGCGGCGGGCGCGATACCGCTCCACGTCGAGGATCACCCGGCGGGTCTCCACGCCTTCCTCGCCGAGCATGAGGTTCACCGCGGTCTGCAGCGAGCGCAGCGTCTCGCCGCGCCACCCGATGAGGAGCCCGAGGTCGTCGCCGGCAATATCAAGGATCACGGGACCACCGGACGAAGCCGTGGCCGTCCCTGTGCCACGACGGACGCTCACGCGGCACGGCACTTCCATTCGCGTCAGCAACTCCTCGAGGAGCGCTCTCGCGTTGGCGGCGTGCTCGTCGATCCGGTAGACGCGCACGCGCCGCTCGCCGCTCGAGAGGCGTTCCCCCGGGAGCGGCCTGCTCTCCGGCGAAAGAACCTGCACCTCGACCTGCTCGCGATTGGCCCCGAGTTGCGTCAGCGCGTTGCTGACGGCCTCCTCGATTGTCGCTCCGCGCGCCTCGACCCCATCCTCGGTATCTGCTTCGACTGCACTCACCCTGCTCTCGCTCACCACTTCTCCCTCGACGCCGCGCTCAGCGGCGCCGCCTCCGTCTATTCGGTCTATTGGGTCGCGCCAAGGTGCGCGCCGTGGCGCTCTGGGACCGGACCGGCGGCTCGTCGGACGTGTCCGCCTTGCCGTTGGCGTTTGGTTTGGTCCCGTTGGCACCGGCCGCGGTGCCGTTGGCGCTCGCTTTCGTGCCGTTGCGGCTGCCGTTCTTGGCGGTCCCATTCTTGGCATCCACGACGATCGTTGTCTTCTTTCCCGCGCCCGAGCCGGCGCCGGTCTTGACCGGGGTCCGCGGAATCGTCAGCGCTGTCACTCGATTCGCGCCTGGGAACCACGACGGAACCGCGAGCCCGTTCCAGCCGAGCAGGTGGTACTGCTGCGCGACCATGAACATCGTCCCGGTCGCCCAGTAGATCGCCAGCCCCTGCGGGAACAGGAAGCTGAACACGAAGATCATCACCGGGAAGATGAACGACATCTGCCGCGTGACGCCCTGCATGGAGCGCTCCTGGTCGGACATGTCCGGACGTGTCGGCGGCATCATCATTCGCGACTGCGCGAACGTGAATCCGCCGGCGATCAGCGGCAGGATGAGCAGCGCCGGGTGCACGAAGACGTTCGCGAGCGTCGCCCCCTTCGCGGAGCAGCATGCCTGTTGCGCTGACTGCGTCACGTCGCTGATCCAGAGAAACCCCTTGTCCGTGGGGGCCAGGACGCCGCCACCGGTGAAGTGCTTGATCGACTGGTAGAGCCCGATCAGCACGGGCATCTGGACCAAGGCGGGAATGCATCCGGTCAGGCTCGAGAAGGGGCTGATGCCGTGCTCCTTGTAGAGCGCGTTCATCTCCTGGCTCAAGCGCTGCGGCTCTTTCTTGTACTTCTTGCGCAACTCCTGGAGTTGCGGAGCCACGAGCCGCTGTTCGGCCTGGATGCGCCGCGACGTGCGCAACTGCCAGCCGAAGACGGGGAAGAGCACCGCGCGGATCGCGATGGTGAGCACCATGACGCTGAGCCCGAAGGCACCAATGGCCTTCAAGGGTCCGATCGCGGTGAAGACCTTGACGAGTTCCTGGAGCACCCAGATGAACGGGTACTGCAGGGCTCCAAAGATCCAGAGCGGGTTGAACCCGGACGACGTCGTGGTGGCGGCTGCGGCGATGATCACGCGGCTTTCCCCGCCTGAGTGGCCTCGTGATGGGTTCGGCGCGCCATACGCCAGGAGATATACGTCTCCGGCACAGGATCGAAACCACCTTCGTGGAACGGATGGCAGCGTGCGATCCGGCGCACCGCGAGCCACCAGCCACGGCGCGCGCCAAAGCGTTGGATCGACTCATAGCCGTAGTGCGAGCAGGTGGGCTCGTAGCGGCAGGAGCTCATCATTCCGAACAGCGGGCCAATCGTGACCTGGTAGATCCGAATGAACACCAGGCTGATGCGTTTCACGCGCGAACCCTCGCCTGTGAGGATCGTGAGGCACTGGCCAGCGCGGTTGCGAGGCCGGCGCGAAGGCTCAGAAAAGGCATCTCGGTGGCGCGTCCCGGCAGGCTCACGACCATGTCGAGCCCAGGATGCTCCAGGAGGACCGGGGCGATCGCGGCGCGTAACCGCCGGCGCGCGCGATTGCGACTCACAGCCCCCGTGGCGCCGGGCACGGCGAAAGCGACGCGCGAGAAGGCAGTCGCGCCCTCAAGCGCGCGAACTCGAATGACCCCGAAGCGTGCCTCGATGCCGGTTTCCCGCACCGCCGCAATCCGGCGTCGCCCGGGCAGGCGATGCCGCTGGTTCATCGCGTCGGAGCCGGAGTAAGGCGCTTGCGGCCCTTCCGACGGCGTGCCTTGAGGACCTGGCGTCCACCCGGCGTCGCCATACGTATGCGAAAGCCGTGCGTCTTACGCCGGTACTTCTTCTTGGGTTGGTACGTCCGCTTGATGGCCGTCTCTCCGAGACACTGATCGCGTCGGGGGCGCTCAAGGCGCCGCTGAGCCCGACGGGGTTTGCGTCGCGAGTATACCAAGGCAACAGGCGGCCGCCCCTTCATCCCCGCGAGTTCACAATCTCCCAGCCCTCGATTTGGTGCGCTCGCTCCGGTTGTGACCAGGGCCTCGCATTGTTAGACTCCCCAGGCTGCAGCGGGAGCGGGAAGCCCTTCTCAACGTCTCACCAAGCCCCCCGGCCACCAGCGGCCAAGCATTTATCCACCGATGTGCGCAAGTTGTGGATAAGTGCGCTGTGTTCGGCAGGCCAAGGCGAGGAACGAGTGGATCGAACAGTCGGTATCGGAGTCGTCGGTGATCAGGCTCAGCGCGTCGAGCCGATCTTGGAAAGCGGCAGCTCGACTGCGAGCATGGACCCGCAGCAGCTCTGGCAGGTCGCCCAGGAAGAGCTTCGTTTTCAGGTGGTCCGCCCCGGATACGAGGCCTGGCTTGCGAATGCCGTTCTCGTCGACTCCGACGGGCACACCTTCACGGTGGGTGTCCCGACGATGTTCGCCCGCGACTGGGTCAGCGAACGCTACGTCCCGCTGATCCGCGAGACGCTCTCCGGAGTGCTCGGTCGCGATTGCGAGGTGATCATCACCGTCGACCCGGAGGCGTCGCCGCCACCCGAGGCACCGCCGAACATCCCCGATCCCACGTACGCGCACGTCAGCGAGCCCGAGGACGGAGCCAACGATTCACGGCTCAACCCGGCGTTCACCTTCAGCACGTTCGTCGTCGGCAACTCCAGCCGGTTCGCGCACGCCGCGTGCCGTGCCGTGGCAGAAGCACCGGGCAAGGCCTACAACCCGCTGTTCCTGTACGGCGGCGTGGGTCTCGGCAAGACCCACCTCATGCATGCGATCGGCCACGCGGTGCGCGAGACCCATCGGAACGCGAAGGTGGCCTATGTCACCTCCGAGAAATTCATGAACGAGATGGTCGCCTCGATCGTCGAGAACCGGCCGGCTGAGTTCCGCATGCGGTATCGAGGCGTCGATGTCCTGCTCATCGACGACATCCAGTTCCTGGCCGGCAAGGACCACACCCGAGAAGAGTTCTTCCACACCTTCAACGCGCTGCAGGAATTTCAAAAGCAGATCGTGGTGAGCAGTGACCGGCCGCCCAAGGACATCCCGACGCTCGAGGATCGTCTCCGGAGCCGCTTCGAGGGCGGGCTCATGGCCGATATCCAGCCTCCGGATTTCGAGACCCGCCTGGCGATTCTCACCACGAAGCTCGGGCCCTACAGCAAGCTCGTACCGGACGAGGTGTGCTCGTTCATCGCGCACCGGATTCAGAAGAACATCCGCGAGCTCGAGGGCGCGCTCATCCGCGTGCTGGCGCACGCGTCGATCAACGGGCAGCAGATCACGCTCGAGACCGCCCAGCAGATCCTCCGCGACGTCATCCCGGTCCAGGACTCGACACCGGTGAGCATCGAGACGATTCAGATGGCGGTCGCCGCGCATTACTCGATCTCGGTCGAGGAGATGAAGGGCAAGCGGCGCGACAAGAACATCGTCTTCCCGCGCCAGGTGGCGATGTACCTCATCCGCGAGGCAACCGAGTCGTCGCTGCCCGTCATCGGCAGTGCCTTCGGCGGCAGGGATCACACCACTGCGCTGCACGCAATCGAAAAGATCACCGAGCTCATGCGTGAAGACGTTCGCCTCCAGGGCGAGGTGCGAGCAATCCGCGAACAGCTCCACAACCGTTGACAACCCTGTTGGCGAACCCCGGGACGGCATGTGGACAAAGTGCGCAAGTCAGCTGTCGGTGGACAACTGGTGGACAACCGGTGCCACTTGCGCACAGGCCGGCAACGCTCCCGGGGTCCGCATGAGATCGCTTTCCGAGTTGTCCCCCGTGTCCCCACTACTACATCGTCTACTGGTTACTAGACTCTGCAGGTCATACTCATTGAGTCTGGTGATAACGCAGCCTCCAGAGAGGAATCGTCCATGAAAGCGACCGTCTCGTCCTCGACCCTCAGTGGTGCTCTCGGGCTGGTGTCCCGAGCCGTATCGCCGAGATCGACCTTGCCCGTGCTCAGCAACGTGCTGCTCGAGACAGGTGTCGATGGTTTGCGTGTGACCGCAACCAACCTCGACCTCACGATCACCGTGGTGGTGCCGGCAACCGTCCTCGAGGAAGGCCGCGTTACCGTGCCTGCACGCTTGCTCGGAGAATTTGTGGCATCGCTTGGTGATGCGCCATGCACCATGGAGCTGGACCCCACGACACAGGTGCTGAAGCTCACCGGTGGTGTCCACCGCGCGAATGTGCACGGCATCGATGCAGTGGAATTTCCGCCGCTGCCGGCACGCGATAGCGAAACGTCCATCGAAGTGGATGCGGTCACGCTGCAGAACGCGATCACGCAGACGGTCATGGCTGCGAGCTCCGATGAAGCATCGCCGGTGTTGACCGGTGTGCTCCTCCAGATCGACGGCAACCGACTCACACTCGCAGCTACGGATCGGCACCGTCTTGCGGTGAAAACAATCGACGTCACCGTGAACGGCACGCCGCCGGTCACGTCGGTGATCGTTCCTTCGCGGCACCTTTCCGAGGTTGCTCGAGCAGTGAATCCAAACCGCCCGACGGTTGGTATCGCGTTCGCTCATGCCCGCAACCAGGTTTTCTTCACGCTGAAAGACGTCGAGATTTCCTCGCGGCTGATCGAAGGCACATATCCCAACTACACACAGGTGATTCCGGGTGAATCGACCACGACGGTGAGCCTGTCGACTGCGTCATTGCTGCGTGAAGCAAAGACCGCCGCAGTGCTCGCGCGTGATGCCGCAAACCCGGTCCGTCTTCGCATCGGTGACGGGACGCTGACACTGCTCGCGCAGACCGCGGAGGTCGGTGACGATGAGGCGCCGCTCACTGCGTCCGTGCAGGGAGACGACGTGCAGATCGCGTTCAACGCGCGGTACATGCTGGACGCGTTGTCGGCGCTCGACTCCGACGAGGTGCAACTGTCGTTCAACGGGTCGTTGCAGCCTGGTGTCATCCGCCCCGTCGGGAAGGACGACTACCTCTGCATCATCATGCCGGTGCGGGTCGCCTGACGCTCGCGCGTGTGAACTTCGGGATGAAATATCCGGCCAGCGGCCCGATACAGAGCGCGTAAACAGCAGTCCCGAGACCGACGGTCCCGCCGAGCGCAAAACCGGCGACAAGCACGGTGACTTCGATGATCGTGCGCGCGGCGCGCATCGAAATCCGTCCCCGGCGCGCCCAGCCGGTCATGAGCCCGTCGCGTGGACCCGGGCCAAGACCTGCGCCGATATACAGGCCGGTGGCAATGCCGTTGATGAGCACGCCGGCGAGCATGTACGTCATCTCCAACGCGAGCCCATGTGGTGCCGGAACAACGGCAAGCCCCGCATTGCCGATCGCACCGACGACGAACACATTGGCGACGGTGCCGAAACCTGGCGCTTGACGCAACGGGATCCATGCGAGCAGCACGATCGCTCCGATGATGATGACGATCCATCCGATCTCGATGCCCGTGTGGTTCGAAATCCCTTGCGCGAGCACGTCCCACGGTGCAAGACCGAGTCCGGCGCGAACCATCAACGCCAGTGTGAAACCGAACAGGCTCAAGCCGATGAACAGTTGCACCAGGCGCGGAGCGAGGCCGGCTGACCGCGAAATCACATCGCTTTGAAACGGATCCGGCGGACCAGGTCCTGGCCCACGCGTTGATTCAGCGCGTCGATCACGCGAGGCGCGTCCATCTGGAGTTGATGCGCCAGAGCCGTGTTGGCGGTGGCGATCACCAGCACGCCGCGATCCAACCGCTCGGCGCGGCACATTGCGGCCAGTCCATCGCCGACGACATCGGCAAGCGCGAGTCGCAAGCGCTCCTCGCGAACCTGCACACGGACCCCCAACCCGCGAAGCGCGGGGTCGATGAGGTCGGAGAGACGCTGCTCTGTCACTCGCGCGCATCCTGGCTGACGACACCGCGATGCACGGTGAAGTGCAGCACGTCGGCAAAATCGGCGACCTCGTGGAGCGGTTCGGTGGTGGTGACCATCACCTGGTGCCGCCCTCCCTGGGCAAGCAACGCCAGCAGCCGGCCGCGCCGATCGGGATCGAGTTCGCTCAGCACGTCGTCGAGAAGGATGACCGGCGCGACCCCTGCCGTGTCCTGCAGGTAGCGAACCTCGGCGAGCTTGCACGCAAGCACGATGCTTCGCTGCTGACCCTGCGAGGCAGTGCCCCGCGCCGCGCGACCATCGAGGTCGAACGCAATGTCATCGCGATGTGGGCCGGCGAGGGTGACTCCCCGAGCGATCTCTTCCGCGGTGCGCATGCGCAGCGCGTCGAGCAATGACTGTTCCGCAGCCTCGACCGTATCGGCGAGCGTTTCGACATGCGCGGGCGCATAGCGAAGCGCGATCTGCTCACGCTGGCCACTCAGGTCGCGGAGCGAAAGCGCAGCGAGCGGCGCCAGCGCATCGACGAGACGCGCGCGCGCAACCGCAAGCCATGCGCCGTGATGGGCGAGCTCGCTCGTGAAGCTCTGCAGCGAGTCGCGGGCACCGGTGCCTGCACGAAGCTGGTGCAACAACGAATTGCGCTGCTCCAGCACGCGCCGGTACCGCGACATGTGCGCAACCGCCTGCTGATCGGTCTGGGCCAGGATGACATCGAGAAAGCGCCGGCGGCCATCCGGACCTCCGCGCACAAGGGCCAGGTCCTCGGGCCAGAAGAGCACGACCGGGCAGACGCCGAGCATCGCGCGCGCCGGCCGCGGCTTGCCGTCAACAGACGTGACCCGGCCGACGCGTCCCGTTGCGGCGTCGCGCTGGAATCGGATCGAGAGGGTGACGTCGGCAGGCGGGCGAACAACATCCGCCTCGGCAAGCGCGGCGTCCTCGTTCCACAGCAGCAGATCGCCGCTGCTCGTCGTGCGGGGCGATCGCGTCAGCGCCAGCGTTGCGATCGCCTCGAGGAGGTTGGTCTTGCCCTGCGCGTTCTGGCCATGAATGACATTGAGTCCCGGTCCGAAACGCACGGTCGTTTCGGTGTAGTTGCGAAAGCCGTGCAGCCGAAGGCGGACGATCGTGCACCGCGGTACCGCTGCAGCGGCGGGCTCCGGCGGCGCGTCCACCGTTGGAGCGTCGACGCTCATGCGCTGCCGCCGGACATCGAGGCGATCAACTCGGCGATGCGTCGCGTGGCGTCCGGACGGGCCGCGGCCTTCACTGCCGCGCGCATCGTCGCGAGCGCCTCCGACCCGGGCTCCGCGAGCTCGGCCACGGCATCGACCAATTGCTCGTCGCGCGGCACGTACCGTCCCGCGCCGATATCCACCACCCACTCCACGTTACCGCGCTCCTGCCCGGGGAGATACCAGACGAGGAGCAGCGGCAATCCGCAGCAGAGTGCCTCGGCAATGGTGCCCGGCCCTGCCTTGGACACGACCACGTCGCACGCGCGCATCCATTCCGGCATGTTGTCGACGTAGCCGAGGACTCGTACCGGCCGCCCGGCTCCCGTTGTCAGGCCGGCCAATGCTGTTCGCGCACGCTCGTTGCGGCCGCAGATCACCACCACGTCGAGGTTGAGCGATCCCGCGGCGATCGCTCGCGCGTGCTTCACGAGTCCACCGGATCCGTCGGCACCACCGCAGACGAGCACCACGAAGCTGTCCGTGCGCAGGCCCAGGCGCTCGCGAATCCCGGCGATGCCTGCGGCATCACCGGGAAGCTCGGTGAACCTGCGGTCGACTGCGAGGCCGAAATCGTGACAGCGCGAGGCGGGGATGCCGGCGCGCCGGCAGTGGTCGAGTCCTCCGGGGGACGGGACGACGACGGCATCGACGTCGCGGCATTCCCATGCCACATGGATGTCGACGAGGTCGGTGATCACGGTGATGACCGGGATGCGCCGCGTCCGGCTTCGCACAGCGCGCACGCTGATGTGATTGAGCAGCGGGTGGAATGACACGACGCATTCGGGATCGAGCTCATCGATCGCCGCGGTCACCGCGCTGGTCACTGATCGCAGCACCGTGCGTCCGAGCAACGCCACGGCGGGACGAGTGTTGGTGGAGTAGTAGAGGCCGCCCCAGAGCCAGCGCGCATGGCGGGTGATTGGCCCGTACAGGCCGGCGGTGCCTCCGATGACCCGCGGTTTTGCGCTGGTGAACGGATCGAGGATGGTGATCTCGAATTCCCCGGGCCACGTGGCGGTCATCTGCCGCTCGACGGCGGTTGCTGCGGCGCGATGGCCACCGCCTGTGTCGGCGATGAGAAAGAGCAGACGCCGCATCAGCTCACCGCAACGGAGGCGGCGACAAGCGTTCGTGGCGCGAAGTCGGTGATCACCTGCGCGTCGCTGCCGTCAGCGTTCTCGATGTACGCCTGGACGATGCCGGACGCGTCGGCGTTGAGGTACACAAGCTGGCGCCCGGAGGGTGCCACCACCACCGTGCCCAGCGAGCCGGCAGCCGGCCCACCGGCGATCGGAATCTGCTCATCGCCCGCAACACTGACGAGCACGAGGGTGGGGCTGCCCACCGCCGGTCGATCGATGCCCACCAGCGTCCCGGTCGAGGTGAACCCCACCGGCTGCACGAACGGGTCGAGAAGCCGGGCCGCCGTCGAGGATGCCCCGAGGCCCGCGATCCAGGTCCCCTGCGCACCGGTGGCGGAGCGGAGAAAGGCGATTTGCGATCCGTCCGGTGAGATTGCCGGGTCACTCGAAGCGCCGGTCAATCCCGGGATCGGATACCGGGCGAGCACCACCGAGTCCGCCAGCTCGAGGTGCTCGAAGTCCGCTGCTCCGGCGACATCGAGGACGAGTTGCTCGCCGAGCGGGCTCCAGACCGCCGGCGCGACCAGCGGGTCACCGGACGGCAGCGTGGTGAGCGACCCCGTCACGGGGTTGAAGAACGACACCTTGCCGTCGCGCGAGAACGCGAGCGTCGACCCGTCGGGTGACCACGAAGGAAGCGATGAGTCGGCGAAGCTCGAGACGACGCTCCCCGTGGCAGGGTCGAGGACCACCAGCACGGGTGTCGGCGCCGCGATCGTGGCGTCGAGTTCCACCGCGGCGAGCCAGCCTCCTCCGGGCGAAAGCGCCGCCGCAGCGTATGTGTAGAGGGGCGCTTGGTAGGCGGCTGTTCCGCACCCCGTCCGGCGCGGGCAGCGTGGGGCGGCAAGCACGGCTTCGGTCGCGATCGGCTCACCCACCTCGGCAGGCGCCAGCGGCGAGATGAGCACGGTGGTGGCGCCCTCACCGGGGACCGCAGCCAGCACCACGACGTGCGGACCGGGCGACATGCCGGCCGTGGTGAATGTGGACACGGCCCCGGTCACGAGCGGTTGGTGATCGATGTCCGTCGCCGTCACGCCGACGTCGAGCTGGTACGTCACGCCCGCCTCGAGGGTTGCCCCGGGGAGCACGACGAAGCGGCTCGGATCGCGCAGGTTGCGGACCACTCGCGTCCCCGGCACCGGCGGGTTCAAGGTGATCGCCGCCTCAGTGGCGGCGGCGTTCATAGCCGTCGAGAAGCTCACCGAGATGGGGGTGTCGACGGCGATCCCGGTGGACCCGTCAGCGGGCTGGAGCGCGCGAATGACCGGTGCGGGACCAGTGGTGATCGTCCAGTGATGATCGACTGAGTTCACGACCCCGCTCGGGTCGCTGATGCCGCCTGCGAGCGTGAAGGTGTACGACGTGCTCGGCGCGAAGATCGCCCTCGGGTGAAGCAGCGTGAACCCGGTATCCCCCGCGAGCCAGACGATCCGGCACGGAGCGAGCGGACCGGCGCTGAACGCCGCCTCGAGATTGCAGGAGGGAATCGCCCGGTTCACGGAGAAGCGGCTCCGTACTGACGACGTGACCACCGGCCGGTCGAACTCGACCGTCACGGCCGCATCTGCGGCGACCCCGACGGCGCCGCGTCCGGGTAGGAGCTGAATGATCTGCGGCGGGCTGCTGAAACACCCGGACAGGCACGCACAGAGCAGTCCGCAGACGGCCCAGGGTGCGATCCGGCGCAGGCCGGAGGTGAGACGGAGCCCCCGGAGCGACCTAGTAAGCGCGGTTGAGCGCGGCGTCGACGTCGATGGCCACCACGGCGCCATCGCCGCCCTTGACCTCGATGACCGACGCCCGATCAGTGGCCAGCGAGGCAACCGCAGTCGTGGCCTTGTCGAGGGACCGCTGGGATTCCGTGTACGTGCCGAGGATGTCGCCATCTCGAAGCAGGATGATCCCCGCCTCATTGGGGGTTTGCACCACCACCGATCCGCTCACGTGCTCCTCAGCCAGGTACTCGAGCAGCGCGTCGAGATTGACGAAGCGCCCGAGCAGGCCGCTGTAGAGGTACGGCGAGGTGAACAGCTGGGCAAGCGCGGTGACGGTCTCGCCGTCGAGCTCGATGACGTCGATGACACCATCGCCGGCGTCCATGTGACGGCGGATCTGGAGGAACGCGTCCTCACCCTGGACGGCCGTGCCGTTGCTGCACAACGCTTCGAGCGCCTGGCCTTCGTTGAGGAGGATGACGCCGCTGTAGCCGGTGCCGCTCAGATTCACGTAGCCGGTGTGGCGATCCGACCGTAGGGTGCGAAGCAGCCGGGGGAAGTCGACGAATGCGCTCTTCAGCCCCTCGTAATGGGCGCGCCCGGATGGGAGCGGGTAGACGCGGACAGCGGGAGCGTCCGTGGCGGCACCTCCAGGTGTTGGCGTCGGGCGGTCGGGTGAAGCGGCAGCAGAGGCGGCTGGAGCGACGGGCTCCGGCTCCGCGACCACCGGCTCAGGCTGGTATGACACGGGCTCTGGCGCCGGCTGATACGAGAAGGGCTCCGGAGCTGGCGCCTCGGGCGCGGCCTGCACCTCGGCGACGGGTTCGGGCTCTGGCTCTGGTTCCGGCTCGGGCGCGGCCGCAGGAGCCTCGGCAACCGGCTCGGGCGTGGGCGCGGGTTCCGGCGCGGGCGTCGCGACGGCGTACGCAGGCTCCTCAATCGGCTCGGGGAGACTCGCGGCGGGTGCCGGCGAGTACGCATCAGGAGCCGAATATGCCGGCGCCGCGTCTGGCCAGGTGGAAGCGCTCGTCGAAGCGGCCGCAGCGGGAGCCCGGCTCTCGGCGGCGGCGATCAGCTCGGCCGGGGAGGCCTTGATCGTCTCCTCCGCGGGGAGCTTGGCGCGCGGGTCGAACTGGTAGGAGCCGTCGTCCCACCCGAGAGCGTCGATGACAACCTCTTCGCCCTGTCCACCAGGGCCACTCGCGTGGAACAGGTGTCCGAACAGGAAGTAGAGCGAGCAGTTGTCGCCACCGTTGTCGATGGTCAGGGTGCCGGTCGCTCGCTCTGCCTGCATCGACTGCAGCAGCGTCGCGAGACCGCCGTCACGTAGGGAACCCTGGGTCTGCACGGGTGCGGGTCTCCAGTTTTGTGAAGGGGGACCGTCCCCCAGAGGCGGTCCGAATTGGAGTCGGCCCGTATAGTAGCAACCCTTCACCGTTCCGAACGAGGTTCGATACTCCAGAATGACGCGAGCTCACTTCGAGGAATTGGTGTGGATGGACAGCAGGTAAGGGTCCTCGTCGTCGATGACGACGCGCTGATCCGCAAAGCCGTGCGCCTCACCTGCGAGACCGAGGGCTACACCGTCCAGGAGGCGGAGCGCGCCAGCGAGGCGCTGGCGCGCCTCGAAGTCTTCCATCCGGACGTGGTCGTCCTCGATCTGATGCTCCCCGATCTCTCGGGTTTCGACGTCTGCCGCGAGATCCGACGAGCCGGCTATCGCATGCCCGTGATCATCCTCAGCGCCAAGCACGACGAGATCGACATCGTGCTCGGCCTGGAGATCGGGGCCGACGATTACATCGCCAAGCCGTTCCGTGCGCGCGAGCTGCTGGCGCGCATCGGCGCCCAACTCCGGAGAGCCAAGGAGCTGCGAGGCGAGGACAAGCCCGCCGACGGACGTCTCGTCTTCCGCGACATCGTCATCGACACGGCCGAGCGCCGGGTGACGAGGGCAGACCGCGACATCGTGCTCACCCACACGGAGTTCGACCTGCTCTCGTACCTCGCGTCCAACGCCGGCAAGGTGCTGTCGCGAGAGCGGATCCTCAGCGCGGTCTGGGGCTACGAGCACCCGATCGAGACCCGTGTGATCGACGTGCACGTTCGCAATCTGCGCCGAAAGATCGAGCAGGATCCGGCGCAACCTCGCCATATCCTCGCGGTCCCCGGAATCGGATACCGCTTCGCGGGGTTGCGCCGCTGACGTCGTCGCGGATGGGAGGCGGCCGGCAAAGTACACTCGGCGTCGTGCGAACTCCTCTCATGCTCGATCCACGCGAGCCGAGCGCGCACGCTCGGCGCGTTGACCCCGTGTCCGCGATCACGGTCGGCGCTCTCGCCGTCATCGCTGTGGCGTTGTTCGCGGCCGCCGTGCTGGCAACGTACACGTACTCCACGCCGAACGTCGAGCTCCCACTCGTGATCGCGGTTTCGCTCTTCTTCGTGGTGGTCGTCTTCGCCAACATCCTGCGGGTGGCAGTCCGCCACCTCCGGCCGGGGCGCTGAGCATGACCGAACATCCCGGAGCCGGCCAGGCGGGTCCTGAGCCGGCAGGAGCCGATCGCCCCACCTTCCCTTCGTATGAGGAGTTCGCCTCCGACCTCCTCGAGGCGGTTGACGCCGTCGGCCTCAGCATCGAGGACGTCCGGCACCATCTCGAACCGGGTCTGGGGGAGCGGCGTTTCGAGTGCACCGTCCGCCTCACCGGCGATCCGCCGCCGCGATATCACGTCCACGTCAGCTACACGTGGGATGCGCTGCTGACCTTCATCTCAGCCTACGGGCCGGGTGCCGACTGCGAGCTCTACCACGACGATGACGAGGCGCAGGACTGCCCGCATCAGCAGATCACCCCCCAGGCATTCGTCGACGTCGAGGCCGAGTTCGTGCTCGGTGATGGGGGCTACGAGCTGCACGACCTCGACGAGGTCGGTGGCTGGGTTGAAACCGTGCAGAACCTGCTTGGCAAAGCGTTTTCAGAAGACGACAAGCCGAGCGTGCATGTGGGGATCGCAGTCCTCGGGTCGACGACGCTTGTCGAGAAGTTCACCGCAGAGCACTCCTGGTTCCTCGATTTCGAGAAGCAGCCGGACCTGGCCGCGCTCGCCAAGCAGATCGACACCGCGCTCAAACTCGTGCCGCAGCTGGCGGATCGCCTGCCGATCTGAGCACGGAGCCTGCCCGCTCACGCCAGGCAGGTGAGAGGGCGTCCTCCGTTGTACGTGATCATGTCCACAGCCCTGTGCTCATGGTGTCTCCCCTGTGGGCCATGGCCCTGTAGTGAAGCCGGCCGCGACGAGCAGGTCGCGCTCGAATGGGCGCTCATTGATTTCCGGGTGCGGCACGACGAGTCCCGGTTCGTCGACGCGAATCTCCCCGTGCTCGCCGAGCATCAGGATGTCGGCGTCCGCGATGCGCGGTCCCCATCGATAGGTCGGCCGTCGTCCTGCGGCGATCTCCGCGTTCCGGGAGTGCTCGAGCCAGCGTTGCGGTGACCACGGCGCGGGGCTACGCAGTCGCACCACCTGGTTGTGAAAGTCGCCCTGCGCCGTCACGCCGACGGGTCTGGTGAGGATTTCCGGCGACGCGGCTGCGATAGTGACGCCGTCTTCCGTCAGCGCTTCGCGCAACCTTGCGAGGTTTCTCCCGCGGTTTCCCATGTTCGTGCCCAGCGACACCCAGGCGGTTTCGGTGGAAGGCGGGTTCATGCGTCACTCAGTGGTTCGGCGCCAGGGGAGGGGCGTCACCGTGCTCAGCCTTGTCCGCTCCCTCGTTAGCGCAACCCTATTGTCGCGCTCTCTCGGTCGCTCCCAAATTCGCTGGGTGCCGCGCCTCCCCTGTCGCCTTGGTACGGGCAGTGCCTTTTCTCTTTCACCCAGTCGGTCCTGGGATCGGCAGATCTCGTAGCGCCTCGGGGGTGCCGCGGACGACGGCGTCGGCCGCACGAAGTGCCCTGACCGTTTCCGCAACGTCGTGCACCCGGATCATGTGAGCACCTGCTTGCACGCAGAGGACGGCGAGCGCCAGGCTCGGTTCGAGTCGGTGCTCCTGACCGGATTCGCCGATCAGCAGCCCCGTAGTGGACTTTCGCGAGGGGCCGACCAGCACAGCGTGGCCGAAGCCCATCAGTTCACCGAGGCGGCGCACCAACTCGAGGTTGTGCGCCGGCGTCTTGGCGAAGCCGAAGCCGGGGTCGATGATCACCTGAGACAGGGGGATGCCCGCTTTCTCCGCAACGGCAAGGCTCTCGCGCAAACCGAGGCACACGTCCTCGAGCAGGTCGCCGTAGGTGGTGTCGTGCTGGTTGTGCATCGCGACCACGCCGGTGCCGGGATGAGCCGCGATGACTGCGGCCATATCGGGATCGCCGCGCAGGCCCCAGACGTCGTTGACGATCACGGCTCCCGCGTCGAGCGCGGCGGCAGCGACGGACGCCTTGCGGGTGTCGATGCTGATGGGGACGGGGAGTCGCGTGGCCAACTCGCGAATCACGGGAAGCACGCGTGCCAGCTCTTCATCGGCCGAGACGGTTTCCCTGGTCCGCGAGGGCCGGGTGCTTTCGCCGCCGATGTCGACGATGTCCGCACCGTCCTTTGCGAGCGACTCCGCACGCGCCAAGGCCGCCTCGACGTCGTCGCCCGTGCCGTCACCGGAGAACGAATCCGGTGTGACGTTGAGGATCCCCATCACGAGGGTCCGCTCGCCGAACGCGATGCGGTGACCGGGGACTTCGACGGGAGGCGGTGGGCCGCCACGCGCCATCAGCACTGCACCGATTGCCGCGCCGACCTCACCTGCGTTGTCGCTCCACGCCGCCAACTGCATCGGCAGCATCCCCGCGGTCATCAACGGCATGAGGAGCACGGCGCGATCGCCGTTGGTGTTGCTGAGCACCTCGCCGCCGCCGTCAGCGACCAGGCGCTCGATGACTCGGATCTGATCGGAGCTCAGTCCGCGGAGCGCGAGGGCTTCCACGGCACCGCGTTGCGCGAGAACGGAGAGTCGCTCCGGGGCGAGACCGAGGCGCAGCACGGCGTCGCGCAACGCGTCGGCGGGGCCGGGCAGCAGTGGCCGCACGCTGTAGCGAGCAGCGGCTTCAGCGCTCCCCGCGCTCATGTCAGCGCTCGCCGGGCCGGAGATCCGCGGGCTGCAACTCGCCCGCCTCGCGCTTCGGCACCATGACCCGCCGTTTAAAGATGCAGACGCGCTCGCCGCGCTGGTTGAACGCGCGCGTCTCGACGGTCACGATTCCACGATCGGGCTTGCTCGACGACTCGCGTTTGTCGAGCACAGTGGTCTCCGCATAGATCGTGTCGCCGTGAAACGTCGGATGCTCGTGCTTGAGCGATTCGACTTCGAGGTTCGCGATCGCCTTGCCGCTCACATCGGCGACGCTCATTCCGAGCGCAAGGCTGTACACGAGGTTGCCCACCACGACGTTGCGCCCGAACTCCGTTTTGGTCTCCGCGTAGTGCGCGTCCGTATGGAGCGGATGGTGATTCATGGTCAGCAGGCAGAAGAGGTGATCGTCGGCCTCCGTGATCGTCTTGCCAGGCCAGTGCCGGTACGTGGCTCCGACGTCGAACTCCTCGTAGTAGCGGCCGAACTGCATGGTCAGGCCGCGGAGGTGCTCGCCGAGGCGTCCAGTGCCGCAAGGACATCCGCAACCGGCGCGTGATCGCCGGCGGCGCGGCTGATGTGCTTGTAGAGGACGCGATTCCTCGGTGCCATGACCACGAGGCCGCCCTGCTGGTAGGGGTGGCCCTTGGTCATCGACTGGCGCGCGCCCGACCGAAATGCGCGCAGACCGGCGCCCCAGGCGGATGGGCCCATTGTGGAGAGCATCCCCGAGCGTGCCCCGATGGCTTTGTAGGTGACGAGGTCGGGGTCCGTCAGGACGATGGAATCGGCGGCGAACTTCTTCTGGAACCACGCGGCGGCACGTGGCGTCCCGTTGCCGACGAAGACGATCTCCGCGCCGCGTGCCTCGATCTCGGATCGAACCCCGCGAATCTCGGCCACCTGCTCGCGACAGAAGACGCACCCGAAGTGGCGGAGCCAGACGACCACGACAGGCCGCTTGGCCCACTCGCCGGCGAGGCGCACTTCAGCGCCGTCGGGGTCGAGAACCGTTGCGGCGGCGAGTGCCCGTGTGTCCATGGTGCAACCTACTCTACGTGGCCGCGACGCGATTCCGCCCCGAACAGTCGACGGCGACTGTCGTGCACGGCGAGGCGCTCGACGTGCTCCGGTCGCTGCCGGACGGATGCGCCGGGCTTGTCTACGTCGATCCGCCGTTCAACACCGGCGAATTCCGCACGGGACTCCGGACGACGGTCACCGAGGACGCGAGTGCGTCACGCCTCGGATTTGCGGGCCGGCACTATCGCGTCGAACAGCAATCCGGGGCGAGCTACGCGGACAGCTTCGACGACTACATCGGCTGGCTCCGACCCCGGATCGAGGAGACGCGACGCATCCTTGCGCAGCACGGCACGCTGTACTTCCACATCGATCCGCGCGAGTCGCATTACTGCAAGGTGCTGCTCGACGAGATCTTTGGACGCGTGTCCTTCCTCAACGAGGTGGTGTGGGCATACGACTACGGTGCTCGCACGAAACGGCGCTGGCCCGCAAAGCACGACGTCATCCTCGTGTACGTCAAGGATCCTCGCGAATATCACTTCGACGCGTCCGAGGTTGCGCGCGAGCCGTACATGGCGCCGAAACTGCAGACGCCGGAGCGCGCCGCGCGTGGCAAACTGCCCACCGATGTCTGGTGGCACACGATCGTCCCGACGTCGTCTCGGGAACGCACCGGGTATCCGACACAGAAACCACTCGGCATCCTGCGCCGCGTGGTGGGGGCGTCGTCGCGTCCGGGAGATCTCGTCGTCGACTGGTGCGCGGGAAGTGGCACCACCGGTGCAGCCGCTGCGGAGCTCGGTCGCCGCTTCCTGCTCGTCGACAACCAGGCTGCAGCGATCGATGTGATGCGCACGCGCCTCGCGCACGTGCCGGAACTCGAGGTGATCAGCCGCTGATGCGGTAACGCTCCAGCAATCCTTTGGCGATGATGATTCGCTGAATCTCGTTGGTGCCCTCGCCGATGATGAGCAGCGGCGCGTCGCGATAGAGACGCTCGACGTCGTACTCCTTCGAGAAGCCGTAGCCGCCGTGCACGCGGAGCGCTTCGCTCACCACCTCGAAACACGTTTCGCTGGCGAAGAGCTTGGCCATCCCGCATTCGACGTCGGCGCGCTCGCCGGCATCCTTCCGGCGCGCCGCGTAATTTGTGAGCAGACGCGCGGCCTGGATCTTCGTGGCCATGTCGGCGAGCTTGAACTGGATCGCCTCGTGCTGTGCGATGGGCACGCCGAACGCATGGCGCTGCTGTGCATACGCGATTGACAGCTCGAACGCGCGTTGCGCGACTCCCACGCCGCGTGCCGCGACGTTGACCCGGCCCACCTCGATGGCCGCCATCATCTGCTTGAACCCCTGGCCCTCGACGCCGCCAAGCAAATTCGCGACGGGTTGGCGGTTGTTCTCGAACACGAGCTCGGTGGTCTCGACGCCTTTGTAGCCGAGCTTCTCGATATGCCGCGAGGACGTGAATCCCGCGTACTGCTTCTCAGCGAGGATGCACGACATACCGCGATGTGGCGGCGACGCGCTGGGGTCGGTCTTCACGAGTGTCGCGACCACAGTCGAGTGCTCGCCGTTGGTGGCCCACATCTTCGTGCCGTTGATGACGTATGCATCGTTGTCCAGAACTGCGCGGGTCTGGATCGCCTGCACGTCGGAACCACAGTTGGGTTCGCTCATCGAGAAGGCACCGTGAAACTCGCCCGTCGCCATGCGCGGGAGGAAGCGCTGCTTCTGCTCATCGGTCCCGAATTTCTCGATGAGAAAGCTCACGATGAAATGGGTGTTGATGATCCCGGTGATCGACATCCAGCCCCGGGCGATCTCCTCGCACACCATTGCGTACGTTGCGTAGTCGAGGCCGGTTCCGCCGTACTGCTCGTCGATCGCGAAGCCGAAGAAACCCAGCTGCTTCATCTGCGCGACGATCTTGTCCGGGTAGATGTCGTCGTGGTCGAGGTCGTGCGCGACCGGGAGGATCTCGCGCTCCACGAAATCGCGGACCATGCCGACGATCTCGCGTTGCTCGGTGGTCATGTCGATGGACATGAGCGCGAGTCTAGTCGTCGGCGTTGGCCGTCAGGCTGTGGCGACGCCGAGCAGATGCACCTGCGCCATCCGCAACCGCGGCTTCGCGAGGACGCGCTCGATCCCGAACGACAGCTCGAGGAGCGGCCGGTTGAAGGCGATGTACGACGGATCCCCGTTGTAGGTCAGATCGGCGTGATCGAAACCGGCCGCATTGAGCAGGCGGCGCAGGCAAGCGCCGCTGTTTGCGCGGTAGCGGACCGGGTAGGCGTCGCCCTCGCCGCGTCCATACAGTCGCCGCGTTATTCCGGCGTGCAAGCGATGTGGAATCGCGCGGATCATCCACGCGTTGTAGTTCCACGCATTCGGGGTCAGGAACACGAAACTTCCGCCCTTGCGCAGGACGCGGTGCACCTCGGAGAAGAGAAGGCCGGGATGGTCCAGATGCTCGAGAACCCAGGCCGACGCGACGATGTCGAAGGACCCTGAGCGAAACGGCAACTCCTCGCCGGAGCCGACAACTCGATGCTCGATCACGCTGTTGCTGGTCAGGGCCGCGATATCGGGATCGACGCCGAAGACGGTGGAGCCCGGCGCGCACGAGCGATCGTCGCCATGGAGTCGGTTGCGGCCGCAACCGAGATCGAGGATGCGGGCTCCCTGCGGAGACGCCGTCCCGATGAGCGCCTGGTACATGCGAACGCTGTCGACCCATGACGGATTGCGACGCTGGTACTCCGCGCGAACGCTGAGCTGCCGCTCGAATCCTGCTGACATCCGGGCGGAGTGTAATCGCCACTCGTTGCGGCAGTCGCGCTGATACAGTTGCCGCGATGAGCGAACGGTCGTTCGCACGATGATCGCCCGCTCCGCCGGCGACGGGCCAGAACTGTCATCCGGACCCGGGTTCGGAACGTTCGAGATCCGGACCCAGGATTGCATCGACTTCCTGCGAGGAATGCCCGATGCGTCAGTGGATTTGATCGTCACCGACCCGGCGTACTCCGGGATGAATCGCCATATGAAGTTCGGGCATGGGCGGATCGTCGGTCACTATGGCAAGCCCGGCAACGAGCGCTGGTTTCACGAGTTTTCCGACGATCCCGAGACGTACGCGGTGTTTCTCCGCGAGTGTCATCGCGTGCTCCGCCAGGACCGCCACATCTACATCATGTTTGACAGCTTTTCGATGCTCTCGCTCGGAGCGCTCGTCCGCGAATGCTTCGAGGTCAAAGGCGTCGTCGTCTGGGACAAGGTGCACCTTGGAATGGGCCACTACTTCCGCCGCCGCCACGAGCAGATCGTCTTTGCCAGCAAGGGCAAGCGAAAGGTGTCCCGCCGCGATCTGCCCGACGTCTGGGCGATCCCGCGCATGCACCGCGCCGCCTACCCGACGCAGAAACCGGCGAAGCTCTTCGAACTGATGGTCCAGGCCAGTGCGGCGCCAGGGTTTCTCGTCTGCGATCCGTTCTGTGGCAGCGGTTCGTCCGGCGTGGCCGCGGTGCGGGGCGGTTGCGATTTCATCGGCGCCGACATCGATCCGCGCGCGGTGCAGCTTTCGCGGGAGCGCCTCGCCGCGCTGGTCGCAACGGGACTGGATCCGCTCGAACCGCTTCGCTAGCCGACTGGCCAGAAGAGGTCGGCTCCTGGCAGTCACAGTCACCAGCACCCAGCGGATTCGCGACTACGACACCTGGCGCAAGGTCTTCGACGGCCACGCTCAAACTCGTCGTGAGTACGGTTTCACCAACGAGGCCGTATATCGCGGCACCGACGATGCCAACAGTATCCTCGTGGTCATGGAGAATCCCTCTCGCGACGCCGTTCTCGCGTTCGCGGCGGATCCGTCGGTGAGGGATGTCATGGCAAGCTCCGGTTCGATTGGGGCGCCGCACGTCGTCCTTGGTGAGAGTCTCGCAACGCAACCGGTCTAACCCGAACTCGCACGCCGGCCCGGAACCCCTCCGTCAGGCCGCGCATTTCGAGTCCGAGTTTCCAGGCGCGAGCAGGTCCGCGAGCGAGGTTGTCCTGAACCTCGCTCGCACCTCTTCTCTGGGCGAGAGCGAAGCATCGCGGTGGCGGCGGCCGATCGGCGATCTGTCGTCGAGTGCCTGGCAAGCTCTCGCGGTCATCGAAGGCGCCGGTGAACCGCTGCCGCCGAAGGTCATCGCGGAGCGACTCGTCCAGACCAGCGGGAGCATCACCTCGCTGCTCGACACGCTGGAACGCCGTGGGCTCGTGCGCCGTGAGGCGCATCCCGACGACCGTCGCAAACTGCTCGTCGACATCACCGATAAGGCCCGGCGAATGCTCGATGACATGCTGCCGACCGTGCACGCATCGGCGGTTGAAATGCTCGAGGGGATCGGAGAGGGCGATCGCGAGCGCTTGATCCAGCTGCTCGCTCGGATAAGCGCAAATGCCCAGGCGATGAGTAAGCGCCCCGTCCCGAAGATCAAGCTCCGCCGCCGAGCGGTCCCTCCACAATCCAAGTCCCCCAGGCAGACTCGCTGAGGGCGTCACCCACCGCGGTAACACCGCTTGTGCTTATCAGCCGGCGGCTGATTCCTCGTCCTGCGCGGCCGATGGCGTGAGGCCGGCGGCCAGACCCCGCGCATAGAACTGCGCGGCGATCTTCCGAGACGCCTCGTCGATCATCTCGTCGCCGAGCATCACGGCCCCCTTGCGCTCGATCTCCGTTGCCTGCCGGTATGCCTCGAGCATCCGCGCGGCCTTGTCGAAATCGGCCTGTGCGGGCGTGAAGGTCTCGTTGGCCGGCTCGATCTGCACCGGGTGCAGCACCCACTTTCCGTCGTAACCGAGCGCTGCCGCGCGCGACGCGGAGGCTCGATATCCCTCCACGTCGTGGATGGCGAGATATGGCCCGTCGACAACCTGGATACCTGCAGCGCGCGCCGCCACTGCGAGGCGGAACAGCACGTAATGAAAGATGTCGCCCGGATAGTTGTAGTCATTTCGGACAGACAGCGATGGCAGCTGCATCGACGCCGAAAAGTCCGCGGGGCCATAGGTGAGCGTCTCCAGACGATCACTCGAAAACGCAATCTCGTCCGCGCGCATCAGCCCTTCGGCGTCCTCGATCTGCGCCTCGATGCCGATGCGACCCACTTCGAGCCCGAGTGACTGCTCGAGCTGCATGAGCGCGCGGTCGACGAACGCGACGTCGCCTGCGTTGCGCACCTTCGGGACCATGATGCAGTCGAGCACCTCGCCGGCCCCGGTCACGACCTCACGGAGGTCGTCGAACGCGAACTGGCTGGTCACCTGGTTGATGCGGACGACCCGCGTCTTGCCGTGCCAGTCGTGAGTCCGGAGCGCCTCCACCACCTTGCCGCGAGCCGCTGGCTTCTCCAGCGGCGCGCATGCATCCTCGAGGTCGAGGAACACCTCGTCGGCAGCGCTGGACGCTGCCTTCTCCATCATTCGCGGGTTGCTGCCAGGAACGGCAAGAACCGAACGGCGAAGGCGCGCCGTGGACACCGCTCGGCTACTCCGCCGGGGTGTTCGGCCGGTCGTCGGGCGAGGTGGGCTTGTCCTTGGGTGGCGATTTCCGATCGTCGGGCGGTATTGGGCGGTCGTCGGGAGGGATGTCGGTGCCGTCCGGCGTCATGCCGGGCATACCGCCGAGACCGCCGAACAGACCGCCGAGCATCTGCTGGAACTGCTCGGGTCCGCCGAGATCGTCCTGAACCCGCTCAAACATGCGGGCCATCATGTCCTGGAGCTGCGGATCCTCGGAGAGCTTTTCCTGCAGGCCGCCGAGCTGGGACATGAGTTGCTCCATCTGGACTTCCTGTGCCACCTGCATCAGCACGGGTTGCGAGGCAGCGGCCACCACCACCTGCACCTGCTGGCGGATCACCTCGAATCCCTTGCAGGACATGCAGGTGCCCTGGTGCTGGCACCGGCACAGGCGCGACTTGAGCTTGTCCAGCTCCGAGTGGATACCACTCAGGTCAACGCCGGGTTGGGATATGTCGCCCATTGCATGATCGTAGTTGAGACGCGGCCTACAACGTCCACGTTGCATCCGCGCCGGGATCGGGTATAGTCATTCGCAGACGGGAGGCCTCGCGCATCCCCGCGGTTGACGTCGATTGGATCGTCGCCCCGCGTCAAAGAGCTCAGCCCGAGGCCGTCTCGAAGTCCAGTAATTGCGTCGGTGGACGGGGCCACCACGCGTCCGAGGTTGACAGTCCGCTGATAGCCCCAGACCTCGCGCTCGATCGTCTGCACCTCATCGTGCCCGACGGCAGCGATGCCATGGTCGTCCTGGAAGCATGGGCGCATGGTTCGCAGCCCGGAGCCGATCCACGGTCGGTTTTTGCCGAACGCATCGGTGAAGTCGGCCATGTCTCCGTCTCGTTCGGTGATGAGGATCCGATCCAGTTGCGCCTCGATCTTCCCGACCTGGTCCTCCAGTGCGTCGCGCAAGCCGGACCGGACGGCACTCGTGAGCACCTCGGATTGCGCGTCCTGTCAATCCGTCCGACGGGTGGACAACCCGAAGGCGCAAAGCTCCTGACGATTACCACCCGAGAGCCGATCGTGACTGCCGCAAACGGCGTCGTCAGCGACACGTTCCGCCTCCTCGACTGGCGGATCTCGACCCAGCACGCGGCGCGCTCGGAGCAGCTGTACGCGACGCTCAAGCTGGTCGACAGCCTCGAGCGTGCCGAGAAGCAGCGGGCTCAGTCCCAGCGCACTCGGTTCAACGGCGCGCGCGAGTTCTGGCGCTGCCGGACCTGTCGCGCGCTGTGGCGCCCGGAGAGCCAGGAGCGGTGCCCGTCCTGCGGGCGGGAGTTCACGGACGCAGACCGCAAGTCACCCGAGGTCGGCAAGGTCGAGTTCCAGATCCCGATCGGTGAGCCGATCAATCTCACCCCAGACGCCGCAGTGCTCATCGAACCCGACGACGAGACCAATTTCGTCGGCCGCGTCGCGCGGATCGACCACCAGCGTCACGTGGTGGAGATCGTCACCCGCACGTTCGAGCACTCCGGGAGCGAGGGATACATCGCTCCGTCCTTCAACAAGGCGCTGTACCAGGCCAAACGGTCGGTGCTCGCCGCGATCGCCACCAAGGACTTCGGGGTCGGGCTGCTCGCCCAGCTCCTCGTGAGCCCCGAGACGATCATTGCCCCCAAGGACGAATCGGACGCCGAGTCCTCCTGGCTCACGAGCGGCATGCGCCCCAACAAGCCGCAGAACCGGGCCGTGGGGTTGCTCAGCCGCCTGGCCGCCGGCGAAGCCGTGTTCATCCAGGGACCCCCTGGTACCGGCAAGACCACGGTCATCGTGGAAGCGGTCAAGCGCCGGCTGGCGGCGAACCCGGACGAGCGGATCCTGGTGACGTCGCACAGCAACCTCGCAGTCGACAACGCGCTCGAGCGCCTCGCCGGGACCCCCGGAATGCGCGCGGTCCGCGTTGCCCGCGCCGAACGAGTGCACCCGGCGGTCGACAAGTTCCGCTGCGACGACGAGGACGATCCCCGCCTGCTCGAGGCCAACTGCTACTTCGCCACCTGCGCAACTGCAGCGACGTCCGGCATCACCGACATGAACTTCGACATCGTCATCCTCGACGAGGCGAACAAGGCTCGCGCCGACGAGGCGCTCCCGGCGCTGCGACTGGGCCGCAGCCTCGCGCTCGTTGGTGACCACAAGCAGTTGCCTCCGGTCGAGGACGACGCGTTGTACGGGATCGTCGAGATCGACCCGGCGCTCGAGGATCTGGTCAACCGCAGCCTTTTCGAGCAGTGCTGGGACGGCGGGCTTCCGGCCGAGGCGCAGTGCCTCCTCACCATCCAGCACCGCATGCACCCGGATATCGCCGCGTACGTCTCCGCGGCGTCGTATGACAGCCAGCTCGAGAACGCTCCCGAGGTCGAGGCATACGACTACATCACGCGCAAGCCGTTCCCGGTGGCCCTCCACTTCGTCGACACCGAAGGCATGCGGGGCGGACGCGAACGGCGCGGACCGGGTGGCGCACTCCGGAACGAGGCGGAGGTTCGCGTTGCGGCGCAGGTGGTTCGGCTCCTTGATGAGCGAGCTCCCCGCGAGCTGAGCATGGCGGTGATCGCCATGTACGCCGAGCAGGTGGAGCGGCTTCGCCAGGCGCTCGGCCGGCGCCGCTTCAAGCGAACGGTGAAGATCGATACGGTCGACTCGTTCGAGGGGCGCGAGGAGGACATCGTGGTGATCTCCCTGGTGCGCTCCAACGAGCGCGGTCGCATCGGCTTCCTGCGAGTCCCGAACCGCCTTAACGTGGCCATCTCGCGCGCGAAGCGACTGGTCGCGTGCATCGGTGACAGCGCCACGCTGCGAAGCGGCGACGAGTCGATGTACGGAATGCTCGTCGAGGCGTCTCGTTCCACAGGCGGCTGGCTCAGCGCACTCGAACTCGTTTCCCAGCCCAAGCCGCGGCGTGGCGAGCCCCGTCCGCAGGGACAGCCGTCTGGTGGTGAGGGCGGCGACGAGACCGATCCCGAGCGCGCCGCAAAGCGCCGCCGTCGCCGCCGTCGTGGCAGGCGTGGCGCCGCCGCTCCAGTCACGGCATCGACCGAACCGGGCGCCGAGATTCTCGGTCCGCCGGCTCCCGTGGTAGAAGGTCAGCCTCAGGAAGGCGGCCAGCGCCGCCGCCGCCGTCGCCGCCGTCGTGGGCGTGGTCGCGGCCAGGCACTGACCCAGCCGGGGGGCGAGTCTGCCGAGAACGCCGGGGCTCCTCCGGACGATCAGCCGACCACAGCACCTGCCGCGGCCGGGGAATCCCCCGAGGCCTGAAGGACGTGAGCGACGCGGTCACGGTCTTTGTCCGTGCCGGGGACCCGGCGTCGGAGGCAACCCTTCGATACCTCGATCAGCGCGGGGTGGCGTACACGAAGCGCGACGTGCTGAGCGACCCGTCCGCGAACGCGATCCTCTTCGGCCGGCTGGGCAGGGTGGTCGTCCCGGTCGTTCAGGTGGGCGATCGGCTGCTCGTCGGCCACGACCCTGTACAACTCGCGCGCTTCCTTCCGCGTGAGGACAGCCCGGAGCAACACGTGTCCTTCGGCGCATCGGTCCGCACGGTCACGAGCGAGATCGCCAAGGAGAAGCAGCTCCCGGCGACGTACGGCGTCGAAGTGGGGCAGGTCAAACCGGGTTCGCCTGCGGAGCTGGCCGGGATCCTGCCGGGGGATGTGATCACCGGGATCGGTCCGTACACCGTTAATGGCGGCGCCGACCAGTTCCGCCGGGCCGTCTCCCTGCGCCAGCCGGGCGACACCATGCTCCTCACGATCTGGCGCGAGGGCGACGTCATCGAGGCCGCGGTTGCCTTCCCCGTGGAGGTCCTCCCCGCGGAGCTTCCCGCCGAGGAAACACCTCCGGCCTGACCGGCTCACAACCGCGCCCGAGCCGGCGTTTGATATGCAGTGAGCACGGTGAAAGCGACAGCACTGCCGCCATTCCAAGTGGTCTTCGACGAGCACGCGCAGGCCGTCCTGACGTTCCTCGCGGGAGCAGTCGGTTCGTCCGAGGCCGAGGATTGCTTTCAGGAGACGATGCTGAGCGCGCTCCGGGCCTATCCGCGAATCCAGGACGCCTCCAACCTGCGCGGCTGGCTCTTCACGATCGCGCGGCGCAAGGCGATCGACGCCCATCGCGCACGGGCCCGCCGGCCCGCGCCCGTGGCGGACCCGGACCCCGGGTCGACAGTCGACAAGCATTCCCAGATCGATGAGGGGCTGTGGGACCACGTTCGCGGCTTGCCGGTCAAGCAGCGCAAGGCCGTGGTGCTGCGTTTTGCGGGAGACAGGAGCTATCCCGAGATCGCTCAGGCGATGTCGACCACACAGGACTCCGCGCGCCAGAGCGTACACGAGGGCCTGAAGAAACTCAGAAGGGAGCTGCGGTGATCACGAATGCAATGACCGACCGGTTTGTCGAGCGTGCGCAGGCGAAGCGCCTCATCGACGTGGCGGTGGCGACGATGGACAGCCCGATCGGGACGCTGCTGCTGATGGCAACGCCGAAAGGACTGGTTCGGATCGCGTTCGAGAGCGAGAACCGCGACGAGGTCCTGGGTGAAGTGGCGGAGCAACTCTCGCCGCGAATCCTCGAGGCGCCGCGCAGCCTCGACCCCGTGCGACGCGAGCTCGAAAAGTATTTCGAGGGCAAGCTGCACGACTTCGACGTGCCGCTGGACTGGTCGCTCGCCGGCGAATTCGCCCGCCGCGTCCTCCGCCGGACTGCCCGGATCCCCTACGGCTCAGTGGCGAGCTACGGCGACGTCGCAGTTGGAGTCGGCACGCCACGCGGAGCGCGAGCCGTCGGCAACGCGCTGGGATCGAATCCGATCCCCGTGATCGTGCCGTGCCACCGCGTGGTCCGGACGGGCGGCGCCATCGGCGGGTACGGCGGCGGCTTGACACGCAAGCGCTTCCTGCTCGCCCTCGAAGCGGGCTGAGCCGGCTACCAGCCGGGAGGAGGCTCGGAGCGGTTCAGAAGCCGGACGAAGTCCTCGGCGCGGGCGACAGCCTCCCACCGCCTGGAGAAGAAGTCCTGCGTGATCATCCGGTTGTCGGCCAGCGAGGTCACCGTGACCGCCCACTGATTGAGCGCCCGGGAGACCTCAACCTCGTGCGTGGCGGATTCATTGCGCATGACAACACCGCTGGCCGCCGGCCGGCGCCCACGGTCGTTGCGTCGAGAGGACGCCATAGCCATCGCAAAAGACCTCCAATACCAACCCCGGCAGGCATTACGCCCTCCGCCCGAACCATTGTCCCCCAAATGGGCACCTCAGAGCGAGAGGGTCAGCTGGCTCCCGCTTTCCCGTTCGGACGGCTGCTCCTCGGCGGCTGGACTGAGAACCGCCACCGGTGTCGAGGTCTCGACCCACTCCGGGACCCGACCGTCGCGTTCACGGAGTGTCTCGATCACGGGCTCCGGCGGCCGTGGCAGGCCCAGCCCAAGCATCGCCCCGAAATCAAATGCGTTGACCACGGCGTAGTTGCTCCGGTTGTTGTTCAGCAGCACGTGGAGCGGGACGCCTGAGTCACTCGCCGCCCGCATTGCCGGAATCCACTCCGCGAGCTCGTTAGGCGTGTACAGGTAGTTGAACCGGTCTCCGCTGGTGGGCCCGTTCTTGTACCAGGTCTCGCGATTACGCCCATGGAACCGCGCGATGCACAACCGCGGCGACGTGACGGCGAGCAATGGAGGCGCAGTCCCGGAGCCGATCTGCGGAGCGTCGACACCGACATACACGCACTCGAGTTCGCGAAGCAGATCCTCAGTCGCGGGCCACGCGTCGTGGTCGAACCAGGAGCGATGCCGGAACTCGATTGCCAGCAGGTCATCGGGGTGACGATCCCGGGCGGCGAGCAGCCATTCGCGCGATTCCGGTCGGTTGGTCAACCATGGCGGGAACTGGTAGTGGACGGCCACCAGCTTGCCGCTGGAGCGTAGTGGCAGAAGCGCTGCCATGAAGTCGCGTTCCTCATCGGGAGTCGGCCGGCGGGGTATGCGATCTTCGCGCTCGTGGCCGGTGAGGCTCCGATACGCCTTGATGTTGAAGCGGAATGTGTCGGGGGTCCGCTCGACCCAGCCCTCCACCACCTGCGGGCGCGGGATCCCGTAAAAGGTCGTATCGATCTCGACAATCGGGAAATACCCGGCGTAATAGCTGAGCTTGTCGCGCTGCCTGCGCCCGTGCTCCAGCTCGGCCGGGTAGAAGTCGGTGTGGTCGGCCCAATTGCAGGTCCCGACCGCAATCGGCGCGCCCATATGAGCAAACAGTAACGAAGCCGTCACCGAAGCTGACAAGACTGTCGGCGGATCTGGCCATACGATCCCGGCGGTGGCCCATATGGCGGAGTTTTCGGAGCAGTGATGGCGCGCCTTCAGCGTCATCTGATCGCCGGCTGGAATCGGCGAACGCGGGTCGACCCGCGGCTATGGATTCTTGGCGCCGTCCTCCTGGCCATAGCGATCGCCATCTGGGTCTGGTACGCGGCAGCGCTACCGGCCTACACGTCGCCGAGCCTCCCCTGGTGGATGTACGCGATTGCCTTCTTCGCCGCCGCTCGTCTGGCCGCGATGGACAGTCCCCGCCGCGGCACCCAGGCGATCACCCTCGCGGCGGCCCCGTACGTCGTCGGCCTCTTTCATGCGACGCCGCTCGCCCTGCTTTCCGGCTACGTGATCGGCGCTGCCCTCGCGGCGGCGACCCGACGACCCTGGGCCATCTGGCAGACGGCATTCGACGTGGTTCGCTTCGCCGTCTTTGCCGGGATCGGCATCTGGGCGTTTCGGGCCATCTCGGGCAGCCCGGATCTCCCGGTCTGGCACAGCGCGTTCGGCGCGATCGTGGCGACGGCGATAACGGTGCTTCGCCGCGGCATCTCCGAAGGCGTCGTGCTGCGGCCGCGCGATCGGGGGAGCTGGGTCGATGTCGCCAACCATCTGCGCGCTGCGTACGTCGCCGCTGCCGCGGCAATGTGTATCGGGCTGATCGCCGTCCGTCTGATTCCGGTCGACCGCTACGCACTCGTCCCGCTTGCCGTGGTCACGATCACCGTGCTCATGACCCACCGCGCGTGGGTACGGGAGCGGTACGACCATGAGGCTGCCGAATTCCTGATCGGCGCCGTTGACGCCCTCGCCGGGCGCGAGCTCGAGCCCTCGATCGTCCTGCTGCTCAATCGCGCCCGCGCCATCTTCCACGCGGAGATCGCCCAGCTGACCGTGTTCCCGTCGCAGCCGTCCGAGAAGGCGTTCCGAACCATAGTCCGCAACGGACAGCCCGACGAAGTCATGGTCGCCCTTGGGCTCGGTGAGCTCGACGATGTGCTCGAGGCGGAGACGGCAGGCGTCATCGTTCACGCCGGCATCGAAGGCGACCCCAGCTCCGAGATGCTCCATCGCCGCGGTGTCGACGAGGCCATGGTGGCGCTTCTCCGCGGCGAGTCGCGAATGATCGGCAGCCTGATGGTCGGCGGTCACCTCGACGCCCGCACCTTCGACGAACGCGACCTTCGCCTCTTCCGGACGCTTGCGACCCGGACCACCGCCATCCTCGAGAACAGCCGCATGGAGCGGTCGATCGCGCGGCTGACAGAGCTCCAGGAACAGCTGACTCATCAGGCGTATCACGACTCGCTGACCGATCTCGCCAACCGCTCGCTGTTCGGCCAGCAGATCGAGCAGGCGCTGCGCCGCTGCGCAGAGGGGTCCGCGAGCGTCGCCGTCATCTTCCTCGACATCGACGATTTCAAAGGCGTCAACGACACGCTCGGCCACGCAGCCGGTGACGCGTTGCTCGTCGAGGTTGCGGCGCGCATTCGCGGATGTCTGCGCCGTCCCGATACCGCAGCGCGCCTCGGTGGCGACGAGTTCGCGCTCCTCATCGAGGATGTCGACAGCGCGGTCGAAGCCGAGCACGTGGCGCGGCGTGTCCTGCAAGTGCTCAGCGCACCGTTCACGGTCTCCGGTACGTCGGTGACCGTGCGCGCGTCGCTCGGCATCGCAGTTGCAGACAACTCCGACGCAAACGCGACGAGCCTCATGCGCCATGCCGACGTCGCGATGTACGTCGCCAAGGGCGCAGGACGAAATCGCTACGTGCTCTTCGCGCCCGGCATGGAGAGCGAGGTCGTGCACCGGCGAAAGCTCCGTGGCGAGCTCGAGCACGCGATGGAGCTGAGCCAGTTCGTCCTGCACTACCAGCCTGTTGTCAACCTGATCACGGGTGAGATCACCGCAGTCGAGGCGCTCGTGCGCTGGCACCATCCACTGCGCGGAATCGTCCCTCCCGGCGAGTTCATCGGCGTCGCCGAGCAGAGCGGCCTCATCATGCAACTCGGCGAGTGGGTGCTCCGAACGGCGTGCGCGACGACACTGCAACTCCAGAAGCTGCAGGCCACGCCTCTCGCCGTCTGCGTCAACGTCTCGGTGGTACAGCTGAACTCCCCGACATTTGTCGAGGACGTGCTCGGCATCGTCAAGGAGACGGGACTCGCGCCACAGACGTTGATTCTCGAGCTGACCGAGTCGATGTTCGTGGAGGACACCGCCATCGTCATCGCGAAGCTCGAGGCGCTGCGCAACGCGGGAATCCGTGTGGCAATCGACGACTTCGGCACCGGCTACTCGTCGTTGAGCTACCTGCGCCGTCTGCCGGTCGACATCCTGAAGATCGCCAAGCCGTTCGTCGATGACCTCGCCGGCGGAGCTGAGGAGGACTTCACTCGAGCCATCGTCACGATCGCGGATGCGCTCCAGCTCCACGTTATCGCCGAGGGGATTGAAGCGGCGTCGCAGGTCACGCGTCTGCTGAGCCTCGGATGCCTCGCCGGCCAGGGATATCACCTCTGCCATCCACTTCCCTCGGTGGAGATCGAGCAACTGCTCCGGCACGGCGGCATCGATCGCAATCGTCTCGAGGCCGACCCCCAGGAGACGCCCGTGGCGCTCCGGTTGATCGGCTAGCCATGGCCACCTGGCTGGCCGTCCTCGCGGTCTTGATCCTCGCTCTTGCGGCTGCCGGTGCCTCCTGGATGGTGGTGCGCCGTGAGAAGACGCGGCTCGGATTCCTCCTTGAGACCACGCAGGCGCTCCTCGAAGCCCGTGACCTCGAATTCGCATCCGTCGAGTTGCTGCGGCGCGCGAGCGTCCGTTTCGGAGCCGACTGCGCCGAGCTGACGCTGCTTCCCGAAGCCGGCACCGGCGCGGGCTTCCGAACGACCGTCCGCGCCGGAGAGCCGGTGGACGTGATGCGCTCGAGCGATGTCGAGGATGACGACGTCAAGCTCAGGCCGCCGATCTTTGGTGTCATCCACATCGCCGAGGCGGCGTCCGATCCGTGGGTCACCCGGCTCGCCGCGCGTCTCGCCGTATCCCGCGGACTCGCGGTGACCCTCCGGCACGGGTCTCGCACGGTCGGTTACCTGGCGCTCGGGATGCTCGCTTCGGACAGCCCCGAATCCCGCAACAACGACGAGCCACTTCAGGAGCTGGCGAATCAGGTCGCGTTGACGATCGAACGAAGCCGTCTGCACGACGGGTTGGTACGGCTCGCCGCGCTCCAGAGCGAGCTGGCCGACCGCGCGTTCCACGATCCGCTCACACAACTCGCCAACCGCGCCCTCTTCTTCGACCGCATGGAGCGCGCGCTTCTCGAATGCGACCCGGAGCGCTATGTGGTGAGTGTCGTCTCGGTCGACCTCGAGGACTTCCGGAGCATCAACGCCAAACACGGCCGTGCCGCGGGTGACGCCGTCCTCGTCGAGGTCGCTCACAGGTTGCACGAGTGCCTGCGCCGGACCGATATGGCCGCCCGGCTCGGTGGCGACGAGTTCGCACTGCTGCTCCCCGAAGTGCTGCATCCCCGTGAGGCCGAGTTGATTGCCCAGCGAGTCGTGGAGGCCCTGGCTGCGCCCGTATCCACTGAGGGAGTGAGCGTGCCGATCACTGCCTCCGTCGGTCTCGCATGCGCCAAAGCCGACGACACGTCGGCATCGGCCCTCCTTCGACAGGCGACCGCCGCCGCCAAGGAAGCGCGCGAGGCGGGCTCAAGCACGTACCGAATCCATGGCGGCTCGACGGCCGGCTCGACGGACGCGGACGTTGCCGAGGAACTCGAGGCGGCGCTCAACAAGGGAGAGCTCGTCGTCCACTACCAGCCGATCGTCGAGTTGCGCACCGGGATCATCCTCGGCGCGGAAGCGCTCGTCCGCTGGCAGCATCCCGTGCGCGGGCTCCTCGCACCGCTCAACTTCCTGCCCGTGGCTCTGGAGTACGGGCTGATCGATCGGATCGAGGAGTACGTGATGCGCGCCGCCTGCGATCAGCTCAAACGCTGGCAGGCGTCATACCCGGCCACTCCGGAGCTGGCGATGTCTGTGAACGTCTCGGCTGGAGGGCTCAAGAGCGGGTCAGTCGTGGACCTCGTCACGCGATGCCTCGCCAGAGTGGGCGTCGACCCTTCCTGCCTGATTCTGGAATTCACTGAGAACGTCGTGCTCGAGGATCTCCATCGCGCGATCTCGACGTTCGATGGGCTACAGCGTGCGGGTGCTCACGTGGCGATCGACGATGTCGGCACCGGGTACACATCGCTCGCGTACTTGCGCCGCCTTCCCATCGACATCCTCAAGATCGCGAGGCCCCTTGTCGCGGAGCTCGGTGACCCGAGTTCAAGCGGCGAGCTGGCACGGACAGTCGTCCGCCACGGTGAGGCGATGCATCTGGCGCTGGTCGCCGAAGGGGTTGAGCTGCCACTCCAGGTCAAGCGCCTCAACCAGCTGGGCTGCGCCATGGCCCAGGGATACCACCTGGCTCCGCCATGCGACGCCGAAGCCTTCGAGGCGCTGCTCCGCAAGGGCGGGTTGGACCCTGCGGTGTACGGCCGAGTCAAGCCGGCGGAGGCAGTCGTCGCGGAGGCCGCTCTGGTGACGGTAGCTCCGGCGACGGTAAGTCCGGTGACGCTCACCTCGGCGCACGTAGC
>JBEKKP010000014.1:0-39081 GCA_050010655.1 Candidatus Dormibacteria bacterium
GGCAAGGCGGTCACTCCGGTGAACGTCCTTTCCGAGACCGACAAGCGCGTCACCGTCGTACTGGATGACGCCGGTATCTACGCGGTGTACCTGGTGTGCACGCACCTCGGCTGCACGCCGAACTACGTCACCGACGTGACCACGGGCTCGGGTGTTGCACCATCGGTGGCCGAGGCGCGCGGCGTGCGCAACTCGACCCAGCGGCTTCCCAACGGATGGGCGTGTCCGTGCCACGGCAGCCGGTACTTCATCGATTCGACAAACTTCTACGGTCCGGCGCCTCGGCCGATGGACTGGGTGAACATCGAGGTCACCCCGGACGGGTTCTTCGCGGTCGACCGGGCGACGCTCGTTGCGACACGTGGGCCTGGGAACAACATTGCCCCAGAATGGCGGCTGCTGGTCGACAGCCAGAAAAGTAACGGCAAGACCCTCGGGGTCTGAATGAGGAGGCGGGCTACGCGAATGAGGGGTCTCGGTCGATGAGCGCAACCCCCGGCCAGGCGAACCCTGTCCGCGCATTTGTCGCGCAGCTCTGGGGCTCGGTCTTCCGCCATGGGCTGCCGACCAACGACAAGGTCGCAGCCCGCACCGCGCTGACCAACTTCTTCCTGCACATCCATCCGGTGCGGGTCAAGAAGTCAGCCGTTCGCGTCTCCTACACGCTGTGCCTCGGTGGTCTCTCGTTCTTCCTGTTCATCCTGCTGACGATCACCGGCCTGTTCCTCATGTTCTATTACATCCCCTCCGTGGATACGGCGTACCAGAACGTCAAGGATCTGCAGTTCGTCGCCGTCTTCGGGGACATCATCCGCAACATGCATCGGTGGGCTGCCCACGCGATGGTCATCACCGTCTGGCTGCACATGGCGCGCGTCTTCTATCAGGGCGCGTACAAGCCGCCGCGGGAGTTCAACTGGGTCATCGGCACCTTCCTGCTCCTGATCACATTGCTGCTCTCGTTCTCCGGGTATCTCCTTCCCTGGGACCAGCTCGCCATCTGGGCGATCACGGTCGGCACCAACATGGCGAAGTACGCCCCGATCGTGGGCCCCTACACCCGATACCTCCTGCTCGGTGGCGACCAGGTAGCACAAGGTGCTCTGATTCGCTTCTACGTCTTACATGTGATCGCCCTACCCCTGATCGGCTTCTTGCTGATGGTCGTACACTTCTGGCGCGTCCGTAAAGACGGGTTCACAGGAGGCCTCTGATGGCAACTGTCGTCGAGGGAGGACGCGACCCGCGCGGTGCTGTCACACCGCGTCCGCAGGTACCCGTTTCGGGGCCTGAACTGGCGAACACGCCACTGGTCATCCGGCGTCGTGAGGACGAGGAGACCGTGGTCACGTTCCCCTACCTCGTGTGGCGCGAATTCCTCGCCGGGCTGGCGGCCTTCTGCTTCCTGCTGCTCGTGTCGATCCAGGTCAACGCGCCATTGCTGCAGCGCGCCAACACCTCGATCACCCCGAACCCCGCCAAGGCGCCGTGGTACTTCGTCGGCCTGCAGGAGTTGCTCGAGCGCTTCCCACCGATCATGGCCGGGGTTGCATTCCCGAGCTTCGTGATCATCTTCATGATCCTGACCCCGTACCTCGACCGCAACCCGAGCCGCCGGCCGCAGGACCGCAAGGTGGCGATCGTGCTCTTCACCATCTACGTCTGCCTCGCGGTGGCCTTCGTCGTCATCGGCGAGTTCTTCCGCGGTGAAGCGTTCAACTGGGACTGGACCCTGATCCTCGGTCACCCGGGGCTGAGCTCGCCGGTATGAGAACGAGAATCATTTTCGTCGGCCTGAGCGTCGTGCTCCTCGGGTTGGTTGCGTGGGCCGCGTTCAAGGACTCGAGCAGCCGGACCTACATCGCCATCCAGCAGCAGTACCTGAAGGACTACCCGGATTCGGACTTCAACGTCCAGGTGCAGCAGCTTTTCCCGAGCTTCCCCGAGGCGACGATCGAAGGCGACACGTACCGCGTCGAGCGGTGCATCTCGTGCCACGTTCCCGACATCGGCACCATCGGTCCGGTGGAGGCGGCACAGCGCATCAGCGCGGACTTCTTCAAGTACGAGCCGAATGCCCTGGCGCTGGCGAAGGAGTACCACCTGACCGGGATCCATCCGGCCTACGTGAGTGTCAGCGGGAGCAACTACCCGGCATCGATGAGCTACGACACATACGGGCCGGACGGATTCACGTCCTTCACGTACACGCCGTACACGGCGCCCGGCGCGCCTGTGGCGAAACCCGTGACCGTCGAACAACCGGGTCCACTGCCTTCCTTCCTGGATCCCGCGACGGACTACGGCGATGTGTCAGGCACGCCCACCGGCGAGCTGGGTATCGACCAGATCGGCTGCATCGTCTGCCACAACGGCAACCGCCTTGGGCTCGACGAGACGGACGCCCACCAGAACCTGATCATCAATCCCGAGTACACGTTCACCGAGGGAGCCCAGCTCTACTACGCCAACTGCGCGCGCTGCCACGGCGGGCAGGGTGAAGGCGGCGCAGGGCCACCCCTCAACAACCAGGACCGGCTTGGCTACTTCAACGAGGACTACTACTACCGCTGCATCGAATACGGCTTCACCGACTTCGAGCACTACGGCAGCATCATGCCGAACTGGGGCGGGATCGCCAGCGACTACAACGAGACCGCAAACCCGCCGGGTCCTGGCGCGGTGCTCAACACCTCACCCGTGCTGACCCAGACGCAGATCAACATCCTCATCCAGTTCATCCGGCACTGGGAGGACTACAGCACTCTCCCATGAGCACCATGCAATGAAGCGCCGCAGCACGTTCGCACGCGATTTGCTCGGAACGCTTGTCGTCTTCTTCGGGCTGCTCGTCTTCACGTTCGTCCTCATCTACGGGGAGTTCCTCCTCGAGAACTTCAAGGCGCACTGAGCGGATGCCTCTCCCGTTGCTTGCGGAGCTGTACCCCGGCGAGGCCGGCTGGGGCGACGTCCTCTTCGTCGCCATCTGGGCCTTCGGTACGCTGCTGCTCGCCGCGTACTACCTGTATCGGGCGTTCGTCGGCCGATGACTGGGATTGCTCTGCTGGGCGGCCGCGCCCTCTGGACGTGTCGCCGCGCCGGTGATGGCGTCTGAGGCGGGAGGGGTCGCCCCTCTGCGCCGCCCCAATCCAGGCGTTGCCGCCGGGTTGTCGATCATCCCCGGTCTCGGCCAGCTGTACGTCTGGTACCCGCGCAAAGCGCTGTATTACTTCGCCTGGACCCTGTTCACGATCGGTCCTGCCGTTCTCTTGATCATGGCGGGCCAGAGCATCGGCCACACCCTCCTGACGCACCACTCGGGCGCACTCTTCCTGCTCATCGCGCTTGTCTCGGTCTTTCTCTTCCTTGGTCTGTTTCTCGCCGGGCTGTTCATCTGGGCAAGCTCGATCATCGATGCCTACCAGAGTGCGGTTGCCATGGCGGCCGGTGACCTGGAGCGCGCGGCGCAGCGCAAGGTATTCCGACTGTGAGCTCCGAGGCCCCCAAATCGATTTTCGCGAGGCTGCGCCGCCGCCAGCGATCCGCGGCGACCGGTGAGGTGCTGCCCGACCCGTCGGTGCCCCCGGGAAATCGCGGTCCGTGGGGCAACTCGGCACTCATCAACACGGACATCACCGAGTTGGTGAAACGCCAGATCAAGACCAAGACCAAGATATGGCAGCGATGATCAGGCAGCTGCCCCAGACGGCTCGACGGGGCGCGGATTGCCCGTCTGAACGCCGCTATGCGATCATCCTGCGCTGCCGATGAATCTGCTCGCAGACTGTTGCGTTAACAATGCCGGTGCTTTCGGCGACGGCGGCACGATCGCCGATCGAGCGCTCAACGTCTATACCTACGTGTTCTGGGCGTCGGTGGTGCTCGGCGTCATCGTCACAGCCCTGCTGCTCTACGCGTTCGTGAAATTCCGCCGCCGCAGCGACGATGACGATCCACCGCAGTTCCACGGCAACACGAGGCTCGAAATCGCCTGGACGCTCGTCCCCCTGGCGACGTTTCTCTCGCTCTTCGGACTGACCGCGGCGAACATGCCGTTCATCAACAACATCGCCAGCGACTCGGCGTACACGGTCACGGTGATCGGTCAGCAGTTCAGCTGGACGTTCGACTACGGCGCCACCACCAGCGGAACGCGTATCCGCAGCTACGGCGTGCTCTACCTTCCGGCGAACACCGACGTCGGACTCGATGTCATCTCGACCGATCCGCCCTGCAACGCCAGTCCGGCGATTCCTTCGGGGAGCTCGCTCGCGCAGGCGATCTCGGACGAGGGCTGCGGTGTCAACCACAGCTTCTTCGCGCCGTCGCTCGGCCAGCAGATGAACGCCATCCCCGGTGATGTCAACACGGCGCCAATCGAGGCGCGGCAGGGCACGTACTACGGTCAGTGCACGGAGCTCTGTGGCGTCGGCCACGCAACGATGACCTTCACCGTTATCGCGTTGCCCTCGAATCAGTTCCAGTCCTGCGTGTTCGGTAATCCCAGCGGCACGATCGACGGGAAGAGCCAAGCCTGCACCCTCGGAGGATCCTGATGGCGGTCATGGACGCGACGCTTCCACGGGCTCGCTTCGCGCGCGTCGACAAGTCGAAGGGAATCCTCGGATGGTTGACCACGGTCGACCACAAGAAGATCGCGATCATGTACCTGTTCACGACCTTCTTCTTCTTCCTGGTCGGCGGTGTCATGGCGCTGCTGATCCGGATCCAGCTCGCCGAGCCACAGAACACGTTTCTGACGCCCGAGCAGTACAACCAGATTTTCACGATGCACGGGACGACGATGATCTTCCTGTGGATCATCCCGGTGTGGGCCGGCTTCGGCAACTACATGGTCCCGCTGATGATCGGCGCGCGCGACATGGCGTTTCCGCGCATCAACGCGCTCTCGTTCTGGCTGATCCCGCTCGGCGGCATCGTGATGTACTCGGGCTTCCTGGTTCCCGCAACCACGCACGCCGGCCTGCTCTGCCCAGGTGGTCCTGGTGACGCGGGGTGGACCGGTTACGTACCACTGACCGGAGCCCACTACAGCTGCAGCATGGGTCAGGACCTGTGGATCATCGGACTCCATCTCGTCGGTGTGTCTTCAATGCTCGGCGGCATCAACTTCCTGGCGACCATCCACAACATGCGCGCCAAAGGCATGACGTGGGGACGTCTTCCGCTGTTCGTGTGGGCGCAGGAAGTGACGGCCGCACTCGTGGTGCTTGCGTCACCGTTCCTCGCGTCCGGGCTCGCGATGAACCTGCTCGACCGCCAGATCGGCACCAACTTCTTCGACCCGGTCAATGGCGGGAGCGCACTGCTGTACCAGTTCGTCTTCTGGTTCTACTCACACCCGGCGGTGTACATCATGATCCTGCCCGCGTTCGGGATCATCAGCGAGATCGTGCCGGTGTTCAGCCGAAAACCGATCTTCGGATATAAAGCGATGGCGGCATCCATCGCGGCCATTGCCGTGCTCGGATTCATCGTGTTCGTGCACCACATGTTCGTGACCGGACTCCCGCTCGTCGTGCAGACGTTCTTCGCGTTCACCACCATGGTCATCGGTGTACCGACCGGGGTGAAGATTTTCAGCTGGCTTGCCACGATGTGGGGTGGCAGCATCAAATACGACACGCCCATGCTCTTTGCGTGCGGGTTCATATTGATGTTCCTGATAGGCGGCATCGATGGCGTCTATCTCGGCAGTCTCGCTGTCGACCGTCTTGTGCACGGCACGTACTGGGTCGTGGCGCATATTCACTATGTGCTGTTCGGCGGCAGCGTCATGGGCGTGTTTGCCGCGTTCTATTACTGGTTCCCGAAAGTGACCGGCCGTTTTCTCAATGAGAAACTGGGAAAGCTGCACTTCTGGTTGATGATCATCGGCATCAACCTGACGTTCCTCCCGATGCACGCACTCGGGCTGCTCGGGATGCCGCGACGCATTGCGACCTACCTCGACAACCGCGGCTGGGGCGACCTCAACTCGTTGATCACCTTCGGCGCATTCGTGATCGCAATCTCGGTCACGGTGTTCATGATCAACTTTGTCATCAGCATGCGCGCGCCAAAGACGGCGCCTGACGATCCATGGGAGGGCAACACCCTCGAGTGGGCGACATCGTCGCCGCCGCCGGCGTGGAACTTCGACGAGGAGCCCGAGGTGATGAGTCTCCGGCCGGTGCGCGACGCGCGTATCGCACGCAAGAAGGCAGCGGCGGCTGCAGCAGCGTCGGGAGCGCCCGCGTAGGGCGGGTGACACGGTGAGCTCGCGGCCGTCGGTCGGTTTCCGCCGCCTTGCGGTGTGGACGGCGGTGATCACGTACCTGCTGATCATCTGGGGCGGCATCGTGCGCGTCACTGGCAGTGGCAACGGCTGCGGCACGAGCGACCAGTGGCCGTTGTGTCACGGGTCGCTGCTTCCCGCGTGGCAGCTCAACACGCTCATCGAGTTCACGCATCGCTGGCTCGCATCGATCTGCACGATCCTCGTGATCGTCCTCACCATCGCGACGTGGGTGTGGCATCGCCACCAGCGCAAGATTCTTGTCGGCACCAGCATCGCGGCCGGACTCTTCGTCGTCCAGATCGCGCTCGGTGCGATCACCGTCGAGACCAATCTTCCAGGTGGCGTCGTGATGTTGCACCTCGCCAACGCGTTGCTCCTCTTCGCGGTGCTCATCTATGTCGCGGTGGTTGCAACCACAGTTGGCACCGCGAGACAGTCGCCCGGGCTCGGTGCTGCAGCCAACGCTGCGCTGAAGGTCCCGGTTGTGATCGCGGTCGTGGCGACGTATATCGTCGCGTTGAGCGGCGCGTTCCTCGTGGCGACGAACTCCACCGGTGGGTGCAGCAGCTGGCCGCTCTGCGGCAGCGGGTTCTCCATTCCCACAACGCAGTCGGCCACGATCAACGTCGCCCACCGCGTCATCGCCGGCGTGGTCGTGCTGATGCTCGGCGGCCTGATGGCGATGATCCGCAAGCGCCGCCATGGAGATCGGGTGGTCAGCATCGCGGTGATGGCGGTCAATGTGCTGCTCGTGCTCCAGGTTGCCGCCGGTGCTCTCGATGCGATCTTCAATCTCCCGGCAGGGCTGAGCGCGCTCCACATCGCGCTGGCGTCGCTCCTCTGGGGAGCGGTCGTCGCGGTGGCGCTCCTTGCGCTTCAGGTGGTTGGCGAGACGTCGACGGCGCAGGCTGCAACACCGCCCTCTGACCCGGTCATGCCCCGCGCGCAGGTGGCGCAGTCGTGACCGTCGCGGTCAGCCTCGAAGCGCTGCCGCGCCGGCGCACGTCCGACGTGGCGCGCGACTACCTGGCGCTCACCAAGCCGCGGGTGATCGTGCTGCTCGAGGTGACCGCGGTCGCCGCGATGGTGATCGCGGATCGCGGCTGGCCCGGCTGGCGGCTCGTCCTGCTCACGGTTGCGGGTGGCTGGCTCGCTGCGGCCGGCGCCAATGCGATCAACTGCTGGTTCGACCGCGACATCGACCAGGACATGGGCCGCACCAAGTCGCGCCCGTTGCCCGCCGGTCGCATCGAACCGAGGCAGGCACTCGCGTTCGGGATCGGCCTCGGCGTCGCATCGTTCGCGCTTCTGGCCACCACCGTCAACGTCCTCTCCGCGAGCCTCGCGCTGCTCGCGCTGCTGTTCTACGTCTTCGTGTACACGATGTGGCTCAAGCGCTCGTCGATGCAGAACATCGTCATCGGCGGCGCTGCCGGCGCGATCCCGCCGCTCGTGGGATGGGCCGCGGTGACGGGGAGCCTGAACATCACCGCGGTCTTCCTGTTTGCGGTGGTCTTCTACTGGACGCCGCCACACTTCTGGGCGCTCTCGCTGCTCCTCAAGGGCGACTACGCCCGCGCCCGCGTTCCGATGATGCCGGTCGTCCAGGGCGACCGCCAGACCCGCTACCAGATCGTGCTCTACACGGTCGTGCTCTGTCTGGTGACCGTCCTGCCGATCCTCACTCAGTCGTTCGGAGCGGTCTACGCAGCCGGTGCCGCAGTGCTCGACGGGATCCTGCTGACCGATGCCGTGGTGGCCGCGAGGCGCCCGTCAGCGCGCTCGGCACGCCGGCTCTTCTACCATTCAATGATCTACTTGGCTCTGCTCTTCGCGATCATGGCGGTCGACCGCGTGACAGGGCTCTGAGGAGGACGCGACGTGAACCGGAAGCTCGCCCGAAAGAACATGCGAATGGGCGTCGCCATGTTCATCATGTTGCTCATCCTCATGGGCGCCGCGTTCGTCTGGGCCGCCATCTTCCTGGCGGTGACCAAATGAGGGCGCAGCTGTGAGCGATGACACGGTCGCAACCGCGACGCACGATTCGGACGAGACCGTGCACGAGCACCCGCATCTGCCGCCGCCGAGCGCGGTGCCGATCAACCTCGCTCTCGCGCTTGCGATCACGCTGACGGGCTTCCTCACGGATATCCGGGCGGACGTCGGACCGCTGATGTGGGGGATCGGCCTGATCTATCTCATCGTCACGTGCGTCTTCTGGGCGCGCGGCGCGAGGGCCGAGTACCTGGAGCTCCCGGAGGACGGAGGCCACTGACGGCACACCTGGGGTTCGGCGACTGGACGTGGGATCCCACCGTCATCTGCGGCCTGGTCGCGGTGGCGGCCGCATATATCATCGCGATCCGTCGCGGCACGATCGGACCGGACGACGACGTCACCCCGTGGTTCCGCCATCAGCGCTGGCGGCCGGTGTTCTTCTTCACCGGGCTGCTGATCACCTTCATCGCGCTGGAATCGCCGATCGACTATGCCGGCGACTACTACCTGTTCTCGGCGCACATGGTCCAGCACATGTTGCTGATGATGGTCGCGCCGCCGCTCATCCTCCTCGGGATCGCGGGAGCCCGGCCGTCGCCGCGCGACCGGCACACCACCATCCGGACGGTGTGGTGGGCGATCACACGTCCGTGGCCCGCGGTGATCATCTTCAACGCGGTGCTGCTGCTCTGGCACATCCCCTCGCTGTACGACACGACACTCCGAGTGGTGCCGGTGCACATCGTCGAGCACCTCAGCTTCATCGGCGTGGGGGTCATCGTCTGGTGGCCAGTCGTGGACCCGATTCGCGATGCCCGGACGGTCACGGTGAGCCCGCTCACGAAGATCGCCGCGCTGAGCATTGCCGGGATCCCGCCGACGGTGCTCGGCATCATCTTCGCGCTGGCGCCGGCCCCGCTGTACAGCTTCTACGAGCAGGCCCCGCGCCTCTGGGGCATCTCGGCGCTCACCGACCAGCAGTACGGCGGCGTGATCATGCTCGGCGTCGGGAACATCGTGTACTTCATCGCGATCATCGTCGTGTTCATGCGCCTCTTCTCGGACCCCGGCAAGGACGAGGAACTGGCCGCCGATCGCATCGCGGAGGCGCTCCGCTGAACGCGAAGCCGCACCGGCAGACCCATCCTTTAACATGCCGGTGAACATGCGATTGACTCATCTCCGCACTCTCGCAGCCGGGCTCGGAGTGTGTGTCGCGATCGGGTTGTTTGCCTGTGGCAACGGCACGTCGGAGAGCCCGGGCGGAGGGGGAAACGTGCCGTGCAACGGCTCAGCCGCCGTGACCATGACCGGCACCGGCAGCCCCACGCTCATTGCCGCGACCGACAATGACGTCTTCGTGCCCGATTCCACGCCCGCGGTCGTCGGCCAGGTGGTCGAGTTCCAGAACACCGGCTCCCAGGTGCACACGGTCACGTTCCAGGACAACAATGATTCGTGCCTGACCGACGCGACGTTCGCCCCAGGCTCCACCTGGGAAGTCAAGTTCACGCAGCCCGGGACGTACAACTACATCTGTGTCATCCACGCCCCGAACATGAAAGGCGTGATCCACGTCACCGGATCCGCCGCTCCGGCCGGTGCTTCGGGCGCCTCGCCGTCCGCGTCCGCGACGCCTTCACCAGCGACCTAGCGACCTCCGCCGCTTCCGAGGCTGGAGTGCGCTTATTTCGCCTCCGCTGGTTCGGTGGTGTCGCTGCCGAGATGCACTTCGGCGGCCAGGAAGCGGTGCACACGGCCTGCTGATTCGACGAGCAGGGCGCCATCGTCGCCCACGTCGACGGCGATTCCGTGCGTGGTTGCGTTGCTCGCATGAACTGTGACTGGCCCGCCGAGGCCGACCGCGCAACGGCGCCAGTCTCCGAGCAGCGCGGCGATGCCGCCTTGTTCGAGGACTTCGATGCGGATGGCCAATGCGCGAGCCCATCCCGCGAGGAGTGATTCGGCCTCCGGCGGCGTTGGTACCAGCGTATGCAGGCTCACGGCTGCAATGTCATCGGGAAAGCTGTTGACGGTAAGGTTGACGCCGATGCCGAGCGCGACGGCCACGAGCTCTGAAGTGGATGTCGCCGGCTCCACCTCGCACAGGATCCCCGCCAGCTTGCGGCCGCCAATCAGCACGTCGTTGGGCCACTTCAAGCCTGCTGTGACGCCGTAGTCCGACGCGAGAACGTCGACGAGCGCCAGCCCCGCGGCGAACGGAATCCCCGCCGCCACGGCGGGGGAGCGGCGCACCAGCACGGATGCCAGCATCGACGAGCCGGCGGGCGCGACCCAGGCGCGTCCCTGGCGCCCACGCCCCGCAGTCTGCTCCGCGGCCAGGCACGCGAATCCGTCGCCGGCGCCCTCACGGGCGGCGCGGAGCACCACCTCCTGGGTGCTGGCGGTCCTGGCCACCCGCATCAGGCGGAGATCCGGAAAACGTGCTTGTGTCGGAGTCCACGGATTCTGACCTGTCAACAGTTCAGGGATTCTGACCGTTCCATTGACGCCAGGGATGCGGCGGTCGCCATGCTGCTGGCGTGGGCTGTGGTCGTTTGGGTATGAGAGCCGCAGGCAGTTCGCGGTAAGCGTGGACACTGTCGTCGAGAGTGCGGATGTCGCCCACCACACCCTGCGGCGCGCAGTTGGCGATGCAAGCACCGCCGTAATAGACGCGGAGCGATCCGTCAAAGCGCTGGTGGACCTCGACCCGAGCGCGTGCGTAGCTGATGCGCCGACGGTTGGCGGGAATGTCGATCACGCGCTGGCCGAAACGCACCGTGTTGTCGTGCGCCACGACGCGTCGATACTTGAAACAGAACACCTCGTCGGGACGGAGCGTTGCCGGCCACGGCAGCCACGCACGGACCGGATCCGCGGCCGGGATGGTGAAACGTCGGTTGTGCCGCGCCAGGTAGCGGCTCAGCACCTGCTCGGCATCGCTGCGGGTGGCAGCCCCGGCAAGGCGCAGTTCGCTGGTCAGGCGGTCTTGGAAGGTGCCCCAGAGGCGCTCGATGCGCCCCTTGGCCTGGGGTGATCTCGCCAGGATCAAGGTCACACCTAACTCAGTGAGGAGCCGGCCGAACTGGGTGGGGCGGCACTCGTCTCCTTCGAGCTGGTCCTCGATGGGCGCGGCCGTCTTGGTGGTGCGAAAGATCGAATGCTGATCGCTGTACACGGCGACGGGGATGCCATGCCGGCGGATCACATGGCGCATGAGCAGGAAGTACCCATGAGCGTCCTCCTGCTCGCGAAAGCAGGCCCAGGGCACGAGTCCCGTCGCGTCATCGATCGCGCCCACCAGGCTCAGTCGCGGACCGCGCTCCTCGAGCCAATCGTGGCGGCTGGCATCCAGCTGAAGGAGCAAGCCTTCGCGCGGGTAGCGATCCCGCCGGCTGCGATGCCGCGGCGGCCGACGGCGGCGAACCGCGGGAACGCCGGCAGCGCTGAGGATGCGCCGCACGCTCGACCGCGACAGGTCGATGCCTTCGTACTCGGCGAGCATCTCGGTCAGATGCTGCTGGTTGAAGCCGCGATATGTCGTGGTCGCCAGTTCGATCACACGAGCTGTAATCGCCTCCGTCACGGCGTTGCTCGGTCGTCGCCCACGGTTGCCGTGTATCAGTCCAGCCGGCCCGTCGCTGCCCAGTGCGGCCGCCAGACGCCGGACATGGCGCTCGCTGAGGCTCAAGAGCTCGGCTGCCTGGCCCGACGAGATCACGCCACCGGCGAGCTGCAAGAGCACCTGTACTCGACGTTGCTCTGAAAGTCTCAAGGTGATGCTGTCCTCCATGTGGACAGAATCCCTGGACTCTTAGCCCGGTCAGATTCGCTGACCTACATCACCGGAAAACGTGCTTGTTGACCGTCACGATCCTGCGACATACGATGGAAGTTATTACAGGGGTAGAGGTTGCGAGGGTGGTAATCCAATGATTCAGGAGACTTGCGTTGAGATCGGCGAGCTTGAAGCTCGCTGGACTTCGCTTCGCGAGGCACGCAACGCGCGCCGGCAGAAGATCCGTTACATCGACGAGTTGATCGATCAGTTCGAGAAGCTCAACCTCGCGGACGAGGTGGAGGTGCCCTACGAGCTCGTGGGGCGGGCAGTCGCGCTGGTGAGCAACGACACCCATCTCGTGGGTCGGGCGCCGCAGGAATTGATGATCTCGGAATGGATGGACGCGCTCTACGAGGTCCAGGACAGCCTGATGTTCGCCGCCGAGGACGATCCGGACTGAGCCGTATACTGGCCACGGTTGTCCCGGCGAGCCGCGACGGGCGCCCGTAGCTCAGTTGGATAGAGCGCCGGCCTCCGGAGCCGGGTGCGGGGGTTCAAGTCCCTCCGGGCGTACCACTTCAGATGTTGTGCGCACCCGCGCGCAGAACCTGCCCTAGACCCCCTCCACAAAGCGCATCAGACGCCCTGTTGTCAGGCCGGTCGTCCGCGATACGGGCGTCTGGCGATCCGACACTTTCACTGATGAGATGGGCAGTGCAGTGACCGATGTCAGCGATCGCCCGTGGTCGGAGGTGAGCAAGGCGAGCTATGCCACTGCGGCCGAATACTGCAGTGCCTGCCTTATCGATGACAACGCTTCTGGCCGTCCCAAGACCAAGTCGCGTTGCAAGTTGCCGGTCTACGAGCCCGAGCACCTGGGCGGCCGGCTCAACCGCAACGCTGTGCGTGCAGCCGCCGAGCGGCTCGTGCAGTCACGCGGCGGTCTGACGGCATCCCCGTCCGAGCGCACGGCCGCTGCGCAACGCCTCGTGACTCTGTACGCGGCCATCGGCGAAACGCCGCCGCGCTCACTGACGGCGCTTGCCGGCAGTGACGATCTTCAGGCGCCGGCAACCGGCTCGTGGGGAACACTCGAGCCGTGATGGTGATGCTCCATCTGCTCCGCGGGCATCTCCATCATGCGCAGCATCTCGATGCCGCCGGTGCGCAGAAATCGCAGCAGCAGCAAGGCGATGACCGCGAGCGCCGCGATATTGCAGAACGTCGTCGCATCCCATGAGATGGTGGTTGCGAACGCCGCGACGTTGCGATTGACGGGCACCCAGTTGAGAGCCGTGAACACCGCGCCGACGAGGAGACCGGCCGTGGCCATGGTCAGGTACGAGACCACGAAGAGATAGACGGCAACGCGTCCACCGTAGTACTTCCGATAGATGTTGAGAATCGGAATGATGATGAGGTCGCCGAACACGAACGCGACGGCGCCACCGAATCCGATGCCGTTGTGCCAGAGCACTGCGGCGAGCGGCACGTTGCCCACCGAGCACACGTAGCTCAGGAGCGCGACGAGCGGACCGATCAGCGCGCTCGAGACCGCCGGCAGGACTCCGTGCCCGCTGAAAAACAGATGCGCCCAGACCGTTTCCGGCACCCACGCACCGATGGCGCCGGCGATGAGAAACCCGAGGAGCAGATCCCACCAGAGCCCGTACACGTTCATGAAGAAGGAGTGGCTCACCGACGTCAGTGCGCGCGGCGACGTCAGGCGCGCGAGCAGCGGACCGCCCGTGACCGACATGTCCATCGCGCCGTGGCCTTCCATCTTCCCGAGCAGTCCGCGATCCGCCTGCGTCCGCGCGGCGTCGGTAAGCCGGGGCGACAGCGTCAGCCGGAAGACGATCGCGAGCAGCACCACCATGACGAGGCCGCCCACGAACTCCGCGGCGACGAACTGCCAGCCGAGCAGGATCAATAGCGCAAGCCCGAGCTCGAACACGAGGTTCGTCGAGGCGAACTCGAAGATGATCGAGTTGGGCAGCGTCGCGCCCTTGCGAAACAGCGTCCGGGCGACGGCGACGGCGGCGTACGAGCACGATGATGAGGCCGCGCCGAATGCCGTCGCGAGGGTCGCGGAGCGAACGCCGTCTCGCCCCAGCAACCGCGAGATCGATTGCTTGGACACGAACGTCTCGACGCCTGCTGAGAGCAGGAAGCCGAGCGCCAGCGGCCACAGCACCGTCCAGAACATCTCGAACGCCAGGCGCAGCGCGTCGCCGGCGTTACTGAGCAGAAAGCTCATCGGTGGGACCGCGGCGGATGCACGAGATGAGGGTAGCCAAGCAGGCCCCGTTCATAACTCTGAGCAATCTCCCAGGACACGCCCACGGCGTTCCGATGGGCGGGCGCGACGCTGAACAACGTCAAACGTCAGTCCACCAAGGAGGTACACACCATGGACGGCGACCAATTCATCCCACCGCCCCCGCCCCCGGAAGAGCCGGTCAGGCGCCGCACGGGGCTTCGCAAAATCGCGGCGACGGCGCTGCTCTCGGTCGGCCTGCTCGCCGGAACGGGAGTGGGCAGCTTCGTGATCGCCCACGCTGCCACAACCACCACGGCGTCGAGCAGCGCCGCAACGCTCACGGCGAGCACGGCGACGCCGTCGACGACCACGCCGTCGACCAAGACGCCATCGACGACGATGTGCCCGAACATGGGCGGCTCGACAAGCACGACGGGCTAGGCGTCCGTTTCCCTCCCCCTCAAGGCGGCCCGCCGGATCCGGCGGGTCGCCTCACCACCACTCGAACGGCCTGCCGTCCCAGTCGTCGAGGACCGGGAAGGTCGGATCCTCCGCCAGCTCGGCGACGCGGTGGCCGAAGGCGTCAACCTCGGAGGCATTCAGCAGCCGTCCGAGCCGCGTGAGCAGCGCTGTCATTCGAGTTTCGTCGCCGGCGAGATCCTGGACCCGCCGGGCCAGCTTGGCCGGCAGCGCTGATCCGCCGAGCGCGATGAGCGCCGTGCGCTGGCGCGGATAGGGCAGAAAGCTCAGGGCGTTGTCGATCGCCTGCACGTCGGGGCCGTCGACCACGAGGAGGTGCGTGCGCTTGCGGTCGGCGTTGTTGATGAGCACATCGAGGACGGCGACGGCGCGAAGCGTTGACTCGAGCTTCGCGGCGCGTTCGGGGGTCAGCTGCTCGTCGATGACGTGGACGAAGCGCTGCACGGAACCGGGTCCGAGCGGTCCGTCGCGAAGCACGGTCACCGGCACCCGGTGCAGGCCGAGCGCGGCATCGACGGTGTACGCGGCCACCTCGCGCAGATACAGGGTCCTGCGGGGGAAATCCCAGAGCGGGCGCTCGCCGCGGACCGGCTTGTACACGGCGCGGAGCGGCTCGGCCGGTACCGCAGGATCCGGCGCATCGAGCTCGATCAGGAAGACGCCATTGCTCCCATAGACGACCTCGGCGATGCGCTCAATCGGCGCCTCGGCAAGCGTGCGGGCGATCTCGACATCCTTCGGCGCCACGCCGTCCGCTGGACCGGGGGCCATTGCAGCTTCGAATCGCGCGCGCAGCGACGGCGCTGCGGCCTCGTCGTCACCCGCGGGAAGCGCGAGCCCAGGGATCGGATCGAGGTGCGGTCGCCGCGGTCGCCGAGAACGATCCTTTCGACGCGGCAGGTCGTCGCTCACGACGTTTCCAGGCCCGGGACCGGCGAGGTCAGCTGCTCCGCCGAGCGATGAAGATCGTGACCCCGGCGGCCAGCGCGACGGGGACGCAGATCAGGAGCGTCACGATCAACACCGTGTCGTCCGGATCCGCCAGCCGCTCCAGGCCGAGGATCACGGCGGCCCCCAGCGCCAGGACGAGCCAGAGGAGCCATCCCCGGCGGTGCGCCGGCGCCGGCTGCACGTGACCGGCATCCTGAGCCTGAGGATGCACCTGTTCGGCTTCCTCATACCAGCGTCGCTGCGCCGACGGCTCGACCTCATTATCCGGAAGGTCTGTTCGGTCCAACGCCGCCCACCAGATGGGGGCGCCGTCATTTCGTCGCTGGCCATATGGCCGGGCGGAGCGAGAAGACTCGTCGGACATGGAGCCTCGTAGTACGACGGCTGACCACGACGGCCGCTCAACTGTGACGGAGTGAGGACGAGCGGTGCAGAGATGATATCGCCTCGGCAACTGCGACGCTAGTTCGGCGAGTCAGAGTCGGTTGGTCATGCCTGAACGAACTGCCCCGTGGCGCTCGCTGCCATCGCTCCAGCGTGCGCAGCACGCGTGCACTCGCTGCGAGGAGCGGGGCTACATCGAGCGGGCGCACCCGGTGTTCAGCGGTCACGCGGGGCAACGCATCATGCTCGTCGGACAGGCGCCCGGGCCGGTCGAGCAGGATCAGAGCAGGCCATTCGCCGGCCGCTCAGGACGCCAGCTGATGCGCTGGCTGATCCGCGCGGGTTTCAGCGACGAGGACGACGTGCGGGCTCGCATCTACATGACCGCAATGTCGACGTGCTTTCCAGGACGCCGTCCCGACGGCGCGGGCGACAGGCGTCCGAGCGCGGCGGAGGTCGCGCTCTGCGCGCCGTGGCTCGATGGCGTCCTTGCGCTGCTTCGCCCGCGCGTCATCATTCCGATCGGATCACTGGCACTCGAGCGATTTCTCCCCGGGCAGCGTCTCGACAACGTGATCGGCGCTGCGTTCACCGAAGGCGGCGAGCGCATGTCGTCGCCATCTGATGCGACGCCGATTCTCGTGCCCCTGCCGCATCCATCGGGCCAGAGCCGCTGGCTCAATGATCCCGCTCGCATCGCCCTGCTGGATCAAGCACTCGTGCGATTGCGCGAGATGGTCGACTGGGCCGATCCCCGCGACTGAGCTCGGCGCTGCTGCCGCCTGCTTTCGAGGGCGATTTTCGATGCTATCATCGGCACTCGCACGCTTTTGCTGTGACGGGGAGAAAGGTTGCGCCAACGTGGTATTCGGCGTCGTGAGAGCACACCGCTGATTCGCGACGAGGCCGCGTCGCCTGCTGAACCAGCCGTCAAGAACGCCGAGGATATTCTCGAGCGCATCTTCGCGCCCACGCCGAAGGCGAGCCCCGCAGAGCAGGCCGAGCGCGCACTCCGCCGGCCGAAACAGCTCATCTACTGCGCGCTGAGCAACCGCAATTTCTACTGGCGTCAGCACATCACCAAGTTCGTCCTCGATGAAGGTCAGGTGCCGATCGTTCCCTTCATGCTGTTCGACTACTACCTCGTGCACACGGTGCCGAAGGATGTCGTGCGCGAAGCGTTCAACAACCTCATCGTGCGCTGCGATCAGATGTGGGTGTTCGGCAACCCGTCGCTCGGCGTCAAGGTGCAGATCGGCATTGCGAAACGCCTCAAGAAGCCGATCCGCTACTACGACATCACCGACATGCCGTACCGCGTGGTCAGCGTCCCCGAAGCGATGTTGCGCGAGGAGTGAGACACTGAAGTCATGACTGTCCTCGTGATCGTGCTCATCGTCATCGTGCTCATCGTCCTGTACGTCGCGTACCGGTTCAACCGGCTCATCCGGCTGCGGACGCGAACCCAGGAAGCGTGGTCCGACATCGATGTCGAGCTGAAGCGGCGCTACGACCTCATTCCCAACCTCGTGAACACCGTGCAGGGCTACGCCGCGCACGAGCGGGGTGTGTTCGAGGCAGTGACCGCTGCTCGGACCAACGCGCTCGCCGCCTCGAAGACCGGAGACCCTTCTGCGATGGCCGGCGCCGAGGACGCGCTGACCGGATCCACCAGGCAGCTCCTCGCCGTTGCCGAGAACTACCCGCAGCTCAAGGCGTCCGAGCTCTTCCTGAACCTCCAGGAACAGCTGACCACCACCGAGGACAAGGTGGAGTTCTCGCGGCGCTTCTACAACGGCAACGTCCGCGATTTCAACACCGCGCTGCAGACGTTCCCGACGAACATCTACGGGCAGATCATGCATTTCCAGCCGTTCGCGTTCTTCCAGGTGGCAGACGCCGAGCGGCAGGCTCCCACGGTCTCGTTCACGCCGGCTGCCCCGGTTGCGCCGCCGCCCGCCGCGGCGGCCCCGCCGCCGCCTCCGCAAGGCTGAGATCCGGCCGCCTCGACACGAGGCTGCAACGATCTGAACATCGCTGATCGGGGGCTTCGGGCCTCCGCTAGCCTCGGGCACCATGGCGGACGAAGGTAAGGCGCCCGGACAGCCCGATTACGATCCCGGCGCGGGATGGCAGATCCGGGTTCGCGATTCCGTCGTGCCCGACTGGGATGCGGCACCCGCTCCGGTGGCGGCGCCACCGCCACCGCCTCCGCTGGACGCGCCGCCGAATCCCCTTGCGTTCGGCCCAGCCCCCGAGCCACCGCCGCTGCTCCCGCCAGGTGCCACGGCGCTCCCAGGCGGCACCAGCAGGCCGCGCAGTCCCATGACCGCGATTCTCGTGGCGGCGGTGCTCGTCGTGCTCATCGCCGGCGGCGGCATCTACTTCATGAGCCGGGGCAGCCAGGCGGCCGTTCCGCTCAGCTCGCCGCTCCCGTCGACCGTCGCGGTGGTGCATTCGGGTCCGGCACAACTCGCGCTCGAGTCCCTCGCCGGCGACGGGACCAACAGAACCGTGAAGATCCCCGGATCGCCTGAGGCGATCATCTCGACGCCCGATCGATCCAAGGCGTTCCTGCTCGACACCTCGCACGGCGACGTCGTCCCGGTGAATCTCGCCACCGGGAAGGTTGGGGCGGCCATCCCGGTCGGCAAGCTCCCGGTTGACGAGGAGGTCTCAGCCGACGGGTCGACGCTGTACGTCACCGACAACCTCGGGGGAACCGTGATCCCCATCAGCACGGCCACGGACACCGCCGAGCCGGCACAGACCCTGACGCAGGGCGTTGACTTCTACGTGCCGTCGCCGACGACGTCCGGAGCCATCGTCGGCGTGGACACAAGCCCCGGGCAGCCGGGCCTCATCTACTTCTACAACCCCGCGACCGGGACCGGCTCGCCCGTCGCCGTCGGATCGGAGCCCGCGGCGTATGCGTTCTTCAGCAAGGACGGAACGATCGCCTGGGTCATCGAGCAAGGAGCCAACAGCAAGCCGGGCGAGCTCATCCCCGTCGATGTGGCAACCCACGTTTCGGGCACCCCGATCAAGCTCGGCGTGGCGCCACAGAGCTACGCGCTCACGCCCAACGGCGAGACCGCCGTGATCGGCAACGAGTCGAGCAGCACGGTGTCGATCGTCAACCTCACGACGCGTGCGTTGGTAGCGACGGTCCCGGTGGGGGCCACCCCGACCGGGCTCGACATCGATGCGACCGGCGCCACCGCGTGGGTCGCATCAGCGCCGGACGACGAGCTCGTTCCGGTCAACCTGGTCACCGACAAGGTCGGGACGGCGGTGACCCTCCAGAACGCGCCTGGCGATATCGCGCTCCCGGCCACCGCGGGCGTCGCGTGGGTGCTGTATCCGAGTTCGAACGGAAGCGTCAACTTCCTCGATGGCACAACCGGTCCACTCGGCCGCTCGATTCATGTCGGCAACGGCCCCGAGCTGATGATCGGCACCGGCTCGGAGACGAGCTGGGTTGCCAACACAGTCACGGGCACCGTGCAGCGCATCAACGCCGCCGGGCAGAGCGCCGGTCCCCCGATCAAGGTGTTCGAGTCTCCATCCGAGCTCAAGCTCACTCCCGACGGGTCTTCCCTGCTCGTGCTCAGCTACGGCGACGGAGTCCATGCCGGTGCGCTGACGTCGATCAACACCACCACATCGAAGCGCAGCACGCTGATCAGCGTGGGCCCCGGCCCGAGCGATCTGACGCTCTCGCCGGCCGGTGACATGGCATACATCGCCGATTACCAGAACAACGCGATCGTCGTCGTCGACATCCCCAACTGGCAGGTCAAAGGCGTGATCCCGCTGCCCTGCGGGCCGACAGATCTCGCTGTGACGCCCGACGACACACAGCTCTATGTCGCGTGCGGCGACGTGTCGGCGATTGTCCCGATCAAGCTGCCCGACGACACACTGGAAGCGCCGATCGGCGTGCAGAGCATTCGCTTTCTCGTCATGCCGCAGACGGGCTCGAACCTGCTCGTGGTGGGCGAGGGCGCGCTGCAGAACATCGACACCACGACAAACAAAGTCACGAAGTCCGTCACGGAGACGGCGAACCTGGTCGATGTAGTCGAGACCACCGATGGCAGCACGATTCTCGCGCTGGACAACTCCGGAGCGGCGCTGCTCCTGATCAACCCAACAACGCTCGCGACAACGAAGTCGCTCGCGGTCGGCACCCGCCCCGATGAGGTGGTCCTGTCGCCGGACAACACCCACGCGTACGTGCTCGACACCAGTCAACAGAAGCTGTTCGTCATCACCGTCGCAAGCTGGAAAGTGAGCGCGACACTCGGTGTATCGCCCAACGCGACCGACGTCATCGTGCCAGCGCCGGTGGTCGTCCCACCAACCTCCTGAGCGTGTCGACGCCGACCATCGCGCCGCCGTTGCCGCCGCCGTTGTGGCCGGATCCGCCTCCGCCGCCACCACCGCCGTCGGAGTCGAACAGGGACCCAAATCGGCCGTACGTGATCGGCATGGTCGTGGCTGCCGTGATGATTCCGTTGCTTGCCGTCGGGTGGGCTCTGGTCAGTGGCGCGCACGGCGCAACACCCAAAGCAACCGTCGCGAAAACAGTTTCCGACCAGGCAATCGTGAATATCAACGGCATGATCCCGAACGGCTACATCGCCGGGACGGGGATGGTGCTGACGTCAACCGGCTTGGTGCTGACCAACAACCACGTGGTCGCCAACACGTCCGCATTGACGGGCCAGCTCGCCGGCCGCGGCCCGATCTACCCGGCGGTCGTTGTCGGTGTCGATCCGACCGAGGACGTTGCGGTCATCCAGCTCGAAGGCGCAACCGGGCTCCCGGTCACACCGTTCGATCTGTCCGGCTCGCTCGCAGTCGGCGATCCGGTCACCGGGCGCGGTAACGCGGGCGGGCTCGACGGTGCGCCGCTCTCCGCCACCGGGGCCGTGACCTCACTCGACGAGACGATCTCCGTCGAAGACGAGGACGCCACGATCGTCGAGACGCTCGACGGCGTCGTCTGCTTCAACGCCCCGATACGTCCCGGCGACTCGGGCGGTCCGCTGCTGGAGGCGAGCGGCAAGGTCATCGGGATGGACACCGCCGGCGCACTGAGCAACGCGAGCGGCGCGGCGTCGAACTGGGGATGCGCAATCCCGATCACGCGCGCGATCACGATTGCGAAGGAGATCGAATCCGGTACGGCATCGCCGTACATCGAGTCGGGCCACCGCGGCATTCTCGGTGTCACGGTGACCACCAAGACCGGTGGCGCGGGGTGTGTGGTGACGACGGTGACCCCTGGTGATGCCGCGGCAACGGCGGGGTTGGTGACTGGTGATGTCATCACGACCGTCGGCGGTATTCCAGTGCCGTCGATGGCCGATTTCAACTTCGTCATGCAGGACCGCCGGCCGGGCGACAACGTCACAGTCATCTGGCACGACGCGTCCGGTGCGCAGCACACCGCCGTCGCGGTCCTCAGCGCGGGGCCGCCCGCGTAAGTCTCGCCGTTCTAGGTCTGCTTGACTGCCAGCATCGCCTGGAGGGTGGCGATGCGCTCCTCGATGGGAGGATGCGTGTCGAAGAGGTGATGGGTGAAACCACCGTGATGCTGCAACGGGTCGTCGATGCACATCGCGGCAGTGGCGTGAGTCATTTTCGAGAACGGCTTGTCGTTCTGCTGCAGCTTCTGCAGCGCGTGCAGCAGACCGGCGGGATTGCGCGTGAGCTCGACGCTGCTCGCATCGGCCAGCGACTCGCGTGAGCGTGACAGTGAGAACTGCATCAGCGGCCCGACGACTACAGCCACGACCGAAAGCAACGCTGCCGCAGCGATGAGCACGATGATCAGGTAGCCGCCGTCGCGACTGTTGCCACCGCGGGTGAAGAACAGCGAGCGCCACAACAGGCTGGCGACGAGCCCGATCAGCGCGATCGACGTCGCAACAATGAGCACGAGGCGAACGTCGTAGTTGCGGATGTGGCTCATCTCGTGTCCGACCACACCTTCAAGCTCCTCGCGATTCATGATTGCGAGCAGGCCTGTCGTGCACGTGATCGACGCCTTGCTCGGGCTGGTGCCCGTGGCGAACGCGTTCGGCGACGGGTCGTTGATGATGTACACCTTCGGCATCGGCAGCCCCGCGCCGATCGCGAGCGTGGACACGATGTCATAGAGGACCGGTGCCTGCTGCTGCGTCACTGGTTGCGCGCCCGAGAGCGCAAGAACGGACTGCGCGCCGAGAGTCACCGACCAGAGGACGACGAGCAACGCCGCGATTGCGGCGATGATGATCCCCGCGATGCCGCCGCCGACTCCACCCGCGATGAAGCCGATCAAGTAGCCGATCGCTCCCCAGATGATGAAGAAGCCGGCGATCACGAACACGCTCTTGCGCTTGTTGCGGGCAATCTGGTGATACATCGCCTTCACTATGCCACGGCAGAAGGCGGGGGAAACCGACGCTCAGACGGCTCTCAGATCAGACCGGCGTAGCGCTCCCGGACGGCTCGCAAGGACGCGCCCACGGGGACGAGCTCGGGAGCCCTCGACGCGACACAATCGGCCGTCTTCAACCCGGCACCGGTGATGTACGCGACCACGGTCTCGTCGCCCTGCCAGCGGCCCGTGCGGGCGAGCTTGCGGAGCACGGCGACGGTGACCCCGCCAGCCGTCTCGGCGAAGATCCCCTCGGAGGCAGCCAGCAACTCGATGCCGTCGACGAGCTCCTCCTCGGTGACGCTCGCCACAACACCGCCGGTCTCGCGAGCGATACGGAGCACGTCCGCGCCGTCGGATGGGTTGCCGATCGCGATCGAGCGGGCGATGGTCGCCGGCCGCACCGGGACGACTGTGGTCTCGCCGCCGGCGAAGGCGGTGGCCACGGGCGAGCAGCCCAACGCCTGGGCGCCCGTCAGGCGGGGGAGGCGAGATCCGGTCGGGACAAGCCCGAGGTCGATCAGCTCGCCGGCAGCCTTGCGGTGCTTGACGAACTGGCAGCCGGATGCGACCGGAATGACGATCTCATCGGGCAGGCGCCAGCCGAGCTGCTCAGCGGTCTCGAACGTCAGGGTCTTGCTGCCTTCGCTGTAGTACGCGCGGAGATTGAGGTTGCAGAACCCCCAATCGACGCAGTCGGCGAGCTCGGTGCAGAGACGGTTGACGTCGTCGTAGCTGCCGTCGACCGCGATGATCGTCGGGCGGAAGATCGAGGTGCCGATCATCTTCGCGGGCTCGAGATCGCTCGGCACCACGACGACTGCGCGCAATCCGGCGTGCGCCGCATACGCCGCGACCGAGTTCGCGAGGTTGCCCGTGCTGGCGCACGCGATCGTCGTGAGGCCGTGCTCGCGTGCCCATGTCGCCGCGACGCTGACGACGCGATCCTTGAACGAGCCCGTCGGGTTCTGCGTGTCGTTCTTCAGGTAGAGATTGCGCAGCCCGAGTTCCGCGCCGAGGTTGCGCGCGTGGATGAGGGGCGTGAAGCCTTCACCGAGCGTGATCGGCTCGGTGGCGTCGAGATCGACTGGCAGAAGATCGCGGTACCGCCAGATGCTCGGCGGCCCGGCGGCGATGCTCTCGCGTGAGATGCGGCGCGCCACCTCCTCGTAGTCGTAGCGCACCTCGAGCGGACCGAAGCAGCGGTCGCAGATGTTGGTCGCCTCGACCGGGGTTTCGTGACCACAGGCGCGGCACACCAGACAGCTGACGTGCGCGCCTGACGGCGCCCGTCCGTACCGTTCGAGCAGGGAAATGGTGGACATAAAAAAACCTCCCGGGCTTGTGGTCCGGGAGGTCTCCCAACGTGGGCGCGCGTGCCCCTACGTTCGGAAACCTCCGCGGGGCATGATCATGGTTGCGAGCACGACTCTTGGTGTCAGCACAGTGCGCGAATCCTAGCACGCACGTCGCTTCCCGTTGTCAAGTGGCGTTTGGGTCGTGACGTTATGGTTCCCCAGTTCGGTGCCGTTAGTTCTTGTTAGTTTGTAGCCATCCGCCGTCGTCGGAACACGAAAATCCGACCCGAGGTCAGATACGCCGGATCAGATCTCGCTCCACGCGCTCGCGCGCAAGCGCCACGACTGGGTGGAGCGGGTGATTGCGGAGTGCCTGCTCCATCTGGCGGAGCAGGGAATAAAGGCTCTTCACCGCCTTGACGACGTCGCCCGTGTCCGCACCTGGCGGCGGTTCGATATCGGCGAGCGGCACACCGGAAGCCCACTCGTATGCCGGACGGATCTGCTCGAGCGACAGTGGCGGCATCGTCTCCAGGCCATGCTCGCGCTCGAGTTCCACGAACCGGCGCATGGCGGTTCGCAGGCGGCGATGGCGTTCCTCGATGCGCGGTGTCGGAAAGTGGCGTCGTGACGGCTGGGGACGCTCGCGGCCGCGATCCTCCGAGACCAGGCTGACCAGCGTCGCTGCCAGCTCCTCCGGCTTGAGCCCGTCGAGCAGTCCTGAGGCGATGGCGTCCGCCACGAGCAGTGAGCTCTCCCCGTACAGCGAGCCGGCGAGCCGACCGAGATCAGTCGGCTCGTCGCCGTCGAGGAATCCCGCAGCGCGCAGCACCGCACGATGGGCGCGGAACTCGCTGCGAAAACGATGTTGCGCGCGCTCGAGCTCCTCCTCGGCTCCGGCGAGTGTCGTCTCGATATCGGCAATCCGATAGTGATGCGCACGATGCTCGCCGAAATACGGGCAGTTGCGACACGGCGAATCATTCAACTTGTCCTGCAGCGTCTTCGTCGTGCGGCGCAACGCTTCGTAGCGCTGCCCGGGATCGGATCCCGCCTTGCCGTACCTGCCGCGACGCGCGTCGGTCCAGTGGCCGCGACGCACCCTTCGCAACGCGAGTTGGGCTTCGCCAAGTTGCGTCGTGGTCGTCAAAAACGATGTGAGCGTGCGCTCGGTGCATGGCACACGGGGATGCTGAAAACGGCGGAGCCGCAAGTCGTGCAACTCGGAGTCGAGGTTTGCCTTGCGATGCTCCCAGCGCGCGGAGCGTTCGACTGCCTGGTACTGGCCGAATGAGCTGTCGAGCAACTCCTCGGCCGCTTCGGCAGACCGCGTACGCAACAGGTTCAACACCATGGTGTACGTCGGCGAGAACTTCGAGTCGACGGCGAACTCTCCGGAGATCGCTGCGTCGTAGATGTCGCGCAGGTCGACGTCACTTTCCTTGAGGATCACGCCGTGGCCGACGGTGTCGATGCCACGCCGTCCGGCACGACCCATCAGCTGCGTCAGCTCCCCGCTGGTGAGTGACGCGAAGCTCACGCCGTCGAACTTCGTGAACGTCGAGATCACGCACGAACGAGCCGGCATGTTGAGCCCGAGCGACAGCGTCTCGGTTGCGAACACGACTTTGATCAACCCTTCCTGGAAGAGCCGTTCCACCGTCTCTTTCGCGTAGGGGAGCAGCCCTGCGTGGTGCATCGCGAGCCCGCGACGCAGGAGCCGCCGGTCGAGCTCGAGCAGCACGCACTGACGCTCGTCCTCGTCGCTCAACGCGGCCATCCGCTCCGTGATCGCGATGTCGATGCGCTCCTTCTCGTCATCGTTGGTGAGGTCGACGCCATGGACGCCGCACCGTTGCAGTGCCTCGCGACATCCGCGACGCGAGAAGATGAAGTAGATGGCGGGCAGCATCGAGCGGCGATGGAGCACGTCCACCACCTGGAGCATGTCGTTGTCGGGCGCGCGGCGTGCTTCGCGAAAACGCGGCTGCTGCACCGCGTCGGCCTGCGCCAGCTCGAGCGTCCCGCGTGCCGCGTTGCCGGCCTTGTCAAAGAGCGGATGCAGCGCGTTGTCGATGGCGAGCCACATCTCGAGCGCAACCGGACGCTCGGTGCGCGTGACCGTCTCGATGGTGCCGCGCAACCCTGACATCCACGCGGCCACTTCGCCGACGTTGCTGATGGTCGCCGAGAGCCCGATGAGGCGAATGTGGTGCGGGGCCTCGATGATCAGCTCCTCCCACACCGTGCCGCGCGGGTAGTCGTCGATGTAGTGCACCTCGTCGAGCACCACGTCGCCGACTCGGTCCACGCGCGCCGGCTCGTCGTACAGAACGTTGCGCAGGATCTCTGTCGTCATCACCAGCACGGGCGCACCGTCATTGAGCGTGTGCTCACCCGTGATCAAGCCGATGCGGTGCTCGCCGAAACGCTCGCAGAGGTCGCGATATTTCTGGTTGCTCAACGCTTTCAGCGGTGTGGTGTACACGACGTCGGCGGCATCGGTGATCGGCCGTCGTAGCGCCGCCGGCGCGTCGAGGCGGCGCCAGATCACGTAATCCGCAACGACAGTCTTGCCGCTCGATGTCGGCGCACTGACGAGGACGCCCCGGGAGCGCTCGAGCTTCTCGATCGCCTCGCGCTGAAACTCGTCGAGCGTGAAGGGCAGCGTCGCCTGGTAGGCGGTGATGAGATCCCGCGTCAGCGGCTCGAAGTCAGACGTGGATCAACTCGAAATGGGAGCCGGTCACGAGTGCCTCGCCGTGGTCGTCGACAAACCGCAGCACCTTCTGGCACATCTCGTCGGCGTGGCGGCTGTCCGAGCTCACGCAGGCGATCCCGATGACAGCGGACTGCCAGAGATCCTGGTCATCAACCTCGGCAACGGCGACGTTGAAGGTGTTGCGCAATTTCGCAGTGAGCGAGCGCACCACCTGACGTTTGTCCTTGAGCGATTCGCTGTCGGGAACCTGGATGGTGACCGTCAGCGTGCCGATAACCACGAAGTCAGGAGGAGGGGACGGCGTCGACAGAGGCGGGCCGTCTCGCAGCCGGGGCTACCCCCCCCGGCGAGAGCGAGGGGCGGAACGGCGAAGGCGTTCCGACCCCGTGCCCGCCACTGGCGATGCCGTCCCCTCCTCCTGCCCCGTGCCTGCCGCGATCGATGCCGTCCCCTCCGACACCCATCAGAGGGCGTCGAGCAGTTTCTGGCGGAGAACCTCCAGCTTCTCGAAGTCGTCGACGGACGGGCGTGCCGGAGGCTTGGCGGGAAACTTGAGGTGCTGCACCGCTTCCGACAGAAGGCGGAGCTCGTCGTCGGTCAGCCGGACCGAGCGCATGTGAGGAGCCGGTGCGGTGGGGACGGGATGGACCGCGTCCTCGTTGACACCCGGCGAGAGTGGTGCGTCGAGCTGTTCGGGTTCGGCGGAGCGGAAGAGCTCATCGCTGCCGCGCAGCTGGGCGCGGCGAAATCCGCGCATCACGCTCGTGCCGCGCGCACCCGCTCGCGTGGACGTTCCGCGCTCCCGGAGACCTCGATGGAGTCATCGTCGCCACGATCCTGGGCGATGACGGCCTTGGCGAGAGCCCGGTAGGAGCGAGCCCCAGGCGAGTTCGGGGCGTACTCGAGGATCGACTGGCCCGCGAGAGGCGTCTCGGCGAACCGGATCGAGGAGTCGACGGTGATCGGGAAGACCAGGTCGGGGTACGCGCTCTTGACGAGGTCGAGGACCTCCTGGCTGTGCAGCGTGCGCGACTTGTACAGCGTCGGCAGAATGCCGGCAACACGCAGATGGCTGTTCAGCTTTGCGCGCACGCGGTCGATCGTGCGCTGCAGTTGCTGCATTCCCTTCATGCCGAAGTACTCGCACTGGAGCGGGATGATCACGTCCGTCGACGCCACCAGCGCGTTGATGCAGAGCAGGCCGAGCGAAGGCGGGCAGTCGATGACGACGTAGTCGTACTTCCCGTCGATCGGCTCGAGCTTCTCCTTGAGGATCGACTCGCGGCCGAACTCGGTGACGAGCTGGAGCTCGGCGCCGCTCAGGTCGATGTTGGCGGGGATGAAGTCGAGCCCCATACCCTCGGAGTGCAGCAGCACGTCGGAGACGTTGACGCGATGATCCGTGAGCAGGTCGTAGATCGTCCGCTCCAGCTCATCGGGCCGCCGGCAGCCCATGTTGATGGTCAGATGGCCCTGCGGATCAAGATCGATCGCGAGGACTTTTGGACCGGCCTCAGCGATGGCTGCCGCGAGGTTCACGGCGGTGGTCGTCTTGCCGACCCCACCCTTCTGATTGGCGACCGAAATGATCCGCGTCATGGCCGGCGCGGTGTCAAGAAGTCGCAAAGGGAACGGGCGCGCCTCACTGAGCAGGTATCATAGCGAACCCGATTGCCTCTCTCGGCCGTGGGTCGGGAGCGAGCGCACTCGCAGCGGTCATTGACCCTTGAATCCGGAGTGGTGTTTGGTGTCTGAAGAACGTGTGAAGCCTCGCAGCCTGTTCGTTGATGAGGCTATCGCGCTTGCGCTCGAGAGCCGTTGGCCGGAGGCGCTGGCCGTGAACCAGGCCCTGGTCGAGCGCCACGGCGTCGACGAGGACACGCTGAACCGTATCGGCAAAGCCCTCATGGAGCTGGGTCAGCGCGAGGAGGCGCTCGCCTCCTATTCGACCTCGCTGCAGATGAACCCGCTCAACCTGATCGCCCAGAAGAACGTGCGCAAGCTCACCGCGATGCTGGAGAGCAAGAGCACGGCCGCGGGCTCGGCAGCCGCGATCGACGTGGAGCTGTTCACCGAGGAGCCCGGCAAGAGCGCCATCACGGTGCTCAGCGCGCCCTCAAAAAACGCCACGGTCTCGATCGCGCCGGGCGACGTGGTGGAGCTCTATCGCGAGGGGTCGACACTCCGGGCTCAGACGTCGCGCGGCGTCTCGCTCGGCGAGGTGGACACCAAGATCGCCCGCCGGCTCGTCCCGCTCATGGAGACGGGCAACCGGTACTCGGCCGCAGTGGCGCGGCTCGAGGACGAGCGGGTCGAGATCATCCTTCGCGAGACCTACCAGGCGCCCGAGAACGCCAGGAAGTCCTCCTTCCCGCTCGCCAAGGGCGGTCGTCGCGAGGAATTCCGACCTTACGCCAAGGATTCCCTGCTGGCCTCTCGCGAGATCGATTCGAGCCCGCTCGACGACGATGGCGAGGAGATCATCGGGCGCCCGGCGGCTGACGAGACCGAGGACGATCTCGGCGAGCTCGGGATGAGCACGTTCGAGTCGGACGCCGAGGATGCGCCGCCGGCACGCGATAACGACGATGACGATGACTCGCGACCCGAGGACGAGTACTAGCCACCCGGAGCCCAGGGGTCGTCCGGTCTCGCACGAGCGGATCGACGGGTATCTGCCGATTGGGGCCTATGGGCTGATCGGCGACTGCCGCTCGGCGGCACTGGTGGGGGTCGACGGCAGCATCGACTGGCTGTGCCTGCCGCGCTTCGACAACGACGCGCTCTTCGGACGGATCCTCGACGCGGGCAAAGGCGGCAGCTGGCAAATCCACCCCGACGAGCCCCACGAGGTCCATCAGCGATATCGGGACCGGACCAACCTCCTCGACACCGTGTTCGCGACCGGCAATGGGGTTGTGGTGGTCACGGATTTCATGCCCGTCGACGAACGCAGCGTCGTCCAGCACGCCAGGCCGCACAACCGTCCGCGCGTGATCCGCCTGGTCGAGTGCCTCGCCGGGGAGATGACCATGCACCAGGTCTTCGATCCCAGGCCGGGGTTCGCCCGGACGCCGGTATCGCTCAACGTGGAGAACGGCCACATCCACGCGGACGCCGAGAAACTGCATCTCTGCATGAGCTCGACGGTCGACCTCGACGGCCCGAACGACACGTTTGTGCTCCGGGCTACCGACGCCGCGGCGTTCGCGCTCCACACCGGCCCGGCCGGTGACTGCGGCGCCAAGCCGTGGAGCGTCGAGCGTGCGCGGGAGTTACTGCGGGACAGCCAGCGCTACTGGTGGCGCTGGATCGGCCAGGTGGACTACCACGGTCCGTACCAGGTGCACGTCTGGCGCTCCGCGCTTGCGTTGAAGCTCATGACCTACGCACCGACCGGAGCGATCGTTGCCGCGCCGACGACGAGCCTTCCGGAGGACATCGGCGGGGAGCGCAACTGGGACTACCGGTTCACCTGGCTGCGCGACGCGGCGTTCACGCTCTACGCCTTTTTCCAGCTCGGGCTCACCGAGGAGGCGACCGCCTATTTCGACTGGCTCTCACACCGTCATATCGCCGATCGCAAGGCGATGGACGTCCCCAATCTCTTCGACCTCAGCGGGCACGCGCATGCCCCCGAGCGCACCCTCGACGATCTCGACGGCTATCGCGGATCGAAACCGGTGCGTACAGGCAATGCCGCGGTCAATCAACTGCAGCTCGACGTATATGGCGAATTGCTCGACAGCGCATATGTTTTCGCGCGTTTCGGCGGGGTCATCAGCGCGACGTTGTGGGACGAGCTCAGCAACATCATCGAGATCGCGATCAGACGCTGGGAGGAGCCGGACTCGTCGATCTGGGAGGTGCGCAGCGAGCGACGGCAGTATGTGTACAGCAAGATGATGTGCTGGGTCGCCGTCGACCGCGGCATTCGCATCGCGGATCGCTACAACCTCCCGTACGACAAGGTGGCGTGGAAGAAGGCGCGGCTGCGCATCCACCGGACGATCACGTCGCGCGGATGGTCGGAACATCGCCGTGCGTTCACGCAGCAGTTCGACGACGACGCACTCGACGCATCCATTCTGCGCATCAGCCAGGTGCGGTTTCTCGCGGACAAAGACCCGCGTATCCATTCGACGGTGCGGGCCATCGCGCAGCATCTCGGCGACGGCGTGCTCGTCAACCGCTATCGCATGGACGAGAGCGAGGACGGGTTGCACGGTCAGGAGGGTGCGTTCTTTCTCAGCTCGTTCTGGCTGGTGGACGCGCTTGCGCACATCGGCGAACTCGAGGAGGCGGAACGCCGCTTTGAGCGCCTGCTCCACTTCGCCTCGCCGCTCGCGCTCTTCTCGGAGGAGGTGGACGTGCGCAGCGGCCAGCTCCTCGGCAACTTCCCGCAGGCGTTCACGCACCTCGCGCTGGTGGGGGCGGCGGTGAACATGGAGCGTGCCAGGAAGCGGACGTTGGGCGTCAAGGGACTCCGCAAACCCTGACCGCGAGATCACCACGCGGTCGGGACTGCATAAGTATGCAGTCTCGACCGTATAATGCCCGGTCATGGCCCACGCGACACCGTTGCGCGCCGCCGTCGCCGGTTCGACCGGCTACATCGGCATGCAGTGCACCGCCCTGCTCGCGGGCCACCCGAACGTGTCGCTCGCCAGGGTCCTCGGCAACAGCAGCGCCGGCAAGCGGTACTCCGACGTCGTTCCTGGAAGTCCTGTCGACCTGACCATCGAGGACAGCGTCGACCCTGGGGACGTCGACGTGATCGTGGCCGCGCTCCCGCACACCGTTGCCGCCTCGCTCGCGCCCGCCTGGCTCGCAGGTGGCGCGACCGTCATCGACTGCTCGGCGGACTTCCGTCTCCATGATGCCGCTGCGTACCGCCAGTGGTACGGCGTCGAGCACCCGTCGCCGGATCTGCTCGACGAAGCCGTCTACGCAATGGTCGAACTGCAGCGCGATCGCCTGGCCTGCGCCAACCTCATCTCGGTGCCCGGTTGCTATCCCACGGCAGCGCTGCTTGCATGTGTCCCCGCGCTGCGTGCCGGGTTGATCGAGTCGGACATCATCGTGGACGCCAAGAGTGGTGTCAGCGGCGCAGGGCGCGAGGCAAAGGTCGCCAATCTCTTCTCGGAAGTCAACGAGTCCGTGCACGCATACGGCGTTTCGGGGCACCGCCACAAGTCGGAGATGCTCGAGCAGATGCGTGACGCCGCGGGCGGCGATGTGCAGCTCACCTTCGTTCCCCATCTGATCCCGATGACGCGCGGCATTCTCGCCACCGCATATCTGCGCCCGCGGCCTGGTGTTACCGAGGCGCAGTTCCACGACGTGTACGAGTCGTTCTGCGCAACGAGCCCGTTTCTCGACCACGCGCACAAGCCGCCCGCGACGAAGACGGTCACCGGTACCAACCGCGCGGCAATCCACGCGGGCTGGCAGGACGGCGTCGCGGTCATCACCGTCGCCATCGACAATCTCGGCAAGGGGGGCGGCGGGCAGGCGGTGCACGCCATGAACATCCGATTCGGATTTGACGAGATGGCCGGGCTGGAGTCCCGCGTTCTGTGGCCATGAGCGCGCCCGTCGCCGCGCACACGCGTTCCGGCGTCTGCGCGCCACTCGGTTTCCGCGGCGGTGTTGCCGCTGCGGGAATACGTGGCGACGGTGACGAGATACGCACCGACCTCGCGGTGATTCGCTCGGATACGCCCGCTGCCGCAGCGGGAGTCTTCACGCGAAACACCGTCAAGGCCGCGCCGGTCGTCATCTCGCAACTGACCCTGCGCCGCGGTACACCGATCTCCGCCATTGTCGTCAATGCCGGCAACGCCAATGCATGCACCGGCGCGCAGGGATTCCGTGACGCGCTGGTGATGTGCACCACGGCGGGAGATGCGCTCGACCTCGACCCGAGCGATGTGCTCGTGTGCAGCACCGGCGTCATCGGCCGCCCGATGCCGATGGACCGGGTCGTGCGGGGTATCCGCGCAGCGGCGATGTCGATGTCAGCGGCCTCGGGGGGCGACGTTGCGCGGGCGATCATGACCACCGACACGATTCCGAAAGTCGCCGAGGCGACGTTCACGGTGAGCGGGATCACGTACACGGTCGGCGGCACCGCGAAAGGCGCGGGCATGCTCCACCCGGACATGGCCACCTTGCTCGCGTTTCTCACCACCGACGCGCCGATCTCCCCCACGGTCCTCCAGCCGGCACTCTCGCGCGTGACGGATAGCACATTCAACTGCGTCACCGTCGACGGAGACACATCGACGAACGACAGTTGCATCCTGCTCGCCAACGGCGCTGCGGGCGGCGAGACGTTTGCCGAAGGCTCCCGCGCCGCGAGCGCGTTCGAAGCGGCCCTCCTCGAGGTCTGCGACTCACTCGCCGAGCAACTCGTCGCCGACGCCGAGGGCGCAACGCGGCACTTCCGTGTCGCGGTGAGCGGCGCTGCCGACGCGGACCAGGCGCGTATAGCCGCGCGCATCGTAGCCGCGAGCCCGCTTGTCAAGACCGCGATCCACGGCGGCGATCCCAACTGGGGCCGGATCGTCGCGGCACTCGGTCGCAGTGGCGCCACGTTCACGCTCGATCGCTGCCGCGTCGCCATCGGCGGGCTGGTCGTGTTCGACCGCGGCGCGCCCGAGCCTGTGGACCCCGAGCGGATACGCGTCGCACTTTCGCATCCGCGTCTCGACATCGTGATCGACCTCGGTGCCGGCGACGGAGCCGGCCACGCGTGGGGGTGCGACCTCTCCGCGGACTACGTACGCATCAATGCCGACTACACAACCTGACACGGAGCAACCACCAAGTCACCATGCCTGAACAGACCATCGACGAACGGATCCAGCGTGCCGAAGTGCTCATCGAGGCACTGCCGTATATCAAGCGTTTCGCGGGTCACATCCTGGTCATCAAGGTCGGTGGCGCCGCGGGTGCCGCCGCTGACCTCGATGCGCTCCTCGAGGACGTGGTGCTCCTTCGCTTCGTCGGCATGCGTCCGGTCATCGTGCATGGCGGTGGCTCGGAGATCAGCGCGTGGCAGGAGCGCATGGGCATCGAGACGAAGTTCGTCAACGGGCTCCGGGTCACGGACGCGCCGACGATGGAGATCGCGAAGATGGTCTTGACCGGCAAGGTCGGTCCCGACATCGTCTCGCGCATCCACACACTCGGAGCAGGTGCGATCGGTCTTTCCGGCGAGGACGGGCCCACGTTGCTCGTGCGCCCGCGCACCGACTCCGGCGGCGCCGACCTCGGCTTTGTCGGTGACGTCGCGCAGGTCAACGGCGAGCCGATCATGGCGATCCTCGACCAGGGGCGCATTCCGGTGATGGCGTCCATCGGTCTCGGCTACGACGGCCAGGCATACAACGTGAATGCGGACACAGTCGCCGCCGAGCTCGCGGTGGCGTTGCACGCCAGCAAGCTCATCCTCATGACTGATGTCGAGGGCGTTCGCGACAGTGACGGCACGCTGATCAGCAAGCTCGACGCGGCGCAGGCCAACGTGTTGCTCGCCAACGGTGTCATCCGTGACGGCATGATTCCCAAGGTCGCGGCGGCGATTCGCGCAACCGAGGGAGGCTCGGCCACGCACATCATCGACGCGCGCGTCCCGCATGCGCTCCTGCTGGAACTGCTGACCGAGCAAGGCGTCGGCACGATGCTCACCGAGACCGCCGCGACGTGACCACGAGCGCAACGCCTTCGACGGCAACGCTCGCGGAGCGAGCCAAGGCCGCGCTGATGGACACGTATCAACGCCAGCCGCTCGCGATCCGCAGCGGCAATGGCGTCTGGGTGACCGGCGAGGACGGCCGCGAGTATCTCGACCTCGTGGCGGGCATCGCGGTGAACGTGCTCGGCCACAATCATCCCGCGCTGCACCAGGCGATCGCCGAGCAGGCCGGGACGCTGATGCACACGAGCAACCTGTACTACACGGCACCGCAGCTCGAGCTCGCGGAACTGTTGATCGAATCGGCCTTTCCGTCGCGCGTGTTCTTCTGCAACAGCGGCGCTGAAGCAAATGAAGGTGCGATCAAGCTCGCGCGCAAGTGGGGAAAGCTCCATCGCGACGGTGCGCACGTCATCGTGTGCGCGCAGGGCGCGTTCCATGGACGGACGATGGGAGCGCTCGCGGCGACAGCGAACCCCCGATACCGCAAGCAGTTCGAGCCGCTCCCCAAAGGATTCGTGCACGTCCCGTACGACGACCTCGGAGCGCTCGAGCAGGCCATCGATGCCGCGACCTGTGCGGTCATGCTCGAGCCGATCGAAGGCGAGAGCGGCGTCATTCCGCTTGCGCCGGGCCGGCTCGCGGCGATCCGCAGGCTCTGTGACGAGCGCGATGTGCTGCTCATCCTCGACGAGGTGCAGACGGGCATGGGCCGTACCGGACGCTGGTGGGCGTATCAGCACGAGGACGCCGCGCCCGATGTGATGACGGTTGCCAAAGGTCTTGGCGGCGGCGTTCCCATCGGCGCCATCCTCGCCGCGCCGCGCGCCGACGTCTTCGAGCCCGGCGACCACGGCTCCACCTTCGGCGGCGGCCCGCTCGCGTCTGCCGCCGCGGTCGCGGTGATGCGCGCCATCACGAGCGAAGGGCTCGTCGATCACGCCGCCGAGATGGGTGATTACCTCGCCGAGTCATTGAGCGCGCTCAAGGAGAACGGCGCGCCGATCGCGGGGATTCGCGGCCGTGGTTTGATGCTCGGCGTCGCGCTCGAACGTGATATCGCGCGCGATGTGGCCAGGGCGGCGCTTGATGGCGGGCTCATCGTCAACGCGATTGGCGATCGCACGCTCCGCCTGGTGCCGCCGTTGATCATCACGCGCGACGAGGTCGACATCGCCGTGCAGCGGCTGAGCGCGGCTTTCGCCGTCGTCGCGGCAGCGGAGGGCGGCGGATGAGCGCAAGCGCCGCCCGTGTCGTCGGCCCTGCTGCCAAACCCGCGCGTCACCGTGCCATCCTCGCGCTGGTTCGAGGTGGCGTCATCCGTACCCAGGAGGATCTTGTGGCGGAGTTGCACCGCAGACGCTTTCCGGTGACGCAGGCAACCGTGAGCCGCGACATCCGCGAGCTCGGTCTGCTCCGGGTTCACGACGACGCCGGCCCGCGCTACATGGCGCCGGTGGCCGAGCTTGATGCCGAGCAGACCATGCAGCGGCTGCGCAATGCGCTGCGCGAGCACGTGCAGGGGATCGAGTTCGTCGATCTGTTCGGCATCGTCCACACGGCCCCGGGCTGCGCCCCTCTGGTCGGCGGCGCGCTCGATGGCTCTCGATTCGAGGAAGTCGCCGGCACGATCGCAGGCGACGACACCGTACTGGTCATCGCTCGCTCGCGTCCTGCCGCGCAGAGGCTGCTGCTCCGCCTCAACTCGATGTCCGAGGAGGACGCGTGAGCGCTCGCGAACGCTGCGTGCTCGCGTACAGCGGCGGCCTGGACACATCGGTTGCGATCCGCTGGCTGCAGGAGGAACTTGGCTACGACGTCATCACCCTCACCGCGGATCTTGGTGAGTCGAAGGACGTCGACACCGTTGCGACACGCGCGCTGCGTACCGGTGCGCTGAGCGCCCACGTCGCCGATGCACGCCGCGTCTTTGTGGATGCGTTCTGCTTTCCGACGCTCGCCGCCGGCGCCGTGTATGAAGGCGTCTATCCGCTCGCAACCGCGCTTGCACGGCCGCTCATCGCCAAGCTACTCGTCGACGTCGCTCGCGAGGAAGGCGCCAGCGCAGTCGCGCACGGCTGCACCGGCAAGGGCAACGACCAGGTGCGTTTCGACGTCGCCGTGGGCGCGCTCGCACCGGAGTTGCGCGTGGTCGCCCCGGTCCGCGACTGGGATATGGGGCGCTCCGACGAGTTGGAGTACGCGGCCCGATTTGGCATCGAGGTGCCGGTCACCGCGGCGTCGCCGTACTCGATCGACGCCAACCTCTGGGGCCGCAGCATCGAAACCGGTGTGCTCGAGGATCCCTGGGTCGAACCTCCTGACGATGTGTATGCATGGACTGCGCATACCGCTGCGGAAGGGGTGGTTGTGGAGATCGGCTTCGAGCGAGGCGTTCCTGTCTCGCTCGACGGGCGCCGCCTCGAGGGTGACGTGCTCGTCGCCGAGTTGAATACCACTGCCGGGTCGCGTGGCATCGGACGGATCGACCACGTGGAGAATCGCCTGGTCGGCATCAAGTCTCGTGAGATTTACGAGGCGCCGGCGGCGGTGACGTTGCACGCGGCACACCATGCGCTGGAAAGCCTGACGATCACGCGCGACGTCGCGCGGTTCCAGCGCATCGTCGCCGATGAATGGGCCCGCCTCGTCTATGACGGTCTCTGGTTCTCGGCATTGCGGACTGCGCTGGACGCGTTCGTCCAGGAGACGCAGGTGCACGTCACCGGGACGGTCCGGATGCGTCTGCAGGATGGCGTTGCACAGGTTGTGGGAAGGCGCGCCGATCAGTCGTTGTACAGCACCAACCTCGCGACGTACGACCGTGCAGGCGACACCTTCGACCATGCAGCAGCGCGCGGATTCATCGAGCTGTTCGGGCTTCCACTGCGCACCCAGACGCGCGTCCAGGGCGCACTCGAGGACACTGCGCCACTGCACGTGGAGCGACGCACGCGCCGTGCCTGACAAGCCTTCGCGTGGAGGCGCACGCGCCACGAAGGTGTGGGCCGGCCGCCTCAGCGTGCCAACGTCCGAGCGCGTGGAGCACTACACGTCGAGCCTCACCGTCGACCGGCGCCTCGGTGCCGATGACGTGGCGGGATCACGCGCGCACGCCCGGATGCTGCGCAGCATCGGCGTGCTCACCTCGGCGCAGCATCGCGCGCTCGATGCCGGGCTGCGCGCCATCGCGGCCGAACTCTCTTCGGGCGCATTCACGGTTGCAGCGGGCGATGAGGACATTCACACCGCAGTCGAGCGCAGGCTGTTCGAGCTTGCAGGCCCGGTCGCCGGCATGCTACACACCGGGCGAAGCCGCAACGACCAGGTGGCGACCGATCTGCGCATGTGGGCGCGGCGCGCCTGCACAGATCTGCTGATTGCGGTCGCCGGTCTGCAGGACGCGCTCGTGACGCGTGCGGCAGAGCACCGGAAAGATCCGATGCCCGGCTACACGCATCTGCAGCGCGCGCAGGTCGTGTCGCTCGCGCACCACCTCCTCGCGTATGTCGAGATGTTCGCTCGCGACGCGCTCCGTCTCGGTGCGGCACGCGCCGCATGCGACGAATTGCCGCTCGGCAGTGGCGCGCTTGCCGGCTCGACACTGCCACTCGATCGCGACCGTGTGGCCCATGAGCTCGGTTTCGGACGGATCGCGTCCAACAGCATGGATGCAGTGTCCGACAGGGATTTCGCCGTCGAGATCACCGCCGCATGCGCGCTCACGATGGTGCACTGCTCGCGCCTCGGCGAGGAATTGGTGCTCTGGTCGAGCGCCGAATTCGGCTTCGCGAGCCTCCCCGACAGTCACGCCACCGGTTCGTCGCTGATGCCGCAAAAGAAGAATGCTGACGTGGCGGAGCTCGCGCGCGGACGCAGCGGTCGAGTGATCGGCGACGTGGTTGCACTCCTCACGGTTCTCAAGGGGTTGCCGCTCACGTACAACCGCGACCTCCAGGAAGACAAGGAGCCGCTGTTCGACGCGGTGGATACCACCGCGGCGACGTTGCGCATGCTCACCGAGGTCATCACCGTCGTGCACTTCGACACCGGCACGATGCGCGCCGCCGCATCCGACCCTGCACTACAGGCCACCGACATCGCCGAGCACCTCGTCGCCAACGGCGTGCCGTTCCGCGAGGCGCACATGATCGTCGGAGCGGTGGTTGCACAGACCGTCGCTGCCGGCCGCACCCTCGCCGACCTGAACGTCGACGAGTGGCAGGCGGCATCGGACCGATTCACTCCTCACGTCGTGCGCCTTTTCGACCCGGACGCCGCGCTCCGACGCCGCGACGTCCCCGGCGGCCCTGGCCCAAAGTCCGTGAGCCGCCAGCTCACCCGAGCACGCACGCTCGTCGCCCGAACCCGAAGGGCCGCCGCAGGCGGATGACCAAGCCGGCGCTCGTATCCTGAACGCCGTGTCCAGACCCACCCTGATCGTCGGCGACGTCCAGGGTGACGTCGATCGCCTGCGGGAAGCGCTCGAGCCCTACCCGGAAGATGACGTCGACACCGTCTTCCTCGGCGACTTCTTCCAGGGCGGTCAACCCGGCGCCGGCGGCGGCGCTGCAGCAGCTCGTGTTGCCATGACCCGCCGCAACGCCCGCTCGGTACTCGGCAACCACGATCTCTTCCTGCTGGTCATGGTCGAACGCTCCCGAGGAGGTGATCAACTCGGCGCCTTCAAAACGCGCGACGGTCTCAGCATCGAAGACCTGTGGCTCAGCCGAAGAGGCGACTGGGCCGACCTCAAAGCGGT
>JBEKKP010000015.1:0-39071 GCA_050010655.1 Candidatus Dormibacteria bacterium
GACGGACGACCTTGATGTAACGCGGTGGTTCGACGGGCACGTCGCCGTGGAGCTTCGACTGTGGGACGCGCTGGAGCAGGGTTTGTTGTGTCCATTTCAGTACTTCGGCGTGTCTGACGGCACCGACCTTCGCTCGCTGCGCTGGAGCCGAGGGGGCTACGACAGCGCTGAGTTGAGTGCGCTACTAACGGGTGACGACATGCGCCTTACCAAGGTCATCAAGGCAGTTCATGACACTGTTCTCAATCCGGCCGAGATGCGCGCCTTGGGGTTCTGTGTCAGTGTCGAGCACGCCAGGTATATGGCGAGCCGTTTCACGGCGTCTGGCATTCCGTCTGCCTATGTCTCCGGTGACTCGACCGCAGTTGAACGAGCGAGCGCCTTGAGTGGACTCGAGAAGGGCACGATCAACGTCCTGTTCTCGGTCGACGTGTTCAACGAAGGACTGGATATTCCCCTTGTCGACACGATTCTTCTGCTCCGCCCCACCGAGAGTCATATCGTGTTCATGCAACAAATCGGACGTGGCCTGCGGCGCACCGAGGACAAGGATGGCCTCACAATCCTCGACTTCATCGGCCAGCAACACACTCGCTTTCGTTATGCGGAGCGATTTCAGGCCCTTACGGGGTTGACGGGCCGTCGTCTGCAGGACGAGGTCGTTGCTGGATTCCCATATTTGCCGGCGGGCTGCTCGATGAGCCTCGATCGACAGGCCGAGAGGTTGATTCTGGAGAACCTGCGATCGGCAACTCGTGGTCGCCGCCGTGACCTTGTCGATGAACTTCGAAGCATTGGCGATTGCGACTTGGAGGCGTTTCTTCGCGACTCCACCTTCGGCCTGACCGACATTTACTCGGGTTCCTCTCCGGGCTGGACGATGCTACGGCGTTCCGCAGGGTTCGCGGCTGAAGCAACCCCCGATGACGCCGGACTAAGCGCTGCAATGAGCCGGATGCTCCACATCGACGATCCGTTGCGCGTCTCGACGTACACGGAGTGGCTCAACGGGCTCGTGCCGCCGTCGTCCGAGACATTTTCGGGCATGGAGATGCGGCTCGCGACGATGCTCCACTTCGACCTCCTGCTCCGTGATAAACCGTCCAAAAGTTTGGTCACGACGCTTGAGCGGCTTTGGCGAAACCGAGAAGTTCGCGACGAGCTGCGACAGCTCCTCGAAATCCTTGCGGATCGTGCGCGCTATCTGAACCCCCCAGCGTCAGGGCTCGCCGAGGTGCCGCTGTCTCTCCACGCGAGGTACACACGCGACGAAATCCTTGCGGCATTCGGAGCCATCACGCCTGAACGACCGGGGAGCTGGCGAGAAGGTGTGAAGTGGTTGCCGGACTATCGCACGGACCTTCTGCTGGTGACGCTGAACAAGTCCGAGAAGCGGTTTTCGCCATCGACCCGTTATCGGGACTACCCGATTTCGCCCGAGCTCTTCCATTGGGAGTCCCAGTCGGTTACGTCGGCGAGTTCGCCGACGGGTCAGCGGTACGTCAATCAGAAGCGCGATGGCACCAACGTCCTTCTGTTCGTGCGCGAGGACTCGGTCGGTGATGGGATCGGGGCATCGCCATTCCTGTTCCTTGGTGCCGCTGACTACGAGCGTCACGAGCGCGAACGCCCGATAGCCATCGTCTGGCGTCTCAGGAACCAAATGCCGCCGGACTTCTTCAAGTCCGCCCGCGCCGTGGCCTAGCCTCGCCATCCGAACCCTCCCCACCCTTAGCACTCGCCCCTGCCACCCGCTAGCAGTCAGACCTCCCGAGTGCTAAACTAGGCCCTGGAACCCAGGCTAGAGGAACAAACCAGGAGGAACCATGGCCAAACAACTGCTATTCGACGTCGAGGCCCGCGCCCATCTCAAACGAGGGGTCGATCGGGTTGCTGACGCCGTCAAGATCACGATCGGTCCTAAGGGACGGAACGTCGTGCTGGACAAGAAGTTCGGCTCGCCGACCATCACCAACGACGGAGTCACGATCGCCAAGGAGATCGAGCTCGAGGAGCCCTTCGAGAATATGGGCGCCCAGCTGGTCAAGGAAGTGGCGAGCAAGACCAACGACATCGCTGGTGACGGGACCACCACCGCCACCGTTCTCGCCCAGGCCCTGATCGCAGCCGGCCTCCAGAACGTGGCCGCCGGCGCCAACCCGATCCAGCTCAAGAAGGGCATCGAGCTCGGCGTTGAGGCGATCGTCAAGGCAATCAAGGAGCAGTCGATCCCGATCTCCGAGCGCGAGAAGATCGCCCAGGTCGCATCGATCTCCGCAGCTGACCCGACCATCGGCGAAACCGTTGCCGATGCGATGGAGAAGGTCGGCAAGGACGGCGTCATCACCGTCGAGGAGTCGAAGGGCCTCGAGACCGAACTCGAGCTCGTCGAGGGCATGCAGTTCGACAAGGGCTACATCTCCGCATACATGGTCACCAATGCCCAGCGCATGGAGGCCGTGCTCGAGGATCCGTACATCCTCATCACCGACAAGAAGATCTCCGCGATCGCGGATCTCCTCCCGATCCTCGAGAAGGTCGTCCAGAGCGGCAAGCCGCTCGTGGTGATCGCCGAGGACGTCGAGGGCGAGGCGCTCGCAACCCTCATCGTCAACAAGCTCCGCGGCACCTTCAACGCCGTCGCGGTGAAGGCCCCAGGCTTCGGTGATCGTCGCAAGGCGATGCTCCAGGACATCGCGATCCTGACCGGCGGCCAGGTGATCAGCGAGGAGGTCGGCCTCAAGCTCGACTCCGCGCAACTCAGCTCGCTGGGCCGGGCCCGCAGCGTGAGCATCACCAAGGACGACACCACCGTCGTCGAGGGCAACGGCAGCAAGGACGCGATCAAGGGCCGCATCGAGCAGATCAAGGCCGAGATCGACAAGTCCACCAGCGACTGGGACAAGGAGAAGCTCCAGGAGCGTCTCGCGAAGCTCAGTGGCGGTGTTGCCGTGATCAAGGTCGGCGCTCCGACCGAGACCGAGCTCAAGGAGAAGAAGCACCGCATGGAGGACGCCGTGTCCGCCACGCGCGCCGCAGTCGAAGAGGGCATCGTGCCTGGTGGTGGAGTCGTGCTCGTGAACGCGATCCCCGCGCTCGACAAGGTGAAGGCCGAGGGCGACGTGCTCACCGGCGTGAACATCCTCCGCCGTGCGCTCGAGGAGCCCCTCCGCCAGATCGCGCAGAACGCCGGTATGGAAGGCTCCGTCGTGGTCGACAAGGTCAAGTCCCTCCCCAAGGGTCAGGGCTTTGACGCCGCGAAGGGCGAGTACGTCGACATGGTCAAGGCCGGGATCATCGACCCGACCAAGGTCACACGGTCGGCGGTTCAGAACGCGGCATCGATCGCCGCGCTGCTGCTCACGACCGAGGCGCTGATCACGGACATCCCCGAGAAGAAGGGAGCTCCTGCCGGGCCCCCGATGCCGGAGTACTGATCGGCAACTAGTCCGATTCCCGAAAGGGCGGTCCGGGGTTCCCGGGCCGCTCTTTCTTTTGTCATCACATCACGGAGCTGCGAGAAGGCGAACCGCGTCGTCGACATCCTGCGCGCAGTAATCCGCGCCAACCGTGCGCGCCTGCATGCCGGTGAGACCCGCTCCGCCGACAACGATTGGGGCGGTGACACCGGCGGCTCTGAGCGTGCGTATGAGGGTGCCGAGGCTACTGCGGTGACGAGCGACGGTCACAGCGATACCGATCCCGGTGAGCGCGTCGGCGGCGGACGCGCATGCGGCGAAGGCATCGGCGGGCACGTCGGCTCCGAGGTCGATGACCTCGAGACCCCTGCTGCGCAACATATCGGCGACGAATGCTGTTGGAAGCTCGTGTCGCTCGCCGGCGGGCGCGCCGACGATCACGGTGCCCGTCCGCGGACCGCGAGCGCGGAACAGCGGCCCGAGCCGTCCTACCAGCCGATGTACCACCACGGACGCGCGATGTTCGTCAGCGACAGTGATGTCGCCTCGTGCCCACAGCTCGCCGATCATCGTCAGCGCAGGACAAAACAGTTCGACGTATATATCCTTCGGCGCTGCACCGCCGGCAAGCGCTTCCTGCACGATGGCCCAGCTTCCGTTCTCATCACTGACGAGCAGCCGGGCGACCAATCGTTCCGCGGCGTTCGAGTCGAGCCGGACTTTCTGGCCCCGTCCTCCGGTGACCTTTTTGGCCCGGCGAAACTGCTTCAGATCGGCAGCAGAGATTTCCCACTGCGAACCCGCCTGATGCGCTGGAAGCCGACCCGTACGGATGTAGCGATAGACCGTCATGTAGTGCACGCCGAGAAGCTCTGCAGCCTCGCGCAGCCCGTAGGTCGTATCGGTGCTCATGACAGCGCAGCCAACTCATTGCTCGTGATGCCGCTGCGCTCACAACAGAACATCCAGAGCCGTTCCCGCTCCGCGACGGTGTCGCTCCGGCGGGTGCGGCTCAGGCGGTGAGGACTGCGTTGCCGGCGGTCCAACCACAACGACCCGGACGGTATTCCGGCGCCCGGCGCGGAGGCGAGCCAGATGATCGTGTCCGCTCCCTGCGACGGAGTTCGCAGCAGAGGACCGACGATACGACGAAAAGCGGGGAGCGATGTGCGCACTCCAGGGGTGTCGGCCCAGCCGGGATGCATCGCGGTCATGGTAATCGCGAGACCATCGAGCTGTGGGGCCCACCGCTCCACCAGCGAGACCTGCGCACGCTTCACCCGTGCGTACGCCGTTGCGCCGTTATAGGTCTCTGGGCTCATCTCGAGCGCTTCGACGTCAAGCGGCTCGGTGTACATGCCACCCGACGTCACGAAGATCACGCGCGACCCGACAAACCGTAGTTGTGCTCCGAGCAGATTCGTCAACAAGAATGGTCCGAGGAGCTGCGCTGCCACGGTCTGCTCGATGCCTTGCGGCGAAACCTGTCGCGCCCTGCCCAAGGCTCCGGCATTGTGGACGAGCACATCGATGCGCGGAAGGTCGCGCAGTGCTGTCGCCGCACGCCGGACGGCATCAAGGTCTCCCATATCCACCGCAACGACGGTGACGTCGCTGCTGCCGGTCGTTTCGGCGATCTCATTGCTCACGGCACGGCCACGCTCCCTGTCTCGCACGAGGAGCAGGACACGACTGCCGAGGCGTGCGAGCTCAGTGGCCGTGACCAACCCCAGGCCCGATGTCGCCCCGGTGACGACCGAAATCTTGCCATCCATTCCATGCGTGGCCGGCGGTTCCCAATTGAAGAGACGCCTCCGGACTGCCGGGCCAATGCGGGTAAAGCTGCCCACGACTGACGCTTCGAGTGCACGATCAACACCGGTCCGAACACTCGCCACTTCGGTCACAGCGCGGTGGTGAGCACCGTTCGCAACGAGTCTCTCGCTCGATCACCGATGCGACGGAAGCTGACTGCGAGGAGTGGATTGGCCACGGATGCCAATCCCTTGAGGCGGAGCTTCGCGTCATACGCCATGCGGCAGGTCTCGCCGCGCGGAGTGAAGGTCAGCGTGTCGACCGATTCGAGCAAGCTCGTCGACGCGACGAACACGATCTGCTGCGGCGCTTTCATGCTCTGCACCGTGTATCGCAAGGTCATCTTCCTCCCCGCGAACGCGACAGTGAGGTCGAACGACGATCCCTCGCGCACCTCGCCCGTATCAAGGCGTCGGGCAGCGAGCACGCCGGGATCCCAGCGCATCGCGTTGCTGAAATCGCTCATGAAGGCGAAGGCATCTTCCGTCTTCCACGTGGAGTTGATCACGGTGACGTAGCGGGGCATCTCTCGACCTGGGTAGTGCTGATTTGACTTAACCTGATATTAGCACTAAATTATGCAAATGCAACGCATCGCCATCGTTGGTGGGGGGATCGCCGGCCTCAGTGCCGCTCATGTGCTTCATCCCACATACGACGTGACCCTGTTCGAGGCTGATCGTCGGGTCGGCGGCCATGCCAATACGGTGTCAGTGTACGAGGCGACGCAGACACTCGGAATCGACACCGGCTTCGTTGTGTACAACGAGAGGAATTACCCCGCGTTCTCCGCGATGCTCGAGGGATTGGGCGTCGCGACGCAAAAGAGCGAGATGAGTTTCAGCGTCTCCTCGCCGGACTCGGGGCTCGAGTACCGCACGACGAGTCTCAACACGTTGCTGGCCCGGCGCAGCAATCTCGTCCGACCCTCGTTTGCGCAGATGATGATCGACATCCCGCGATTCAATCGCGCTGCGCGCAGGTTGGTCGACAGCACCGACATCACGACCTCGCTCCGGGAGTTTCTTGTCGAGGGCCGATATTCACGACCGTTTGTCGACGACTATCTGACGCCGCTCGGAGCTTCGATCTGGTCCGCGGATCCGCAGCGATTCACCGAATTCCCCGTGGCGCCGCTGGCGCGGTTCCTGTATCGCCACGGCCTGCTCTCCTTCGGCGGCAGGCCGGAGTGGCGGACGATATCGGGAGGATCTCGTGAGTACATTCGCCTCCTCGTCCGCCCGTGGGGCGATCGGATTCGCACGAGCTGCGCGGTCCGTCGCATTGAGAGAGACGACAGCGGCGTGGTGATCCACAGTGGCGCGCACCCCGACGGTGAGCGCTTTGACAAGGTCATTCTCGCGACGCACGCGGACGTCTCCCTGTCGCTGCTCGACAGCCCGACCAGAGCTGAGCGAGAGGTGCTCGGCGCGTTCCGCTACCAGCGAAACCGGACCACGCTGCACACCGACCGGAGCCTCCTTCCGCGGCGTCGCCGAGCCTGGGCGAGTTGGAACTACCGCAGAGTGCACGCGCAGCAGCAGGTTCCCATCCTGACGTACTACGCAAATCGGCTCCAGACTCTGCGCTCGACAACCGACTACTGCATCACGCTCAACGCTGACGACGCAATCGACTCGTCACGAATCCTTGCGTCCTACGACTACGCGCATCCGGTGTTCGACAGCGCGGCGCTGCACGCGCAGCGTCGCCGCGGCGAGATCGACGGCCACCTCAACACGCACTACGCCGGCGCCTACTGGGGGTACGGATTTCATGAGGACGCTGTCCAGAGCGTCGTCGCCACAACCCAGGTCCTCGCCGCGAGAGCGCCCGCGCGCGAGATGGTCTTGTCGCGATGAGACGTTCAGCACTCTATGAAGGCACCGTCGTTCATCAGCGTCCGGGTCCGCATGCGAGCGGCTTCGTCCGACAAGTCGCGATGCCGTTTGTCGACCTCGACGAGCTCGACGGACTCGCGGATCTCGCGCCACTCTGGCGCGCCGAGGGTCGCGCGCCGGTCACCTTCCGTCGTGGCGATTTCCTCGGTGATCCCGACACTTCGCTCAAAGGGACTGTCCTCGATCTGGTGGAAGCCCGCGCCGGTTTTCGCCCGAACGGTCCGGTGCGACTGCTTGCACACCACCGCACGTGGGGATGGTGCTTCAACCCCATCGCTCTTTACTATTGCTACGGGCCGGGAGAAGCGCTCGAGGCGGTCGTCGCCGACGTCACCAACACACCGTGGGGAGAGTCACACGCGTACGTCCTCGATGTCCGCGGAGGGCTTCGTGACGTGAAACACGAGGCGAAGCGGATGCACGTCTCGCCCTTTTTGCCCATGGATCTCAGCTACGAGTTCCGCCTGACCGCGCCAGGAAAACGGTGTGGGCTCAGCATCACCGTCACGCGCGACGGGTCAGTCGTCTTCCGGGCGGGACTCTCGCTGCGACGGCGCCCGCTCACACGCCGAACGGTCGCCTGGCTGTTGGCGAGGCACCCGCTGATGACCCATCGCGTGTCCGCCGGCATCTACTCGCACGCCGCTCGGCTCTGGCTTCAACGGACGCGGTACTTTGCGCACCCACCGGTGGCCGCATGAGCGACGCCACGGCGGGCTCCATCGTGGGCACAGGACCGAGTGCCGGACTGTCGCGCCGGATAGCGATGGCGCTGCTCCGGCGCCTCGAGCATGGAACGCTGACCGTCGTGGAAGGCTCGCGGCGAACGACCTTCGGCCGCGGGGGCGCGAATGGAATGCACGCGACTGTGCGCGTCCACGATCCCGCAGTCTGGCGGGCAGTCGTCACCCGCGGAAGCGTTGGACTGGGCGAGGCGTATTTCAAAGGGTGCTGGGATAGCGACGACGTCGTCCTGATGCTCCGCCTGCTGGCGCGGAACCTCGACCGTTTCAGTCGAGTAGCCCAAGGCGTCTCGACGCTCAGAAATATCGCGGCACGTCCCGCGTCGCTCCGGCTCCCTTCCAAATCCGACGACCGAAGAAACATTCGGGCGCACTACGACCTCGGTAACGAGTTCTTTGAACTCTTTCTCGACTCCACGATGGCGTATTCGTGTGGCGTCTACGAATCCGAAGCCAGCACCCTCGAGGAAGCGTCGACTGCGAAATTCGAGCGGATCTGTCGCAAGCTCAACCTCGGGCCGAACGACAACGTTATCGAGATCGGCGGAGGGTGGGGTGGCTTCGCGCTGCACGCCGCCTCACGCCATGGATGTCGCGTGACCACGACCACCATTTCGGAGCGGCAGTTCGACTACGCGACGGCCGCGATCGCCAGGGCCGGCTTGACGGACCGCGTCACCGTGCTCAGCCAGGACTACCGCGATCTCGAGGGACAGTTCTCGCACCTCGTGTCCATCGAAATGATCGAAGCCGTCGACTGGCGGCTTCACGACACCTTCTTCGCGATGTGCGCCCAGCTCCTCCGGCCCGATGGCCGTGCCGCCCTGCAGTGCATCGTCATCGATGACCGCGAATATGAGGGCGCCAGGAACCGGAAGGACTTCATCAAGGAATACATCTTCCCGGGCGGGTGCTTGCCGTCGATCACCGCCATAGCCAACTCGACGACGCGGGCAAGCGACCTCCGACTGATTGACCATGAGGACATCGGCCCGCACTACGCGCGGACCCTCTCCGACTGGAGGCACCGGCTCGAGGGCCGCAGGTCTGAGGCGATGGCCATGGGCTTCGACGAGCAGTTTCTGCGCATGTGGCGGTTCTACTTCGCGTCGTGCGAGGCGGTTTTCCTCGAACGTCGCGTGAGTGACGTGCAGATGATCTTCGCCCGCTCCGGCTGGCGCGGTGAGCTCGGGCTACGCGGAGCCTAGGTCACCCCGGAAGCCGCCCGCCGGCTCCGCCACCGGCCCACCCGCGGTGTCTCGATCGCCGATGACTCGATCAACGATCCGCTACAACCCGGCGACGACACGAGAGGGTTGCGGCCTCGGTGGGTAGATTCGATCCCCGATCCCCACCCACGAGGTACCCCGATGACCGATCACATGTCCGAGCTGAGCGACAGGTTCTCAGACGCTGCGGAGTCGCTTGGCTCCGGAATGCTGCACGTCACCGGGATCGGCACCCGGCTGGCGGAGCGCGCCGCGGACCAGGAGGAAGTCGATACGCTCGACGACAAGATGGTCAGCGACCTCGATCAGGAGTTCCACGAGCGCGGCGAGGAGGCGACGCCGGGCCTCGACCTCGCAGCCGTCACCGCGGTCGATCCCGGCTTCACCGCCGACTCCTTCCTCCTCATCGCCCGCGATTCGTTCCGCGTTCTCCAGGACTCGCACAGCGCCGGGGCGCCGGAGCTCGACGCCGATATCGCGTCCGCCGAGGTCACCGCGGTCTCCGTGGTGGGTGGAGTCGAGCGCGCCGTCGTGCGTTTTGGAATCAACGGCAGCACCGCGGTGACGCAGGACTGGACGTTCGAGCGGGACCCGTCGGTTGACACGAGCGCGGACGACGAGCAGCACGAGGTCGCGGACGGTGGCTGGTTGGTGGCGCACCGCGGCTGGCGTCTGACCGGCATCGCCGCCGCCGCCTGACCGGCATTTCCGCGGCCGTGTAGACGACCCGTTTCCGCATCATGGGCTCCCCAGGAGACCCATGCTGTTCAACCTTCGACTTCCCGGACCCTTCGCACGAGTGCCCATTGCATGGGTGGTCGCGGTGATTTTGTTCCTCCTTGCGTGGGTCAGTGAGGAGAACAAAGCCAAGTCGGGCAACGTTCAGGCGCTGATTCTTGTCGTCGCCGGCGTGCTGCTCGTGGTTCGCGGTGCGATGGTCTTCAACCAGCGTCGTGAAAGCGATGCACCGCCGGCGATGGCCCCCGCCGGTGCAACGCCCCAGGCAACTGCGACCGCCGGACCTGCTTTCGCGACGGCGGCTCCTGGTTCGCCGTCGACGGGGAGCGTCGCGCCCGACGTTCCTCAAACCGTCATCGAGGCCAAGGAGCTCACCAAGCGATACGACCAATTGCTGGCCGTCGACGCGATAAGTTTCACCGTGCAACGCGGCGAGATCTTCGGCCTGCTCGGGCCGAACGGAGCCGGCAAGTCCACGACGCTCGAGATGCTCGAGGGCTTGCGCGACATCGACAGCGGCTCAGCGGTCGTCCTCGGCACCGATATCAAGAAAGACGCCGCGGCCGTGAAGCAGCGCATCGGTGTGCAGCTGCAGGCAACGGCACTGCCCAACTTCATCACGGTCACCGAGTCTCTCGATCTCTTTCGCGCCTTCTACCACCACACGCGTGACACAGCCGAACTGCTCGAGGACTTCGACCTGGTTGCGCAGGCAAAGCAGATCACGAGCAAGTTGAGTGGTGGCCAGCAACAGCGACTGAGCATCGCGATCGCAATGGTCAACGACCCCGATGTTGTCTTTCTTGACGAGCCCACCACCGGGCTCGACCCGCAGGCGCGCATCTCCCTATGGGGATACATCGAGCGTTTCCGCGCACGCGGCAAGACCGTGATGCTCACCACGCACTACATGGAAGAGGCGGAGCGCCTCTGCGACCGTGTCGCCGTTATGGACCAGGGACACATCGTGGCGCTCGGCACCCCTGAGCGCCTCGTCGTGGAGCACGGACCCGGGACGACGATTGAGTTCACCACTCCCGGTGCCAACGCCGCAGCGTTGCGCGCCATGACCGGTGTGGACACGGTCGATGTCCACGGTGATGACGTTCATCTGGTGACACGAACTCCGGAAGTGGTCCTCGCGCAACTGCTCCACCCGGAAGCCGATCACGCAACGACGCTGACGAACCTGCGCGTGGAGCGCGGTACCCTCGAGGACGTCTTCATCGCGCTGACCGGACGCGAGCTGCGCTCATGAAAGCCTGGCTGGCGCTCGTCAAGACGACGGTCCGGAGCAGTTTCCGCAACCGCGCGGCGCTCATCTTCACGTTGCTCATCCCCATCTTTCTGATGGTGCTGCTCGGCAACGTGCTCGGCGGTGGCAACGCGTCGGTGAACATCGGAGTTGTCGACAACGCCGGCAACACGTTGAGCAAGGCGTATATCTCGACGCTTCAACACGACAAGAACCTTGTGGTGGAGCGGGGGACTGCGTCGCACGAGACGTCTCGCCTCCAGCACGATGACGACGTCGCCGTGGTGGTGATCGGGCCGGACTTCGGCACACCGTGCGCCGCGGGCCAGACGTGCACTGATGCGGGCGTCAACCTGCTGCTCGACAGCAACGACCCATCCGACTCGCAGATTGCGGCTCAGGTGATCAACGCCATCACGCAGGACTTTGCGGTCGTGGCGCACATCGGCGGCACCCCAGGGATTGCCCTCACGACGACCGAGGTGGGAACGGAAAACGTCACCACCATCGACTATTACCTGCCGTCGATGATGGCGTACGTCGCCGTCCTCGCCGGCCTGACATACGTGTCGATCACCATCGTCGACCAGCGCGAACGCAAGGTGCTCCGCCGCTACCGGGCGACACCGCTCCATCCGCTACAGGTGCTCGGCGCCGCCATGACTGGAGGGGCGATCACGGTCGCCCTGGAGGTGGTGGCGCTCGCGCTCGTCGGCGTCTTCGTCTTCGGCGCGCACGGACACGGCAGCTGGCTGCTCGCGGCTGTCGCACTCGTCTTCGGCATCGCGAGCTTCGTCAGCATCGGTTTTCTCCTTACCTCATTCGTCAGCACGAGCGACGCCGCCCGCGGCATCTCGACCCTGATCGGGTTCCCGATGCTCTTCCTGAGCGGCATCTTCTTCCCGGTCGACGCGTTGCCGCAGTGGATCCAGGACATCGTCCACGTCCTCCCGGTGTACTACGTGTCCGACGCGCTCCACCAGATCCTCAACGCAGGCACGGGACTGCCGCTCATCGACATCGCCGTGCCGCTCGCGTGGGCGGTGGGATGCTTCGCGCTGGCGTCCTGGAGGTTCCGCTGGGAGTAGCCGGTCAGGAACAGGCGGTGGCCCGGTACGACGCGTTGCCCAGGTCGGGCGCGGCTTTTCCGTCGACCGTGATCGTGGATCCGCGCACCGGTGGCGTGCAGTCCTTCGGGAAGACCACAAAGACGCTGCGGGCGCCCGCGGAGATGTAGCCGTCGCAGTTCGTGCTCGTGCAGACGTACGGCTCGAAGGTGCCCGTGAGCGTCGTCGTCCCGTTTGCGTTGACCGATTGCACAGGATTCGCGAAGAGCCCGGTGAAGCCGACGACGAACAGCACGACGATCACCACCACCGCGATCACCACGACCGGAAGCCCCCAGACCGGTCGATGCCGCTTGGGCTCCGTTTCCTCCGAGCTCTCCGTCACCGAGGCCTGCTCCGGGGCGCTGGGCGAATTCTCCATGGCACTGGTACGGTAGCGAAGTCCGCCATGCGGCAGCCGATCGTCTTCGTCACCGACTTCGGGCGCGACGACGCGTATGCGGCGGCGCTGATCGGCGCTGTCTGGCGGGTCGACCCGAATGCGGTCTGCATCGAGGGGACTCACGGGATCCCTCCCGGTGATGTGCTGGCCGGCGCGTATCAGCTCAAGGCACTGGCGCAAGCGTTCAGCGGTGGGGCGGTCTTCTGCGCGGTGGTGGATCCCGGCGTTGGCACCGAGCGGCGCGCCATTGCCGTCAAGGTCGGAAGGGTCCGCTGCGTGGCGCCGGACAACGGGCTGGTCTCGTATCTCTGGGAGGAGACGCCCGCGGACGATCGCTGGGCGGTCCGGCTCGAGGTCGGGCTCGACGCGTCACGGACCTTCCACGGTCGCGACGTGTTTGCGCCCTTCGCCGCGCAACTCTCCTCGCGGGAGCGGTTCGACGTCGGCGGCGACCTCATCGACGATCCGTTCATCCTGGGCGACGCCTTCGCCAGGCGGGAAGGCCCGGTCGTCACCGGCCGCGTCGCCGTCGTCGATCACTTCGGCAACGCCATCACCACGATTCGCGTGGCTGACATCGCCGGCGCGTCGGTACGCGCCGTGACCTGGCCCGGTGGCAGCACGACCGGACTGGTGAGCACGTACGCGCATATCGATACGGGCGCAGCCGCACTCATCGGCAGTGCCGGCCATCTGGAGGTTGCCGCTCGAGGAGCTCCCGTGAGTGCAGCCGGGGGCCCTCGTCTCGGCGACCCGGTGGAGGTCCAGCTGGCGTGAGCGCGGTGCCGGTGCCCGAGGACGCGCTCGGCGACCTCACGTCTGAAGACGTCGCTCGCCTGGACGCAGCCGCGGCGGAGTGCGGGGTGTCGACATTGCAGCTGATGGAAGTCGCCGGATGGCAGGTTGCACGCTGCGCGTGGCGACGCCTTGGCGGCACGGCCGGCGTGAGCGTTATCGCCGGATATGGCAACAACGGAGGTGACGGTCTCGTCGCTGCGAGACATCTCTCCACCTGGGGATGTGGCGTGCGGGTGCTCGTCCTTGCCTCCGAGGCGCGCGTGACCGGCATCGTCGCCGATCACGTCCTGTCGGCTCGAAAGTGCGGAGTCGACATTGTCATCGAGACCGATCCTGCGGCGGTTCACGGCTTCGTCGCGCACGCCGATCTCATCATTGATGCGATCCTCGGCACTGGCTTGCGGAGTGCGCCACGCGAGCCTCAGGCAGACGCGATCCGCGCGATCAACGAGTCAGCCGTTCCTGTGCTGAGTGTCGATGTGCCGAGCGGCCTGGACGCCACAACCGGAGAGGCCTTCGACCCGACCGTCGACGCAACGCTGACATGCACGCTCACCGCCATGAAGCGTGGACTCCGCCGGGGTGATGGCCCGCGTCGGGCAGGCGAAGTCTGGGTTGCCGACATCGGCATGCCGGCCGTCGCGTGGCGTGAGGCCGGGCTGCTGCAACCGGCCGGCGTGACCGGTGGGGAGTTGGTGCACACTTCGTCCTGATCTCCGGCTTGACCGTTGGGCGGACTCCCGGCTATTCTTCGACCGTACTCCGCGCCCTTACAGCGCAAACGTCATGATCAACGTCCCAGCACAGATCGCTCCCGAGGCGCGCGAGCTTGCCGCAACCGCACGCGAGCAGCTCGATGATCTCGTCACGTATGCCACGCACCTGGTCAACCACCAGGCGGACGCCGTGGCCTTCGTCGCCGGGGGAATTCATCATGCGAGTCGCTACCCGCCGACGCGTCTGCGTGTCGACGGGCGGGCGGCGCTCTATCGGGCGGTCACGCGCGCGTGCCGGCACGGCCAGCGCTTTCCACCCAAGCCACAGGGCATCGGCCGCATGTTCCGGCGCGGCGGCGGAGCGGTTCGTGTCGAGGTCGACGATATCAACGCCGGCCGCATCAATACGGTCAAGCGCGCCCTCTGCATGCTCGGATTCGACCGCAGGGCCGCGCTCCTGCTTCGCGACATGTGCGGGCTCGACTACCACGAGATGGGCCGGGCGCTCGAGTGCTCGCCCGAAGCCGCGTCGCGTCTGGTAGCGGCAGCCCGTCGTGAGTTCGGGTCCATCTACCGCGAGATCGCTATATGAGGTGCAGCCTCCTCGCGCTCAGCAGCTACATCGACGCCGAGCTCGACGTCGAGCCGGCCGGCGAGCTTGAGGCTCACCTCGTCGCGTGCGATCGCTGCCGGACGGCGCTCGGCCATCTCCGTGAGGAGTCGGCGCGAATCGGCGCGCTCGCGCGTGTCCACGTTCCTGATGACGCAGTGCACGAACTGTTCAGCCAGATCGGTTTGATCGCGGAGGAGGACGACTTGCCCAAGAGACCTGCCCATCACGACCGGCCGGCACCAGTCGAGGCTCCGCCGTGGTTCGGTGCGGAGCGTGGCGCAGCGCTGCCCTGGGCGCCGCGTCCGTCGACGGGCGATCAATCGCAGCCTCGGGAGTTGATCGGCGAGCGCTCGCAGAGCACCGCGGTGGCGGATCCCCCTGAGTTGCTCCTCTGGGACGAGACCATCGACCAGATCGTGACCGCGGTCCCAGCACCTCCTCCGGTGCACGAGGTTGCCGAAGCGGCGCTCCCCACCGCACCCGTACCGGCCGAGCCGGCGTACGTCGCGCCACAGCCCCCGGAGCTCAGCTCCGAGCCGCAGCCGCCTGATCTGTCCACGTCCGCGCATGTCATCAATCCGCCGCGCCTGGCCGCCGGTCCGAACGCTTTCCAGCGTCTGCGCGACGCGGTGGCCGTTCGGCTCGCGCTGCGTCGCGGTGGTGGTGCGGCGTTCGATTCGGGAGTTGAGATCGTCAGCGGCGCCGGTGCGCCGAAATGGAATCAGCGCACCCACACACGTGAGTGGAGCGACGCCGCGCCAGTCGTTGCGCCGGTGGCGACATCGCCCGTGATGGCGCCCGCGCAAGCCACGGTGGTCGCCCCGGAGATGCCGGTCGCGCCGCGCGTCGACACCCCGAAAGCGGCAGCACCTGCGCCGGGTATCGAGCCGCTCGTGGCTCCGACCCCGGTCAAGCACGGCCGTCTCAGCCGGCTGCTCGGATTTGTGGATGACGAGCCTGCACGGAGCGACCTCGACTCTGACTTCGATGCACCGGCGGCCCATGCCGCTGCGCCACGCACCGACCACTGGGCCGCAGCGACTGACTCCGACGACTCCACGGCGCCCGAGAGTCGTGGGTCCGCTGAACCGACTGCTGCGCCGGAGCTTGCCGACGTGCTCAGCGAAGTCGCGAGTCTCGCTGCCCCGCTCGAGCGCACGTCGACGCCAGCGGCCGAGGTGCGCGCTCCAGAGCGCGAGTCGGCAACTGAGGTCACGCGTCTGGCGCCGAGCCCGTGGGAGGAAAAGCCGGCTCCACATGACATCGAGTACGTGGGAGCGGTGGTCGCGCCAAAGTTCGCGGCCGACTCCGAGCCGACGACTCCGTACACCTATGACGATGACTCGGACGGCGCCTCGATGCCTTCGCCTGGCCGGCACATGCGCCGCCTGCACTCACAAAAGCCCGAGCGGCGCGACTGGAATCCAACGCTCCCGGTCACGGGACGCCATGTGCTCCCGCTCGGCGGACCCGCGGTGGGAGCCGCGGACCGCGATAGCCGGCTCTGGCTGTTCGGCGCCGTGACCGTGGTGCTCATCCTGCTCGGGCTCCTCGTCGGGCGACAGGTCACGCAGACATCCCCGCTGGTTGCGTCCAACCTCCCGAAGCCGACATCCGCCGTGCACGCCAGCACACCGCCGACGACAGCACCGCTTCCGGTGGCAACGCCGGCTCCGGCCACCCTTCCCGTCATTCCCGCAGCGCCGACGCCGCAACAGCTCACGAGCGTCAAGACGCTCGGCACCGCGAGCAGCGGCTTCTCCGTCGCTGACGTGCGCTACGGCGAGCATCCCAACGACTTCCGCCTCGTCTTCGACATGGCGTTTCCGGACACCGTCAGTGGCGATCCCGACACCGTGATCGGCTTCGACGGGCCCACGACGATGTACGTCGAGTTCACCGGAGTTAACGGCGCCTCCGACATCGCCACCATGCCCAGTGGACAGGTGGTTGTATCGGTGGTAGCTCTGCCGATGGCACGTGACACGGGCCGCCTGATCCTCAAGATCACGCTCAGCAAGAAGGCGACCTTCGACGCGTACTACCTCTCGGGCGCCCGCCTGGTCATCGACGTCACGTAGTCCGCGGCATCAGCCGGCCGCGGTCGTCGCCCCCTCGTGCGCTGCGGGAGTCTCCGCTTCCACGATCGGTTGACCATGCTGCTCGCGCAGGTCGAACTTCAGCACCTTGCCCGCGGGATTCCGCGGCAGCACGTCGATGAAGACGACGGACTTCGGTTGCTTGTATCGCGCCAGCTTGTCCTGGGAGAACTCGATGATCTCGTCCTCGGTGAGTGACACACCGTCCTTCGGCACGACGATCGCGCGCACCGTCTCACCCCAGCGGGGATGCTGCACGCCGATGACGGCGACCTCCTTGACACCGGGATGCTGATAGAGGGCGTCCTCGACCTCGGCCGGGTAGACGTTCTCTCCGCCCGTGATGATCATGTCCTTCTTCCGATCGACGATGAAAAAGTACCCGTCGGCGTCGCGAATACCCACGTCGCCGGTGTGGAACCACCCGTCGATCAGCACTTCGGCGGTGGCGTCAGGCCGGTTCCAGTAACCCTTCATCACGTTCGGGCCACGGACGACAATTTCTCCGCGTTCGCCGTCGGGTACATCGCGACCGTCGTCATCCACGATCTTCACGTCGGTGAAGAACGGTGCGATGCCCGCAGAACCGAGCTTCGCCGTGGCCATCGATGACGGAAGGAACGATGCGAACGGCGATGTCTCCGTGAGGCCGTAACCCTGGTTGAAGGGGAGGCCGCGCGCGCCGTACACCTTGATCAGCGCCTCGGGGACCGGTGCGCCACCGCACGACAGGACGCGAATGCTGCTCAAGTCGCGGGTTGCGAAGTCGGGATGCTGCGCCATGAAGAGATACATGGCAGGGACGCCGAACATCGATGTCACGTGATATTTCTCGATATTCTCGAGCACCATCCCGGGCTCAAACATCTGCTCCATCACGACCGTGGCGCCCTTCAGGAACGCGAGCAGCGGGGTGACGTTGAGACCGCCGATGTGGAACAGCGGAGCCACCACGAGGGTGATCTCCTGGGAGCTCGCATCATCGGCGAGGAACGCATTGATGTTGTTCCAGATGATGTTGCCGTGGGTGAGCATTGCCCCCTTCGGCCGGCCCGTGGTCCCCGACGTGTACATGATCAACGCGACGTCGGTCATGGCGACCGGGTAGTCGAGATCGCTGTCGCGCTGGTCGTGCAGCAACGACTCGAACCCGCGGGCTTCCGGCTGCTCGACCGCGCACACATACTCGCGGACGTTCAAATCGGCGCGTATGGAGTCGACGATGGCGGCGAACGCTTCCTCGTACACGAGGGTGTGCAGGCCGGCGTCACGAATGATGAAGCTCAGTTCGGGACCGGTGAGGCGGAAGTTGAGCGGCACGAAGATGGCATCGAGCTTGGCCGCCGCGAACAGCGTGAAGAAAAAGCGCGGATGGTTGAGCCCGAGGAAACCGACCCGATCACCAGGGTTGACGCCGAGTGCGTGGAGCCCGTGGGCGACCTTGTTCGTCAGATGGTTGAGCTCACGGTAGGTCCACTGCTCCTCGCGGAAGATGAGCGCCGTGCTGTCCGGGCTGAGCTGGGCACGCCGGCTGAGCGTGAAACCAAGCCCCTGGTCATTAGCCATTGCTGAAACCCTCCGAATGCCCACTTCGCCTGTTCGCGATTCTCCCATTCACGACAGGCGACCGTTTCGCTACGCGGTCCACCCGCCGTCCACGACGAGGACGGAGCCGGTGACATAGGACGCTGCGTCCGATGCGAGGAAGAGTGCCGCTCCGGCGATCTCGTTGGGAACGGCGTGGCGGCCGAGCGCTGTCTGGGAAATGATCCGCTCGTGGATCTCCGTTGTCTCGACGAGGTAGCGGGCGAGCTTGGTCTCGACGAGACCGGGAGCGATTGCGTTCACCCTGATCCCGAGCGGACCCAACTCGTGCGACATGGTTCGCGTGAGCGTGATGAGCGCGGCTTTGCTGGCGTTGTATGCACCGGTGAGCGCCTCCGGCCGTATCCCCGCGACCGATGCCATGTTGATCACGCTCCCGCCGTGGTCGCGCATCCACGCGGCGACGGCGTAGCGCGTGAGCCGCAGCGGGCCCATGACGTTGACGTCCCAGATCTTGTTGATGGCCCCTTCATCGGCGTCGATGATCGGCCCGAATTGGGGATTCGTCGCCGCGTTGTTGACGAGGATGTCGAGGCGGCCCGCCTTGCTCATGACCTCCGCGACCACCGCCTCGCAGGTGGCGGCGTCACCGACGTGCCCAGGCGTCGCAATTGCCTTGCCGCCGGCCGCGATGATCTCCGCCGCCCCCGCCTCGCATGCGTCCGCATGGCGGGCGTTGAGAGCCACCGTCGCGCCCGCTTCGGCCAGCACCGTCGCGATGGCCAGCCCGATGCCGCGGCTGCCGCCAGTGACCAGTGCGACGCGGCCGTCGAGCGAGAACCGCTCCGCGATGCCCACGGTCAGTTGAGGCTCGAGGTGCCGGCGTGGTCCTTGGAACGGACCAGCATGCGGTCGAGCAATGCCGCTTCGCGACGGAGCAGCCGCAGGCAGGCGGCGAGCCGCTCCGCGGTGCCGTCGATCTCGAGCAGGCGCTGACGCTGCGCGGTCTCGACCTGCATCGCCGCTGCCACGAGGTACGAGAGCAGCTCCGGATCGGCCGGCATCCCGAACTCAAATGGATCCTCCTGGCCGATGCCCCTTAGCTGACTGGCGTAGCCGCGAAAGGCCGCGGTCACGGCGGTGGCGAGACGCTCGGTGTCATCGGCAGCGGCTGGGATGTCCTGGAGGTAGTGGACGGAGCCGACGAGGTACGGCCGGTGATGCGAGAAGCCGTCGATGTGAAAGCGGGACGCCCCGACGATCACGAGGTTGTAGCCGCCGTCGGGCAACTCCTCGATCTCGTCGAGCTGTGCCAGCGTGCCGACCTCGTACGGGACGGCGCCCCCGCCCGTTTCCTGGCCCGAGCGGATCGCCACGATTCCGAACGTCGTCGATTCCCGCTGGCAGTCGCGCATCATCGCCTTGTAGCGCTCCTCGAAGATGTGCAGCGACATCGGCATGTGCGGGAACAGCACGGTGCCAAGCGGAAACAGCGGGACTTCAATGGCCATCACGCGCTGGTCCGCGGCCGCATCAGCGAGGCACTAAGCGGCTTTGCAGTTCTTGGTGTGCTTGATGATCCGCTCGCGGCGAGGCTCTCCGGGGCGGCGGCTGTGCCGGAAGGCGATCTCGACGCCGATCTCGTTCTGACGCATGAGGTTGTTGCAGATCGGGCAGCGGACGTGCGTGAGGATGTCGCGTTGAGACGCGACGCCCTTGGATTCCTTGATCGTGTTGGCCATGGCTGATGGGGCTCCTTGAAGGGTGGGCTCATTCGATTGTACGCGGCGTCGGGGTACGATTCGCCGCCGATGGCACACTCCCTGAGCACCTTCCGCCTGCGCTTCGTGGGCCCCATCACCGGGATGGCGCTCGCGGTTCTGGCGCTCGGAGCCTGCGGGAGCATCGTGCCGGTGAGCAGCAGCATCACGCCACCACCGCCCGATTGTTCGACGCCCCGGCCGGTTTCCGCCACGGATTCGTTCATCACCACAGCGATACTCCAGCCCGGCCAGGAGGGTCTGCAGTACGCCGACATCAGCATTGGATGCGGCGCTGCTGCCTCAGCAACCGCAACGGCGAACGTCCAGTTCACGGTCTGGCTCTCCACCGGCAAGCAGATCATCACGACCCGAGGCCCGAACCAGCCGCTCAACACGCTGACGCTCTCGGACCCGACGACGCTGCCCTTCTGGCGGCTCGGCATACCGGGCATGAAGGTCGGAGGGACACGCCGTCTGGTCGTTCCGCCGGCGCTTGGATTCGGCGCTTCGGGAAGCACCTCGGCAGACGTCCCGGCCAACGCCACCCTCGTGGTGACCGTCGAACTCGTGTCCCTGGGAACAGCCGCCGGTTAGGAGCGGGCGCGGGTCCAGAGAACGAACAGGCCCAGGCACGCTCCGGCGGAGATCAGAACGAACGCGATCGGGATGCCGATCACGAAAAAGAGGCCGGGGGCCGTTGTCGCCAACATGCTGCGTACAGCATACCGCCACGATGGGCCGCCACCCTGACAGACGGTCAGATCAGGAAGCGACTTCCACGCGGGCGCCGAGCAGGCCGAGCTCGATGTCGTGCATCACGGTGATGCGGAACGCCTGGCGTGCGGCGGCATCGAGTTCCGGAGCGATCGTCTCGTTGCGCGGACGGCCGATCCACGGCGGCTGGTGCCGGCCCATGGGTTCGCCGCCGACACGGACGATCACGGCGCGGTCGTCCTCTTCATCGACTTCGATCGAGACGTGCTGGAGGACTCCGGTGCTGTCGACCAGCGTCCAGGAGCGCAGCCAGACCGGCATCGTGCTGCCCGGTACGCGAACCGGACGGACAGCGCCACTCACGACGTAGGCGTCTTTGTGGGGTGCGTCTGCAGTCAGGGCGATGCGTACCGCGGTATCGAGCTCGCCGCCCACCCATGTGGCGAGAGACGGCGCGCGATTCTCGACGTCGGGAAGCATGTGCGTGAAGAAGCCGTTGGCGAGCGAGGGTGCCACCGTCGCGTGGCGGCGGCAGTACGGGAGGCCGAGGACGATCCTGCTGTGCTCATCGCACCAGGTTGTGCCGCACTTGACCTGCCGGCGGTCGACGTAGGTGCAACGACAGCTCGCGGGCTTGGAACATTCGCCGTCCATGCACTTGCCCAGACTTTCATGGTCGCCTTCAGCCGAGCCGCCGTCGCCTGATTGCTTGCGCGAGAGCCGCTGCCACGGCTTCATCTTGTCCAATGTCGGTTAACTCCTCGGCACATACGAATCAGTGCCAGGCCCCCAGACTAGTCGCCTTGGCCCGTTGATCTGGGCATGCGCATCCATCTTGTTACGCCTCGGATGCGCGTCGTGACCCCGGACTCGGCGAGTCGTACCCCGTATCGGATTCGAACCGATGGTCTCCGCCTTGAGAGGGCGGTGTCCTGGGCCACTAGACGAACGGGGCCCGAAGGCCCCGGATCATACCAGCGCCTGAACACGGCTCAGACCTGATCGGGCGCGGCCATTCCCAGGGTGTGCAGTGCGTCGGCGAGGGTGACCCGGGTCGCTGCGACGAGCGCCCGCCGGAAACGACGGGCCGCCGGGTCCTCCTCGCGGACGATCGCGGGGGTGTGCTCGTAGAAGTCGCTGAACGCCGAGGCGAGGCCGAACGCGTAGGTGGTGAGCAGCGACGGCGAGAGGGCTGCGGCCGTCTCGGTCAGCACTCGCGTATACGCCTCGATCGTGTGCAGGAGTTCGCGCTCGGCCGGGTGCAACGCGGCCGGAATCGCGACGGACTCACCGTCATCGGCGACCTTGCGCAGGATGCCCGCCGCTCTGGCATGCGCGTACTGCAGGTACACGCCGGTGTCGCCGGTCACGCGCAGCGCCTCGTCGAAGTCGAACGCGATGATCTGGTTCAGCGAGAACTTGAGCAGGTAGTAGCGCACGGCGCCGGCGGCAACCACGGTCGCGCTCGCGGTGTCACGCGCATTGACGCTCAGCCGCGCGATCGCACGGTCGAGCAGATCGTCCGCACGAACCTCAATGCCGCGGCGACCGCTCAACGCCACGCTCTCGCGCCCTTCTTCGATGTCGACTCCGAGCTCTGCGGCGGCAGCCGGCGTGAGGGCGACGACCTCGTAGCTGAGGTGGATCGAGTTGTCCGCTTCGTGCTCGTGGTGCAAACGGCGGAGCGCCCGCTGGACGACGCGCTGCGGATACGCCTGACGCGCGTCGATGACATTGATCACGCGCTTGGCGCGACCATACCGCCCACGCGGAGGGTCCGGTTGCGGCAGCGTCGCCGTCGTCACCAGGGCTCGATCGCCCTCCCAGAATGCGTAGTTGAAGTCGCGTCCAAGGAGGCCGAACTTCCAGAGCTGGTAAGCGATATCCTTCGCGGTGTACGTTGCGATACCGTCGGACTTGACCAGAACTTTCGTGTCGTCATCGCCCTCGTCGTCGGGGCCGTCCGCGGGCATGACCCAGCATCCAGCGAGCTTGCCGCTCTCGGCGAGGACGATCGCGCCTGATTCGACAAGCAGGTCGAATGCCTGGCGCCAGAAGCCGAGGCCGATGATGTCCGACTCCCACGTGAGCAGGTCATAAGCGATATCGAAACGACGCATCGTCGCGAGGTGTGCGTTGACGATTCGTCGCGCGAGATCCTTGACGTAGATGGCGGTCTCGTTGCCGCCCTCCTCGACCTCGCGCAGGACGGCGCGCCGCCGTTCGAGCAGCGCCGGCTCCGTCTCGTACCGCGCTGACACTGCGATGTACACGCGCGAGCAGTACTGATCGAAGGGCTCGTCCGGCATCGGTTCGAGGCCGAGCTCACGAATGCCGACGACGACATCGGCGACTTGGACGCCCGTGTCGTCGATGTAGTTGTTGACCTCCACCGTGTGGCCGGTGCGTCGCAGGACGCGGGCGACTGTGTCCCCGATGCACGCATTGCGCAAATGGCCGATGTGCGCGGCTTTGTTGGGATTGGTCGCGGTGTGCTCGACGAGCGTCTTGCCGGAAGCGACCGCCGCGGTGGTGGGCAGATCGAGCGCGCCAGTCACCTCGAGGTCTGCCGCCGCGCCCAGCACCGCCTCAGTCCACGCCGTCTCCTCCAGATGGGCGTTGACGTATCCCGGCGGCGTCACGGTCCACGAGCGCACCCGCGGCACCTTCGCCGCATCGAGGTGACCTGCCAGCTCGGCGGCGATCGCGGCAGGCGCCCGGCGCAGCACCCGGGCAAGTCCCAGAGGCGCCGGGGTGGACCAGTCGCCGAACTCGGGCCGTGCCGAGCGCTCCACCACGACCTCGAATCCGGCGTCCACGCCGGAGGCATCAAGGGCATGGCGGACTGCTTCGACCAGGAGCGTTCGCGTGTCAGCCATATCGCGCAAGGGTAACGGGGAGCACGGCTGCGTCCCCAGGGGCGACAATGCGCCGCCGTGGACTCGCGACCATGCGTGATCCCGGCCGCGGGCCTGGGGACGCGCTTTCTCCCTGCCACCAAGGAGCTTCCCAAAGAGCTGCTCCCTGTTCTCGATCGCCCGGTGATCCAGTGGGCGGTCGAGGAGGCAGTGGCATCAGGCGCTGACGAGATCATCCTCGTGCTTGCCGAGGGCAAGGAAGCGCTGGCAGCGCACCTCCGCCCCGATCTGCCGCTCGAGCGGCTCCTCGAGGAGCGGGGGAAGACTGCCGAACTGGCGGCTGTTCGCAAGGCTGGGAACCTGTCCCCGGTGACCGTGGTCCGCCAGGCTTCTCCCCGCGGTCTCGGCGACGCCGTCCTCTGCGCCGCGGATGCCGTGGGCGACAGAACCTTCCTCTGCATGCTCCCGGACGATCTTTCGCTGGCCGATCCACCGATCCTGCGCCAGCTCTGGGGCGCTCACGAGCAGGTCGGGACATCCATCCTTGCGTTGATGCGAGTGCCCAAAGACCAGATTTCCAGGTACGGCTGTGCCGAGATCGCCGAGTCGCGTGGCAAGCTGCATCGTGTGAGTGGACTGGTCGAGAAGCCGCCCGCTGCCGAGGCCAAGAGCGATCTGGCCGTGATGGGCAGGTATTTGCTGACGCCGGCGATCTTCCCGGCGCTTCGTCAGACCACGCCCGGAGCACTTGGCGAGATCCAGCTCACCGACGGAATCGGCCATCTGCTGGAGACGGGCGAGGTCTGGGGGGTCGAGTTCGAGGGCGAGCTCCTCGACGTGGGGACCCCGTCCGGCTGGCTCGCCACCAACATGCGTCTGGCACGTGAGCATCCGGAATATCGCGACGCGGTCGTCGATCGGACGGGCGCTGCATGAACCCAATTCGCCGTGAGTGGGGCGCGATCACCTTCGTGGTGACGATCCTCGTCGGAGCGGTGGCCGTGGCGATCTCACTAGGGATCTCCGCCACGCACTCGGCGCCGCTTGCCTCGGCACCGCCGTGCCCCTCGTACACGCCCTACGTCGTGACGCCGACGCCTGTGCCCACCGCCACGCCTTCGCCCGCCGTGAGCGGCAAGCCGACGGCGACGCCCGCGCCAACGGCAGTGCCTACTCCGACCGCAACACCCACGCCGTTCAACCCGGAGCTCCAGGGCTGCCCGACGGCACCGCTCCCGCCGACTATCGCGCCGACACCCACACCGAAGGTGACGCCCACCGCGGTTGGCGCTACTCCGACGCCAGCACCGACCGCGACACCGACGCCGGTGCCGACCACACCGCCGAACTCAACGCCACTCCCCACCGCGACACCGACGCCCAGCGGCTCCGGCTGACCCTGCCCTCACTTCAGAGGGCGAAGAGCAACCTGTTGCCGTTCTCCGGGGTGATCGACGAACGCTGCAGTTCGATGTCCACCGACGGCGGGTGTCCTGTGTCGATCACGACGGCGATGTGTTCCGAAAGGCGGAGCCCGCCGATGCGCACGCAGTCGCGGAGAAACGTGAAGGCCATGGGGCGCACCAGGTTCCAGATATATCCGCGGACCGCCGTCGCGGTCTCCGCCGGCTCGAGCAGCGCATCGGTGCCGCGCATGCTCCGGTCCTGGAACGCGAGCACACAGACCTGGTCGGTCAGCTGCACCGGGGAAGTCCACGAGTACTGGTCGTCATCGGCTGCGGATCCGACGATGCGGTCTTTGTCGCTGAAGAGTGCGAGGCGTTCCACGAGCAGGTGCATCGGACCCGCCGGTCCTTCGACGAAGAGCGGGATGTCGCGCAGCGGCTCGCTGCGATCCTGCGCGGGATAGCGCGCGGAGAAGCCGAGATCCTCGATGCCACTGAATGGCGCGGGCACTTTGATGACCAGCTCGTCCATCAGCGAGCCTCACTCAGCAGGACGTTCGCGTAGCTCATCACGTCAACCCTGAACGCGAATCTACCACAGGGGTTACCGAGATCGAACGCGTGGACTGATTGCTACACTCGCGCGACCATGCCGGCACTCGACGACGTTCGAGTCCTCGACCTCACGAGGTTGCTCCCCGGACCGTTCTGCACCCTGTTGCTCGCGGACTTCGGCGCGGATGTCATCAAGGTCGAGGACACTGCGGGCGGCGACTACATGCGCTGGATGCCGCCACTCGTCGACGAGTACTCCGCGATGTTCCACCCGATCAACCGGAACAAGCGCTCGATATCGATCGATCTCAAGAATCCGTTGGGGCGTGAAGCGTTTCTCCGCCTCGCAACCACGGCCGATGTTGTTGTCGAGAGCTTCCGCCCCGGCGTGATCGACCGTCTCGGCATCGGCGACGCAGCATTGCGAGAAGTCAATCCCCGCATCGTGCTCTGCAGCATCAGCGGTTATGGCCAGGATGGACCGTTTCGCGATCGAGCCGGGCACGACCTCAACTATGCAGCCGTCGCTGGGGTGCTCATGCTTGGAGGCAGCGAGAACGGCGGTCCGGCGATGCCGGGACTGCAGGTCGGCGATCTCGGCGGTGGCGCACTCGACGCCGCGCTCGCGATCATGATCGCGCTCCACCACGCCGCACGCACTGGCCGCGGCCAGCACTGCGATATCTCGATGGTCGACGGACTCGTGAGCTGGACGGCGGTGCATGCATCGCAACTCTTCGCTACCGGCGAGGCTCCGACGCCGGGTGGAGGGACGCTCACCGGCAGATACCCCTGCTACCGGATCTACCCATGCGCGGACGGATATCTCGCAGTCGGCGCGCTCGAGCCGAAGTTCTGGCGAGCGTTCGTCGAGGTGATCGGTCTTTCCGAGCTGTCCGAAAGCGGCCTTGCCGAAGGCGAGGAGGGCCGGCGAACGGCCGCGGCCGTCGAGGCTGTGCTACGGACGCGCACACGCGCGCAGTGGGAGGAGACGCTCGCGGGACACGATGTGTGTGTCGAGCCCATCCTCGACGTGCGTGAGACGTTCGAGCATCCGCAGGTCCGCAGCCGCGGCCTGCGGCTCGAGCCGGGCGACGGAAGACCCACGGCGCAGACCGGGTTTCCCATCCGCCTCGCGGGCACGCCGGCGGCATACCGGCGTCCCGCTCCGGGGTACGGTGAGCACACGGACGAAGTGCTTGGCGAGGCGGGTTACGGCAGCGAGCACATCGCCGCCCTGCGGACGGCGGGAGCGATCAAATGAGTGACCCCGCCCCGGCGCCCAGACATGCGCCTCGCACTACGCGCAGCGCGCAAACCCGTGAACGGATCATCGCCGCGGCGACCGAGGTTTTCGCGCGCTCGGGCTTTCACGGCGCCAAGGTTGCGGACATCGCCGAGCAAGCCGGTATCGCCTACGGCCTCGTCTACCACTACTTCCACAACAAGGAGGACATCCTCGCCGCGATTTTCACGGAGCGCTGGGCGCAATACGTGACGTATCTCCACGAGGTCGGCGATATGGAGATCGGGTTTCGCGAGCAGATGCGCCGGCTCGTGCATTTCTGGGTCGAGGTATATCGGCGCGAACCAGACCTGATGACCGTGATGATCAACGAGGTGACTCGCTCGTATGAGTTTCTCGAGTCGCACGACATCGGCACGGTGATGGTGGCGTTCGAGGCCATCGAGGAGATCATCCGCAGGGCACGTGACCGCGGTGAGGTGCGGCCGAACGTCGACCCACAACTCGCGAGCTACGTCGTCTTCGGCGCTGCGGAGATGGTGCTCACGGGATACGTCATGGACACATTGCGTCGCGATGATCCGTCCGCGTTCTCGGGCGACGAGATGCAGATGCTCGAGGTGCTGCTCGATGGTCTGGCACCACGGGACGCTACCTGACCACTGCCTCCCACCACGCGTCCACCGCGCGCGATGTTGCCTCGAGACCGCTGCTGTTGTCGATGACCCACGTCGCGCGGTCCCGCTTCTCGTCGATCGGGAGCTGCGCAGCGAGCCGCTGCAGTGCAGCGTCAGCGTCGAGCCCATTGCGTTCACGCATGCGCCGGACCTGGACGTCGCGCGGCGCGTAGACGAGCAGCACGCCTTCGAACAACGACTCTCGGGCATTTTCGAAGAGCAGCGGGATGTCGACGGCCACCAGCGGCGCCGGTCCAGCGAGCGCCTGTGCGATGCGCTCCTGCATCAACGCCGTGATGCGCGGATGCGTGATCCGCTCGAGGTCGCGGCGTGCATCGGCATCGGCGAAGACGAGCGCCCCAAGACGCGCCCGGTCAAGGCTGCCATCCGCTTGCAGCATTTCCCCGCCGAAGCGCTGAGCCACCTCGGCGAGCGCCGGCTCGCCCGGAAGCACCACCTCGCGGGCGAGCAGGTCCGCGTCGATGACAGCGGCGCCATGCGCCGCGAGCAACGCGTCCACAGTGCTCTTGCCGGTGGCGATACCGCCGGTAACGCCGATCAATCGCATCGTGGTGGACCGTACTCCTGCTGCCGCAGGTCCGCAGCGATCAGCCCGCGGCGGAGGCCGAGCACGAGCTGCCGGCCGCCCACGAGACATCCCCACGCAGGAAGAGCAGCATCCCGTGGTCGTTCGCGACGAGCGTCCACCCGGGCGTCGAGCTCAGTTCGGCCGTGAGCGCCCCACGCGAGTACAGCACCGCCGTCGTGTCACTGGACGTCAAGAGCTGCAAGGCCGTCGGCGAAGTGGTGGCACCCGCCGCGATGCGTACGTAGTCGTCAAAGACATCAGTACCGAGTGAGATCGACTCGCCGTACTCGTACACCGATCCGCGCGGCCACGTGCGGTCGATGACGTAGCCGCCGGTGCCGTAGGCGGTGAACACGCGTTGCGTCGTCGGGCTCCGATCCAGGATGCCCGTCGCGCACGCCGGGTACACGGCGGCAATTCCCTGTGGGGTCGCCGTCTGCGCCACACGTTCTGCCACGACGCCGACGCCGAACACGCCGACGGCGATCAACGCGATCCCCATCACCGGCACCTTCGGCCGGGGTCGCGCAACGGGAGTGCGCTGCGCACGCCGTGCCTCGAGCGAGCGCACGACGCCGGCAGTCATGGCCATCCACGGCGGGATCATCACCGCCACGCAGATGGCGGTGTTGCGCACGGATGTGAGCGCGAGCCCCGCTCCAACTGCGGCGAGCGCGAAGTCGCGGAGATCGAAGTGACGGCGCAGGGATGGACGCGCGAGGACGGTGATCGTGAGCGCGGCGAAGGTGAGCAGGAGCGCCAGCAGCACCCACATCGTCGGGTCCGCGAAGTTGGGCGACTGCCATTCGATGATGCCTTTCGCGCGCTCGGTCGCTCCCGTTGTTGCCGCGAAGACGAACAGCCACGGACCGTACGGATTCACGCAGGCGGCGAGCGCTGACGTGCCGAGCGCGATGGCAAGTGCTGTGATGCGCTGCCGGGAAGCCACGGTCCCGAGCGACCATCGCCGCTTGATCATCTCGGCGACCACCACCACGGCAAGGAATCCGATCCCCGCGATGAAGCCCGCATGCAGGTTCGCCCAGAGCAGGAAGAGCGGCGGGAGCAGCCACAACCGCTTGCCACCGGAGCGCAGATACGACTCCGCTATCCAGAGCGTCCAGCACACCAGCGCGAAGGTGAAGACCTGCGGTCGCGTGCCGAGCACCGGCTCCGCCGCGCGAGCTCCGAGCGCAAGCCCGACCGCGAGCACGATCGGCCCCACACCGCGGAGCCGGCCGCGGAGCAGGGTCGCGACCATGGCGCTCCACGCAACGAGGCCCATCAGCACAGTGACGAGGAACAGTCCGCCGACTGCCGCGAGCGCGGCAAAGATCGTCTCCGCCAGCCATTCGTGGGCGACCAGGGGATTGCCGAACGCCGTATATGCGAAGAGCTCCCCGGCGGGGATCTGGTGGTGGGCGATGATCCAGTCACCGAGGCGGATGTGCCACCACACGTCGGGATCACTGAGCGCATCGAGCCCGACAGCGCCGGTGAGGATCAGGACAGCCGCGAGCAACGCCCGGCGCGGGTCCGAAAGCCAGACGAGCACTCGGTGTGGCGACCGGCCCGCCTCGGGTGCGGATGGCGGAGGAGAAGCCTCGAGAAGGGTTGCCATGCGAGCGCAGCGTAGGGGCCCCGGTCGCGTGAAAACCGTTCGCGGCCGGGTGGCGACAGATTCGTATACTCCACGCGATGGCCAGCGAAACGCGGTCTCCGAAGCGACGCCAGACATCGGCAAGCACGAGTACGCGTCCCGCACCGGCGGCACCGGCCAACCTGTACTCGGGCCACACGATCTCCTGGCGGCACTGCCTGCTCGGGCTGTTCGTCGGTGAGATTGCCCTGCTGGTGATCAGCAACGTCGCCCTCATTGCCACCAATGCGGCCTTCGGCGGCACCGACAACATCGACGGCGGGGTCGTCGGCGTGTCGACGCTGCTGGCGGTCATCCTGGGCGGCTGGCTCGCCGCGAAGCTCGCCGGCCGGTTCGGGCTCTACCAGGGCATCGTGGTCGCCATCGGCTTCATCGCCGTGGGAGCGATCTACACGTTCTTCCAGGAGTCATCGATCATCGCGGCGTCGCTCGCCACGAACAGCCATCACCTGATCGATCTCGGCCCGATGGACCTCGGCAACCTCTTCAGCGGCGACCTGCTCGCGCTGTTCGGTGGGTCCGTCGGCGGCCTGCTTTCCGGGAAGCGCTAAACGCCGGATCCTCCGGGCGCGCCGAACAAGCGCGACTTAACCTGGATCACTCACCCCCTGCCCCGAGAAATCCGTGGGTCAGACCCCGACTGCACCTGCCTGCGCGGGCTGACCGGAGATCGGAACCTCGCGATAGGACTGGCCGATGAGATCGACCCGGCCCAGCGACTGGGCGAACTCCAGACACGCTGCGCGCGTGAACCGAAGATGCTTACCGGGGGTGTGCCAGGCGCGCAAGTGACCCTGAGCGACGGCGCGGCGTAGCGTCGAACGCGACACACCGCAGAGTGCCGCCGCTTCGCCAGTTGTGAGGATCTCTTCCTCGCGCTCTGCCAATTCCTCCTCCTCCAGACCGTCAGCGTGTGGAAATCCGGGCACGGATCTCAAGGTGCAGTTATACAACGCTTTGGGAAGGTCGTGCGGGTCATACCGTTGGGTGATGCTAGGAGCGTATCGGGCGACCGTATACTCCAGGCAAGATCAACTCACTCATCAGCCCGTGTTGAGAGGGCGCGAGGATCACCATGAACGTCGATGTCCAGGCAATGGCGCGGCGTCTGCAGGCGAGCCTCGGGACAGTCATCGTTGGGAAGGAAGCAGAGATCGAGCTCTGCATCGTCGGGCTCCTGTGCCGCGGCCACCTTCTGATCGAGGACGTTCCGGGCACCGGCAAGACGCTCCTGGCCAAAGCGCTCGCCCGCAGCAGCGGCTGCAGCTTCGAGCGTGTTCAGTTCACCCCAGACCTCCTGCCGGGCGACGTGACCGGCGTCAGCGTGTACAACCCGCAGGACCAGACTTTCGAGTTCCGTAAGGGACCGATCTTCGCCCAGGTCCTGCTCGCCGACGAGATCAATCGGGCGACCCCGAAAACGCAATCCGCATTGCTCGAAGCAATGGAGGAATGGCAGGTCACCGTTGACGGCACGAGCCATCCCCTGCCGGATCCATTCATGGTGCTGGCGACACAGAACCCCATCGAGCTGGGCGGGACGTTCCCGCTCCCGGAGGCGCAGGTCGACCGGTTCCTGCTCAAGCTGCGCCTTGGGTATCTGCCGGCCGGTGAAGAGGTCGCGATGCTCGACCGCTTTCAGTCCGGGAGCCCGCTCGGCACGCTCGAGCCGGTCACGGACGCTGCGGAGATCAAGGCCGCCCAGGCGGTGTGCCGCGACATCTACTGCGACGCGGCTCTCAAGGACTACTGCGTTCGCATCGTCCGGCGCACGCGCGACCACCGCGACGTCTCTCTGGGGTCGTCACCCCGCGGGACACTCGGCCTCCTCCACGCCGGCCAGGCTCGGGCGGCGCTGGCCGGGCGCGAGTTCGTGCTCCCCGATGACATCAAGGACATTGCCGCGAACGTGCTCGAGCATCGAGTGATGCTCCGCCCGAACGCCGAGTTGCGAGGCCTCACCGCCGCGTCCGTGCTGGAGGAGGTGCTGGCAACGGAGTCGGTGCCGATGACGGGCCGGCGTCTGGCGTGACCGGCGTCGCGGTGAGCGCCCGGAGCGCGCCGTGACCGCGCGCGTCCCGATGATCGCCTGCGTGGCGGTCCTGGCGTTCTTCGCCGGGATCACCGGCGTCCGTCTTGCGTACACGTTGGCGTATGTCCTGGTACTTCTCCTGGTGGTCGCGTACATCTGGTCGCGGCTGCTCGCCAGAAAGCTGCGCGTCACGCGTGAATCGCCGCAGGGCTCCTTCATGATGGGAGAGCCGTTCGAGGAGACCTTCACCGTCAAGAACGAGAGCGGGCTGCGCCTGCCGTACTGCGAGGTCCGTGACGGCACCAAGCTCCCCGGGTACGCACCCGGCCGGGCCTTCGCGCTGGCTGCCGGGGGTTCGGTCACCTGGACAGCCCGGGGCATGTTCAACCTCCGCGGCGTCCACCGTTTTGGGCCGCTCGAAGCGCGTCTCGGTGATCCCTTCGGGCTCTTTCCGCGACGTATCCGTGTCGCCCCGGAGAACGAAGTCGTTGTCTATCCGGCGATCCACGCCCTCCTGCACAACGTGCCCCAATGGAGTGGCAATGGCGTCGCCGAGGCCCACCGCGGCCAGCCGGTCGATGTCCCTCCCGATGTCTCGACGATTCGCGATTACTCGCCGACGGACGGCCTCAGCCGCATCCACTGGGCCTCGACGGCCCGCCACGGACATCTGATCAGCCGGACGTTTGACACCGGACAGAGCGCCGATCTCCTGATCGTCCTCGACCTCGAGCGTGGCATCCATGCAGGAACCGGCATCGAGTCCTCCATCGAATACGCCATCTCCATCACGGCGTCGGTCGTCCACGGCGCCATTCGGCGCGGTCAGGCGGTCGGCCTGGTGACCAACTCGCGCGGCAGCACGAGCTTCGGCGCAGGTCGCGGCGAAGTGCAGCGCCTCCGGCTCCTCGATTTCCTGGCGCTCGCCACGGCCGACGGGACGCGAAGCCTCGCCGACACCATCACCCGGCACGGCGACGGCTGGCGCGGACGCGGCGGCATGGTGGTGATCACCCCCAACCGATCGAGCGACTGGGTCGAGGCGCTCGTCGACAGTGCTACCCGTGGCCAGCGCCACCTTTGCATCTTCATCGAGCCGACATCATTTGGAGCCAAGGGCCAGGCGCTGCGCATCCCAGCGGCGTGGCGCCTCGCGCTCGACTGGTGGGTGGTCCGCCGCGGCGACGTGCTCGGATCCGGCGAGCGGACGTCGGCAGCGGGCTGACCTGATGGACGTCTACGCCGACCGTCGCCACGCACTCCCGGCCGCGGCGGCGGGTCGCAACTACAGCTTTGAGATTTCGGCCGCCCTGAGCGTTGCGCTGATGGGAGCGACGGCGTGGGCGGTGCTCGCGGCGAACTGGGCGCCCGGCGCCGGCGGAGCCGTCGTTGTGGCGATCACGTCGGTGATCGAAGCCGCGCTCCTCGCCCAGGCGCGGGCCCCACGCATCGCCACCGCAATCGCCGCTCCGTTTCTCGGGCTTGCGGCGATCGTGCCGACGACACTTGCCGCGATGCCCGCGGTGCCGGGCCAGACCGTTGGTGCCATCGCCGGCCATTACCTCCGCGCCCTCTTCACAGGCCTGGCGTCCAACCAGGCCTGGGACTTCACTGTCGGCCTGTGCGCGATTCTCTTCCTCTGTGGCTACTGGCTGGGATGGGTGGTGCTTCGCGAGCATCGCGGGGTCCTCGCGGTGATTCCGATCTTCTCTGTTCTTGCCACAAATGTCGTCAACGCAGCGAATCCCGCTCCGATCGCGCTGCCCGAGGTCATCGCCGTGGTGCTTGCGATCGGCGTCGTTGCGGCGGCCTACATGGGATCGCTCGGCGATCGGTGGGCCGCGTCGCGCATCACGGCACTGGATGGTCTCGGCTGGCGGTTCGGCACCAGCGTCGCGGTGGTCGCCGCCGCGTTGACGATCCTCGCGCTGGTGATCCCGCCCGTGTCGACCACGGACATCTCCGCAAAGCTCTTTCCGCATGGACTCTCGTTCGGGTCGAGCGGCAAGGGTGGAGGGGGACCGAGGACTGTCCTCGGCCAGAGCACCATCGGCTTCAACGACTCCGTGACCCTTGGCGGCCCCCTGGTCAGCAACCCGCAACTCGTCATGACGTACACGGTGGACACCAACGCCGCGGTCTACCTTCGGGTTGCCGACGACACCATTTTCGACAAGGGCAGCTGGACGCCCGAAGACAGCACGAACGACAACGACCCGACCTCGACGTGGACGTCCTTCCAGTTTCCTCTGGGCAAGCTGCCACGTGACATCGATCCAGCCGACGGGGGGATCGGACAGGACGATCAAACGGTCACGGCGAACCTCACATTGCAGGCGAATGCGACCGGGGACCAATCGCTGGTGCCGTTCACAGGTGATCCGGAGTCGGTGGATCTCGCCGGCACCGCGCAGGGTGTCGCCGCGGATCCGCAGGCGGGTGCACTGCTCACCGTCGACGAGGTCAAGCTCTACACCGGCATCGTCAACGGAACCAGGATCCAGACCTCCGCATATATCTCCACCGCCACGCAGGCGCAGCTCGAGGCTGCGGGCACTGCCTACCCGAGCTGGACGAAGCAGTTCACGGATCTCACCGACGACGCCACCCACGGTGTCGAGGCGATTCGCAGTCTTGCCCAGCAGTGGACGGCCGGAATCACGAATCCGTACGACCAGGCGATCGCGATCGAGGAGCACCTCCGCAACCCGGCCTTCTTCACGTACACCCTCAACCCGCCGCAGGACCCCAACGCTGGCATGTGGCCGGTCGTCTACTTCCTGACAACGAGCCACAAGGGCTACTGCCAGTACTTCGCTTCGGCGATGGGGTCGATGCTCCGGAGCCTCGGCATCCCCACCCGCCTGGTGAGTGGATACGGGCCCGGGACCACTCGGGCCCAGAGCGGACGCCAGGGAGGCCGCGAACAGGAGGTGAGCACGAGCGACGCCCACAGCTGGGTCGAGGCATATTTCCCGGGATACGGCTGGATTCCCTTTGAGCCGACGCCTCCCTCAAGCCAGGGCGACTATCAGCCCTTCCCGCGCGGTACGCAGGCCGTCACCGGCGGGACGAGCACCCCGGCACCCAGCCCGAAGACGGCTCCCACACCCAAGGTCACGATCCCGTTGCCGATCACCTCGAGCGTCGTTCCGACCAGCAAGTCCGGCTTCGCGCTCTCGGGGCCGGTGCTGATCGCGCTTGCGGTACTCGGTGCCATCCTCGTGCTCTTCATCGTCCTGGTGCTCTGGTTCCTGCTGCCGCGCTCCCTGACCGGCGCGTGGCGCCGCGTTGAAACCCTCGGTGCCATATCCGGCGTGGATCGCCGAAGAGCCGAGACCCACAGGGCGTTCGCGGCGCGGCTCGCGCGGGCTCGACCCCAGGCTGCACCCGCGCTCACCGAGCTTGCGAGCGTCACTGCTCGCGCCGAGTTCAGCGCGTCCGGTGCATCGGGCACGGAGCGGGCGCAGGCGCTGCGCACCTGGCGGCGGGTCCTGTTCGCGGCTACCCTGCGGCCGAAGCGATCTCCAGGCTGAGCATGTCGTGCGCCACGAGCGCACCCGGAAGGTGACGGCGTTCGCTCAGGTGGCTCAGCAGGAAGCGGGTGCTCGGATTCGCGGCGATGAGGCCCGCGACCTCGTCGCTCCAGAGGTGACCGCCCGGCGTCGGTCCGTCCCATCCGGTGCATTCGCAGACGTAGAGGTCGCACCCCGCGATCGAGCGGCGTAGCCCGCCGCACATCTCGCTGTCGCCGGAGAAGCCGACGGATGCGCCCGTCGAGTCGCTGATTCGGTACGCGAGCGACGGACCGGTGCTGTGCACGACGGCGTGGCTCTGCACTCGGTATCCGGCGACGGTCACGTCGCTGCCGTCCTGCAGGACGAGATATTCCGGCGCCACCGCGCTGTCGACCAGGGTGCGGATGTGCCTGCCGTACCCGGCGCTCAGGAGGCGCCCGACATACTCACGCGTCCCGACCGGGCCACCCACGACGAGCGGCCCCGGGTGCTCCACGTCGGTGAACGCCCGCGCACCGAGCACTGTGGGGAGCACGAAGCTGTGGTCCGCGTGGAAGTGCGTGAGCAGGATGAGCGTCAGGTCATGCACGGACGTGCCGGCGCGGCGCACCAGGGCGGGCACCGGCGCGCCGCAGTCGACCAGGACGCGACCGTCCACGAGATACCCGGCGTTACAGCCGCAGGTGCTGAACGCACTCCCGCTGCCGAGCACGGTGAGACGCATGGGCACAAGGTTAGCCGCCGCCGGGCGGTGGTATTAACGCTGCATGCGACTTGATCGATTTACCGAACGTTCCCAGGAGGCGCTGACCGCCGCACAACAGGCGGCGCAGCAACTCCAGCATCCGGCCGTTGAGCCGGAGCATCTGCTCCTCGCGCTGCTCATGCAGGACGAAGGCTTGGTCCCCGGTTTGCTGCGCCGTCTCGAGGTTGCGCCCGAGCCCATGGCGGCGCGCCTGCAGGCGACACTCGAGAACCGTCCCAAGCAGATCGGCGTCACCGATCCGGCGATCAGCAACGCGTTGCGCGCGGTCTTGATGACCGCGTTCGACGAGATGAGCCGTCTCAAGGACGAGTACGTCTCGACCGAGCACCTCCTGCTTGCGCTCGCCGCAAAGCCGGAAGGCGAGGCCGGACGCCTGCTCCAGCAGGCCGGCGTCACGCCCGACCGCGTGTACGCAACGCTCGAGGCGGTGCGCGGCTCGCAGCGAGTGACCGACGCAAACCCCGAGGCGAAATACCAGGCGCTCGAGAAGTACGGGCGCGACCTGACGGAAGCCGCGCGCCGCGGCAAGCTCGACCCCGTCATCGGTCGCGATGACGAGATCCGGCGCGTGATCCAGGTCCTCTCGCGCAGAACCAAGAACAACCCGGTGCTCATCGGCGAGCCCGGCGTCGGCAAGACGGCAATCGCCGAAGGTCTCGCGCAGCGCATCGCATCCGGGGACGTGCCCGAAGGGCTGAAGGACAAGCGCGTGATCGCGCTCGACCTGGGCGCCATGGTCGCCGGCAGCAAGTATCGCGGGGAGTTCGAGGACCGGCTCAAGGCCGTGCTTCGCGAAGTGACCTCGTCGGACGGCGCGGTGATCCTGTTCATCGACGAGCTCCATACGCTCGTCGGCGCGGGAGCAGCCGAAGGCGCAATGGACGCCGGGAACATGCTCAAGCCGGCGCTCGCGCGTGGCGAGCTGCGTTGCATCGGCGCCACCACGCTCGACGAATACCGCAAGCACATCGAGAAGGACGCGGCCCTCGAGCGGCGCTTTCAACCGATCGTCGTCGACCAGCCGTCGGTTGAGGACACGATCAGCATTCTTCGTGGCCTCAAGGAGCGGTACGAGGTGCACCACGGGGTGCGCATCACCGACTCCGCAATCGTTGCCGCAGCGGTGCTGAGCAATCGCTACATCACCGACCGTTTCCTTCCGGACAAGGCGATCGACCTGATCGACGAAGCCGCATCGAAGCTGCGCATCGAAATCGACTCGCTCCCCACGGAACTTGATGTGGTGGAACGTGAGGTTCGCCAGCTCGAGATCGAACGACAGGCGTTGCGTAAGGAATCCGACAAGGCTTCGCAGGAACGTCTCGACCGTCTCGAGCGCGAGCTCGCCGACCTGCAGGAGCGCGGTCGCGGACTCCGCACCCGCTGGGAGCAGGAGAAGGGCGCGCTTTCGGCAATCCGCGACATCAAGGAGCGGATGGAGCAGGTGCGCCACGAGGCGGATCGCGCCGAACAGATGAGTGACTTCGGTCGCGCCGCCGAACTCCGGTACGGACAGCTCAACGAGCTGCAGCGCGGACTCGAGCAGGCGCAGGCTCGCCTCGTCGAGATGCAGGGCGATCGCCCGCTGCTCAAGGAGGAGGTCGGCGAAGAGGATGTCGCGGCTGTCGTCTCGCGATGGTCGGGTGTCCCGCTCAACAAGATGCTCGAGGGCGAGATGCAGAAGCTGCTCCGCATCGAACAGGACCTGCATGGCCGTGTCGTCGGGCAGGAGGACGCGATCAACGCCGTCGCCAACGCGGTCCGTCGCGGACGCGCGGGACTCGCGGATCCGAACCGGCCGATCGGTTCGTTCATCTTCCTCGGCCCCACCGGTGTCGGTAAGACCGAACTGGCACGCGCGCTCGCGGAACTGCTCTTTGACGACGAGCGCTCGATGATCCGGCTCGACATGAGCGAGTACATGGAGAAGCACACGGTCTCGCGTCTGGTTGGTGCCCCTCCGGGATACATCGGATATGAGGAAGGCGGCCAGCTCACCGAGGCAGTCCGCCGCAGGCCGTACAGCGTGCTGCTACTCGACGAGATCGAGAAGGCGCACCCGGACGTGTTCAACGTGCTGCTGCAACTGCTCGAGGACGGACGGCTCACCGACGGTCAGGGACGCACCGTGGACTTCCGCAACTGTGTGGTCATCATGACCAGCAACATCGGGTCACAGCTCATCGCGGAAGTGCCGGCCGACGCCGACGCGGCCGTGTGGGAGCGTGTGCGCGAAGGCGTGCTCGGCGAGTTGCGCGCGAACTTCCGCCCCGAGTTCCTCAACCGCGTCGACGACATCATCCTGTTCTCGCGCCTTGATCGCTCGCAGCTCCGTCAGATCGTTGACATCCAGCTGCGTGGCGTGCGGGATCGCCTCGCGGCTCGCAAGCTGACGTTGCACGTGACCGAGGCGGCCGTGGACGCGATCGCCGCGGAGGGATACGACCCGACGTACGGCGCCCGCCCGCTGAAGCGCGTGATCCAGCGACGGCTGCAGGATCCAATCGCGATGGCAATCCTCGAAGGACGCTTCACCGAGGGCGACCGCATCGAGGTTGACGCCAAGGATGGCCAGATCACGATCGGTCGTGTGGAGCCGAGCGCGACACCTGTCGAGGCCGAGACCGCCGAGGTTTGACCCCGATCAGGCTCGCTGCGGCGCGGCGCGCGCGGCGAGCACCGATCCGCTGAGGATCAGCACAAACCCCACGACGATGCCGGCGGTCAGGCGCTCGTGCAGCAGGAGCACGCCGAGCGTCACCGCGACCGCCGGGTTGACGTAGGTGATCACGGTCGCCCGCACGGGACCGATCTCGCTGATCAGCGCGAAGAAAATCAGGAACGCGAGCGCGGTGCAGACGACGCCGAGCGCGACCACCGCGGCGATTGCCTGTCCGGACGGCCACG
>JBEKKP010000016.1:0-75822 GCA_050010655.1 Candidatus Dormibacteria bacterium
AAGCTCGATCTGCGCGACAACTACCCGTTCGGCATGTTCGCCGTGCCGCGATCCGAGGTGCGTCGAATCCATGCATCAAGCGGCACGACGGGCCGGCCCACTGTGGTCGGATACACGCAGGACGACCTCGACACGTGGGCGGACCTCATGGCGCGCTCGATTCGCGCCGCCGGCGGCCGCGCCGGCGACATCGTGCATGTCGCGTACGGCTATGGCCTGTTCACCGGCGGTCTCGGTGCGCACTACGGCGCCGAACGGCTCGGCTGCACTGTCGTCCCCATTTCCGGTGGCATGACTCCTCGGCAGGTGCAGCTCATTCGCGATTTCCAGCCGGCGATCATCATGGTCACGCCGTCGTACATGCTCGCGCTCATCGATGAGTTCGAGCGCCAGGGAGTTGACCCGAGAACGTGCTCGTTGCGCATCGGCATCTTCGGCGCGGAGCCCTGGACCGAGGCGATGCGCGCCGAGATCGAGCAACGCCTCGACATGCACGCCGTTGACATCTATGGACTTTCCGAGGTGATGGGGCCGGGCGTGTCGCAGGAATGCGTCGAGACCAAGGACGGCCTGCACGTCTGGGAGGACCACTTCTACCCGGAAGTCGTCGACCCGGTGACCGGCGAGGTGCTTCCCGACGGAGAGATCGGCGAGCTGGTGTTCTCGTCGTTGACCAAGCAGGCGCTCCCGATCATCCGTTACCGGACCCGCGACCTCACCCGGTTGCTTCCGGGCACTGCGCGACCGGCGTTTCGGCGCATGGAGAAGGTGACCGGGCGGAGCGACGACATGATCATCCTGCGCGGCGTCAACGTCTTTCCCACCCAGCTCGAGGAGCTCGTCGTCGGCACGAGCGGCCTGTCGCCCCACTTCCAGGTGATCCTCGGCCGTGAGGGCCGGCTCGACACGCTCACCGTGCGTGTCGAGGCCCGTCCCGACTGCACGCCGGACGGCCGCGCCGCGGCCGCGAACGCATTGGGGCGCGAGGTCAAGGATCGTATCGGGGTGAGCGTGATGGTCGAGGTCGTCGACCCCGACACCTTGGAGCGGTCCGTCGGCAAGCTCCAGCGAGTGATCGACCGCCGGTCGTAGACTGCGCCAGCCGATCACCAAGCCAGAGCGGGTCACGGGAGGTATCTCGGGGTGGATCGCTTTCTCCTGTATCGGACCTTCGACGAGCTGGAGGTCGGACAGACGCAGCGCACCCGGGGCCGGACCATCACCGAGGGCGACATCGTCAACTGGTGCGCGCTCACGGGCGACTGGTTCTACCCGCACATCGACAAGGTGGCAGCCGAACGATCCATGTTCGGGCAGCGGGTCGCTCCCGGGATCATGGTGTTCGCGCTCGGCACCGGTCTCGGCGTCCCTGCCGATGCGACCACGATCCTCGCCAACTACGGCAGCGACCGTCTCCGCTACACGGCCCCGACCTGGATCAACGACACCATCTATCTCGACATCGAGGTGCTCGAGAAGTCCGACAAGGACGCGAAGTCCGGTCTCGTGACGTATCGCTGGGACATCCTCAACCAGAACGGCGTCACGGTCTGCGCGAGCCAGCTCAAGATCCTCACCGCCAAGGAGCGCGCCCCGTATGCCGGCATCTGAGGGGGCCGGTCCTGTCCTGCTGACCATCGAAGGCGGCGTGGCGGAGCTTGTGCTCAACCGCCCGGACAAGATGAATGCGATGAACCTCGCCATGGTGCACGACATCGCCGACAGTCTCGACGCCGTCGAGCATGCCGGCGCTCGGGCACTGCTGGTCCGCGGCGAGGGACGTGCGTTCTGCAGCGGGCGCGACCTGGCCGACGCGGATCCGCTCCACGAGGATGGCGAAGCAGTCCTGCGCGACGTGTTCAATCCGCTCATCGAGCGGATCGCCGGTGTCGCCGTGCCGACCATCGCTGCAGTCCATGGCGCCTGCCTCGGTACCGGGCTCGGCCTCGCGATGGCGTGCGACATCGTGTACGCGGCTGACGACGCGCGCATCGGCTCGCCGTTCGCGCGCATCGGCGCGGTGCTCGACAGCGGCGCGCATGCTGCCTTCGTATCGAGAGTGGGCCCACATCGCGCGCTCGAACTCGTCTACACGGGACGACTGCTCTCCGGGCGCGAGGCCGCGGAATGGGGACTCGTCAATCGCAGCGTTGCCGGCGCCGACCTGGTGCGCCGTACCCGCGAGATGGCGGTCTCGATCGCACGCGGACCGACGGCCGCATTCCTCGAATCGAAGCGACTGGTGCGCGCAATCACGGACAGCGCTCCATCGTTCGCTGACGTGCTTGCGGCAGAGGCGGCGGCGCAGGGCCGCGCGTCGCGGACGCACGACTATCAGGACGGCATCTCGGCGTTCCAGGAAAAGCGCAAACCGTCCTTCACCGGCCACTGAGACCGGATGCGATGAGCGACCTCCAAGCGTCATTTCCGAGCCTGATCTTCGATCGCCCCGAGGACGGGATCCTCGTGATCACGATGCAGGCGGAGGGGCGTCTCAACGCCGCAGACGCGGCAATGCACCGCGACCTCGCGGAGGTCTGGCGCGCGGTGGACACGGACGCGGACACCCGCGCTGTCATCATCCGCGGCGCCGGCGGGACCTTTTCCTCAGGAGGCGACTTCGACCTCATCGAGGCGATGGTTGCGGACTTCGCCGTTCGTGCCCGCGTGCTTCGCGAGGCTCGCGACCTCGTCTACAACGTCATCAACTGCAGCAAGCCGATCGTCTCGGCGATGGACGGCGTCGCGGTGGGTGCCGGGCTGGTTGTCGGCCTGCTTGCCGACATCTCGATCGCCGGCGGCTCGGCCCGGCTCATCGACGGCCACACCAGGATCGGTGTCGCCGCCGGCGACCATGCGGCGATCATCTGGCCGCTGCTCTGCGGCATCGCCAAATCCAAGTACCACCTGCTGCTCTGCGAGCCCGTGAGTGGTGAGGAGGCAGAGCGGATGGGCCTTGTCTCGCTGAGCGTCCCGGACGACCAGGTCCACGCGAAAGCGCTCGAGGTCGCTCGCAAGCTCGCCGCGGGATCGCCGACAGCCATCAGCTGGACCAAATACGCGCTCAACAACTGGCTGCGGGCTGCAGGCCCCACCTTCGACAGCTCGCTCGCTCTCGAATTTCTCGGCTTCACCGGCCCGGATGTCGTCGAAGGGGTGGCCGCGAGACGGGCCAGACGAGCGCCCGATTTCGGCGACCGCGGTCCACAGCAGTAGGATCGAAGCACGTGAGTGTGGAGGTGTCGTCGGCGACCAGCGGGCCGTCCTCATTTTCAGGGCCGTCAAAGGCCGCCTGGCAGGACGTCGCAGCTGAGGGATCCCTCGGCGAGGCGCTTGCGCATGACGTCGACCTGACCCACGACCAGCTGCGCAGCCTCTATCGCCTCATGGCGCTCAGCCGGCGGGTCGATCGCCAGGCGATCAACCTCACTCGCCAGGGGGCGCTCGGAGTGTTCGCCTCCAGCCACGGCCAGGAGGCAGCCCAGGTGGGTTCGGTCTTCGCGCTGGAGCCCGACGACTGGCTCTTCCCCACGTACCGCGAGACGGTGGGCACGTTCGCCCGCGGCGTCGACGTCGTTGAGCTGCTCGCGCTCTTCTCGGGAAGCTGGCACTGCGGCTTTGACCCGTACCAGTACCGGGTGGCGCCACTGACGACGCCACTGGCCACCCAGGCGCTGCATGCGGTGGGGCTCGCGATGGCGGCGAAGATCAAGCACGACCCGATCGTCGCGCTCACGTTCTTCGGAGACGGTGCCGCCAGCGAGGGCGACGCGCACGAGGCCATGAACATGGCCGCTGTCTACGCCGCACCGGTCGTCTTCGTCGTCCAGAACAACGGCTACGCGATCAGCGTGCCGTACCACCTCCAGACCAAGACGTCATCGATCGCGCTGCGCGCGGCAGGTGTCGGCATGCCGGGCATCCGCGTGGACGGCAACGACGTCATCTCCGTGTATGGGGCGGTCCGCACTGCGGTGGAGCGCGCCCGTCGCGGCGACGGACCGACGCTCGTCGAAGCGGTCACCTACCGCCTGGAAGCGCACACCACGGCAGACGACACGACGCGATACCGCAGCGACGATGAGGCGGCGGAGTGGCGGACTCGCGATCCGGTGGCACGGTTCCTCGGGCTGCTTCGCGAGGGAGGCATCGTCGACGATGCGTTCGTCGCGAGCGTCGACGCTGAAGGCGAAGTCGAGGCAGCGCGGATGCGCGACTTCCTGTTCGGCGCTCCGGCCGGCGACCCCCGCGAGATGTTCGACCACGTGTACGCAACGCCAACGCCGCTGCTCGAAGCCGAGCGGGCGATGCTCCAGCAGGAGCTCACGGCTGCCGAGGAGGCGACCTGATGGAGGTCACGATGGCCGGCGCGCTCAACGCGGCGCTGCGCGACTCGATGCGCGAGGACGACTCCGTCGTTGTCTACGGCGAAGATGTCGGCCGGCTCGGCGGTGTCTTTCGGATCACCGACGGGCTGCAGACGGAGATGGGCGCCGACCGCTGCTTCGACACTCCGGTCGCCGAGTCGGGCATCGTTGGAACCGCGATCGGCATGGCCCTCTACGGCATGCGCCCGGTCGTCGAGATGCAGTTCGACGGCTTCTCGTACCCCGCGCTCAACCAGGTCATCAGCCATGTCGCGAAGTACCGGAGTCGCACGCGCGGTCGCGTAGGGCTGCCGCTCGTCATCCGCATTCCCTATGGCGGCGGGATCGGCGCCGTTGAGCATCACTCCGAGAGCCCCGAGGCGTACTACGCGCACACGGCCGGTCTCACCGTCGTATCCCCTGGAACACCTGCGGACGCATACGCCCTGCTCCGCGCGTCGATCGCCTTTGAAGATCCGGTCATCTTTCTCGAACCCAAGCGCCGGTACTGGCTGAAGGAAGATCTCGACTTCCCGGTGACCGCTCCGCCGATCGGCAAGGCGATCGTCCGCCGCCCGGGGACGACCGCGACGGTCATCGCGTATGGACCGATGGTGACCACGGCGATGGAGGCGGCAACGCGCGCCGCGGATGAAAGCGGGCTCGACCTCGAGGTCATCGATGTCCGGACACTGTCGCCGCTCGACATCGAGACCCTTGTGACCAGCGCCACCAAGACGGGCCGCGTCGTCGTCGTCCATGAGGCTGCGCGCTTCGCGGGATTCGGCGCGGAGATCGCCGCCGAGCTCAATGAGCGCGCTTTCGGATATCTCGCGGCCCCGGTGCTGCGCGTCAGCGGTTGGGACGTCCCGTACCCGTCCGCAAAGATCGAGCGCCACTTCCTCCCCGACGCCGACCGCATCCTGGATGCCGTCGGCCGGCTGCTCGAGTACTGATTCGATGCTGACGGTGCGCGACTTCCTCATGCCCGATCTCGGCGAAGGGCTCACCGAGGGAGAGATCAATCGCTGGCTCGTTGCCGAGGGTGACGTGGTGGTGGTCGATCAGCCGATTGCGGAGATCACCACCGAGAAAGCCGTGGTCGAGGTGCCGACACCGTTCGCGGGACGCGTGGCCGCGCTGCACGGTGCGGCGGGGGAGAGCATCGCCGTGGGGACGCCGCTGATCAGCATCGAAGTCGCCGCCGCACCTTCAGAGGGCGCATCGGGGAACGTGCTGGTCGGATATGGCACCAGCGAGTCGGCACCACGGGCGCGCCGCAGTCTCGCGCCGGTGCCGTCTCCCGCGGGCGCCGCCAAACCGTCCGCGTCGCCGCCCGCATCGCCGTTAGTCCGAAGGCTGGCATCGGAGTTGGGCATCGACCTCGGCACCGTCGCGGGCAGCGGCCCCGGCGGCATGGTGACGAGGGCCGACCTCGAGGGTGTTGCGGCTCGCGAGGTCGCGAGCGGTGCAGCCGGGCAGCGCGCATCCGATGGCGCAGTCCGTACTGCGCTGACCGGCGTGGATCGGATCTCCGCGGAACGGCTCACCCGGTCGCATCACGACGCACCGAGCGCTTCCGCCTGGCTGAGCGCAGATGCAACCAGGCTCATGGAGTTGCGCGCCGAGTTGCCAGTCGGATCAACCGACGCGTCGGTGACGCCGTTCGCGATCATCCTGCGGCTCTGCACAGTCGCGCTTCGGAAGTTCCCGCGGCTGAACGCGCATTTCGACACCGAGACGAACGAGGTGGTGCGGTTCACCCCTATTCATCTTGGCGTCGCGGTGCAGACCGATCGTGGGCTCGTCGTCGCCGTGATTCGCGACGCGCAGGACAGGTCGATGCGGAGTATCGCCGACGAATTGCAACGGCTTGCAGGCGCCGCGCGAGACGGCTCCATCGATGCGTCTGAACTCCGCGGGAGCACGTTCACCGTGTCCAACTTCGGCGCCTTCGGCGTTGACGGCGGAACGGCGATCATCAATCCCCCGGAGGCTGCAATCCTTGGTGTCGGGCGGATCGCGACACGGCCCTGGGTCATCGACGACGAGGTCGTCGCGCGCTCGGTCGTGGAGCTGTCGCTCGTGTTCGATCACCGCGTCGCCGACGGCGGCGTCGCAGGCGGGTTCATCCGCCACCTCGCGAATCTCATCGAAACACCTGACGAGGCGATGACAGATGACTGAAACTCCGACGAAAGCGCCCGTCACGCAGGCAGAGCTGCGCAAAGCGCAAGCAGACACGTGGGTGTACTTCGACGGCGAGCTCCGCCGTTACGGCGATGCGCATCTCGGCCTGCTCACGCATGCGCTGCACTACGGCACCGGTTGCTTCGAGGGCATCCGCGCGTACTGGAGCGAGCGGCACCACCGTATCAACGTCTTCCGCATGGCTGATCACTTCGCACGCATGACGGGCAATGCGCGGATGCTCCACATGCAGCTCCCGCATAGCGTCGAGGAGCTCTGCGAGATCACCGTCGAGCTGATGCGGCGCAACGACTTTCGCACCGACGTCTACATCCGCCCGCTCGTGTTCAAGGCGAATGAGGAGATCGGCATTCGCTTTCACAACCTGCGCGACGGATTCATGATCGTGCCGGTGCCGTTCGGCGCATATGTCGACACGACCGGTGGCATTCGCTGCCAGGTGTCCAGCTGGCGGCGCATCGACGACAATGTGGCGCCGGCGCGGTCGAAGGCGACTGGCATCTACATCAACAGTGCGCTCGCCAAGACCGAGGCGTTTCTCAACGGCTTCGACGAGGCAATTCTCATGACCCAGGACGGCCACGTCTGCGAAGGCAGTGCCGAAAACCTCTTCATCCTTCGGCGCGGTCAGCTCATCACACCACCGGCATCCGAGAACATCGTCGAAGGGATCACGCGCGCAGTGCTGATGCAATTCGCCCGCGAGGAACTCGGTGTCGACGTCGTCGAACGCGCGATCGACCGAAGCGAGTTGTACGTTGCCGATGAGGTGCTGTTGTGCGGCACCGGGGCGGAGGTGTCAGCGGTCATCGAGATCGATCAGCGCACCATCGGCAGCGGTGAGCCGGGTGACGTGACGCGCAAGCTCCAGGACCTGTATTTTGGTGCCTGCAAAGGCGAGGATGACCGCTTCTCGAGCTGGCTGACGCCGATCGTCTGATGTCAGTGGGCAGCCTCGCGCTCAACGATGAGATTCGCTCGCGTTTCGCAACGCTGACCACGGCACACGTCGCGGACGGTTGCATTCGCGCTCACGTGGAGGTGCGCTGCGCGCCGCCTCAGGTGCAGGCACTCGTCGCGGGGAGCCACATCGCCGGGTGTGCGCGTCCGGCCCAGCACTTCGGCAGCGTCGACCTCTTTCTCGAGGCAATCAACGCAGCTATCGCGGGCGACGTTCTGGTGATCGACAACGGTGGACGCTTGGACGAAGCCTGCATCGGTGATCTCATCGCGTTGGAGACACTGGCGGCCGGTCTGACGGGAGTCGTTATCTGGGGCCTCCATCGCGACACTGCCGAGATACGTGCTATCGGGCTGCCCGTTTTCAGCCTCGGATCAACGCCGACGGGGCCGCAGCGTGTCGACGCCCGGGATACCGCTGCGTTGCAATCGGCCCGGATCGGGGAGTGGACGGTCAGTGAGGCCGATGTGGCGTTCGGCGACGACGACGGAGTGTTGTTCGTACCGAAGGCGCAGGTGCTCGAGATCCTGACGATCTCGGAGACGATCCGCGACACCGAACAGCGTCAGGCGGACCGGGTTCGAGAGGGTAACGGACTTCGCCGGCAGCTGCACTTCGATGCCTATCTCGCAGCGCGCAAAGACAATCCGTCGCTCACGTTTCGCGAGCACCTGCGTTCGGTCGGCGGAGCCGTCGAGGTCTAACGCGCGCCGATCACTGGTCGAAGTCGAGGACGACCTTCGGCGTTGTGGGATGCGACTGGCAGGCAAGCACGAAGCCCGCGTCGATCTCGCGCTGTTCCAGTGCGAAGTGCTGGTCCATGTCGACGCTGCCGCTCACCAGCTTCGCGCGACACGTCCCGCACACGCCGCCCTTGCACGCGTACGGCGCGTCGGCTCGAACGCGCAGCGCCGCGTCGAGAATGCGTTCTCCGTCCGGCTGAACGGGGAAAGTCGAGCTTCGCCCGTCCAGGATGATCGTGACCTCGGCGGCTCCGGACGATGCTCCTGACGCAGCACTCGACTCACGGACTGGGCGCGGCGCGTCGTCCGCGTGGAACAGCTCCGCATGCAGATGCTCGGCAGAGACACCTCGCTCGAGCAGCACCGATCGAGCTGCTTCGATCATGTCGCGCGGTCCGCAGAGAAACCACTCGTCGACGTCGTCCGTCCGTATCAACTGGTCGAGGAAGGCGTTCAGCCGCGGCGCATCGATGTGCCCGTGAAAGAGCTCCACCTCCTGCTCCTCCCGCGAGAGGACGTGGTACAGGGCAAATCGTTCTGGATGCTCGTTCTTCAGATCCTCGAGCTCCTCGAGAAACATGATGTCCTTGGCGGTTCTGTTCCCGTAGATGAGCGTCACTGTGCTGAGTGGCTCGACGGCGAGGATAGTGCTGAGGATCGACAGGATCGGTGTGATGCCGCTCCCCGCAGCGATCATCACGTACGACGTTGCGCGGCTCGCGTCGAGCGGCGTGTTGAAGTGGCCGATCGGCGTGACCACCTCCATCGTCTCGCCGGGCTCCAGACGCTCGAACGCGTACGCCGAGAAGACCCCGCCGGGCAGCCGCTTCACGGCTACGCGCAATCGCCCCGAGCCTGCAGCGCTGCAGATCGAGTAGCTCCGCCGCACGTCGTCTCCGGCGGCCTCGCATCGCAGTGAGACGTGCTGTCCGTGCGTGAACGAGTACTCGCCTGCGAGCTCGGGCGGAATCTCGAACTCGATGACGACCGCGTCGTCGGTAAGCGGCTCCACAGCGCTGACTCGAAGCGGATGGATCGTCGCGCGCCGATGTCCAACTCCTGCATCGGCGACCGGCGTCACGGTCAACCCCTCAGTGCTCCTTGAAGTGCGGGAACGTCTCCCCGCATGCGTCGCATGCGCGCACCGCCTGGCACTGCGTGGAGCCGAAATGGGCAACCTCGTGGGTTCGCGTTGCGTTGCAGCGCGGACACGCTACGGCGATCTTCAGCGCTTGCACGTCGAACTGCTGTCGTGGCGGCGCGATGCCGTACTCCCGCAGCTTGATCCGGCCGGCGTCCGACATCCACTCCGTCGTCCATGCCGGCGAGAGCACGACGCGAACGCTCACGTCGGTATATCCCTGCGCTCGGATGCACCGTTCCACGTCCTCGCGGATCGTCTCCAGCGCCGGGCAGCCCGAGTACGTCGGCGTGATGTCGATGTCGACATGTCCACGGTTATCGATGCGGACGTCGCGCAGGATGCCGAGGTCGGCGATGGTCAGCGCCGGCATCTCCGGATCCGGGAGCGCGCCCGCAACGCGGCGGATCTCGTCGATCGGTATCACCAGACAGCCCCTGGGAATGAGCGATGGAGGTGCTGCATCTCGGCAACCATGTACCCAAAGGGCTCGGTGTGCAGTCCTCGTCGCCCTCCTGTCGGTCGCCAGGTGGTTTCCGGAACAACCAGCGTTGCGTCGGTGAGCACGCGATGGATATACGCGTCCCATTCGGGGCGAAGCGATTCCGGCCCCGGACCGAATCCACCTGCAGCCGCGTCCCCCGACACCTCGTCCGTCTCGAAGAGCTCGAACGTATACGGCCAGAGATCCGCGAGTGCCTGCTCCATGCGCCCGTGACTCTCAGCGGTGCCATCACCGAGACGGAGTGTCCAGTCGGTGGCGTGATCGCGGTGATACGACGTCTCCTTCACGGAGCGGGTGGCGATCGCCGCGACCTGTGCGTCGTTCGACGCCGTGAGGGCCTGCCACTGCGCGAGCTGATACGTCGAGCAGAGCAGCTGCCGGACCATCGTTCGCGCAAAGTCGCCGTTCTCCTGCTCAACGAGCAGGCAGTTGACGAACTCGCGCTCGTCACGCAGGAACGCGTAGTCGTCCTCGGAGCGGCCGGTCCCGTCCATTTCCGCGGTGCGCTCGTACATCGCGCGCGCCTGACCGAGCAGGTCGAGCGCGATGTTCGTCAGCGCGATGTCGTCCTCCAGCGTCGGCGCCCGTGAGGACCACTGCGCGAGACGGTGCGAGAGGACAAAGCAATCGTCCGCGATGCGCAGCGTGGCAACGGCCGCCGCACCGGCGACCACGAGGGTCACAGCTGCTGCACTTCCTTCGGGATCGAGTAGAAGGTGGGATGGCGGTAGGGTTTGTCGGCCGCCGGATCGAAGAACGAGTCCTTCTCATCCGGGGAGCTCGCCGTGATCAGCGCAGACGGAACGACCCAGATGCTGACGCCCTCGAGACGGCGCGTGTACACGTCACGCGCGTTGCGCAGCGCCATCTCCGCGTCGGGTGCGTGCAGGCTGCCGACGTGGTTGTGGGAGAGGCCTCGCTTGCTGCGGATGAAGACTTCCCACAGCGGGGCAGGCGTTTCCTCGCTCATGCCGCGGCGCTGGACGTCGTGTGCTTGGCGGCGTACGCAGCCGCGGCCTCGCGCACCCAGGCACCTTCCTCCTGCGCCTTGCGGTGGTGCTCCGCGCGCTGGCGGTTGCACGGGCCATCACCACTGACGACACGGCGCAACTCCTCGAAGTCCGGCTCGCCGAAGTCGTAGTGTCCGCGCCCTTCATTCCAGCGCAGCTTGGGATCCGGTGGCACGAGACCAAGGACCACTGCCTGCGGCGCCACCATGTCGACGAACCGCTGGCGCAGCGCGTCGTTCGAGAAGCGCTTGATGCCCCACGCCATCGACTGCGCGCTGTGCGTCGATTCGGTGTCGGGCGGACCGAGCATCTCGATGGACGGCCACCACCATCGATCGACGGCGTCCTGCGCCATGGCGTGCTGCTCGGGCGTGCCGTGCGACAGCGCGTAGAGCGATTCGAACCCCTGCCGCTGGTGAAAGGACTCCTCCTTGCACACGCGCACCATCGCCCGCGCGTACGGGCCGAACGAGCAGCGGCAGAGCGGGATCTGGTTGGTGATCGCCGCGCCGTCGACGAGCCAGCCGATTGCGCCCACGTCTGCCCACGTGAGCGTGGGGTAGTTGAAGATGCTCGAGTACTTCTGACGTCCCTGGTCGAGCAGATCGATGAGCTCGGCACGGTCCACGCCGAGGGTCTCGGCAGCGCAATAGAGATAGAGGCCGTGGCCGGCCTCGTCCTGCACCTTGGCCATGAGGATGGCTTTACGCCGGAGCGACGGCGCACGCGTGATCCAGTTGCCCTCGGGCTGCATGCCGATGATCTCCGAATGGGCGTGCTGGGCGATCTGGCGTATGAGCGACTTCCGGTACGCGTCGGGCATCCAGTCGCGCGGCTCGATCCGCTGATCCGAGTCGATCAGCGCCTGGAATTCGGTTTCCCGAGCGTCCGCTTCGATCGCAATGCCCGCTTCGATCGGGCTGCCTGAACTCATGCTCCTACAATAGAACCACATGGTTCAGGTGACCGAGGCAGCCGTGCCGGTGCTCGAGGGCACCGACCACGTCGAGTTGTGGGTCGGTAACGCGCGCCAGGCCGCATATCACTACCGCAAGGCGTTCGGGTTCGACGTCATCGCGTACGCCGGACCGGAGACGGGCATCCGCGACCGCGCCAGCTACGTCCTGCAGCAGGGCAAGGTCCGCCTCGTGCTCACGGCGCCGCTGCAGCCGGAGGGCGACATCGCCGATCACCTGCGGCTCCACGGCGACGGTGTGCGCACCATCGCGCTCCGGGTCGCCGACGCCACCGCGGCATATGAGGCTGCTACCGCCCGGGGCGCTCGCAGCGTCGCCGAGCCGAGCAGGGCTGAGGACGAGCACGGCATCGTGACCTCGGCGTCGATCGCCACCTTCGGGGACACGATTCACACCTTCGTCGAGCGCGATGAGTATTCCGGCGTGTTCTGGCCCGGGTACCGCGCTGACAACCGCAGCGGCGGCGGTGTGGGCCTGCGCTTCATCGACCACACGGTCGGCAATGTCGACACCGGCAAGATGGACGACTGGGTCTCGTTTTACTCCGAGGTCTTCGGGTTCACCGTCTTCCAGGAATTCGACGAGAAGGACATCGCGACGCAGTACAGCGCGCTGCGCTCGAAAGTTGCGCGCGATCCGCGCACCCAGATCACCATGCCGATCAACGAGCCACACGTCGGGCTCAAGAAATCCCAGATCCAGGAATACCTCGACTACTACCGCGGGAGCGGCATCCAGCACATCGCGATCCACACGGACGACATCGTCTCCACCGTCTCGGATATGCGCGATCGCGGCGTCGAATTCCTCACCGCCCCAGGTGCCTATTACGACGCGCTCGGCGACCGCGCCGCCGGCATCAGCGAGGATCTCGACCGCCTCCGCTCGCTCAACATCCTCATCGACCGAGACGACGACGGCTACCTCTTGCAGATCTTCACGCGTCCCGTCGGCGACCGCCCGACACTGTTCTTCGAGGTCATCCAGCGCAAAGGCTGCAAAGGATTCGGAAAAGGAAACTTCAAGGCCCTCTTCGAATCGATCGAACGTGAGCAGGCTGCGCGAGGGAATCTCTAGGCCGGCGACGACGGTCGTCGAATTGGACGGCGAAAGGGGGACGGGGCGGCACCGCGCTCAGCTTGACCGCTCCCTCGCTCGCGCAAGCAAATTGTCGCACTCGTTCGGGAGCGGTCAAATTCGCTGGGTGGGCGGCGAGAGGGGACGGGCGTCACCACGCTCAGCTAGTCCGCTCCCTCGCTCGCGCAAGCAAATTGTCGCACTCGTTCGGGAGCGGCCAAATTCGCTGGGTGCCGCCCGTCCCCTCTCGCCTCGCGCTGTGCCTACTCGACGGCCAACATCACGTCCGAGGATTTGATGATGACTATTACGTCGCTGCCGACTTTGATGCCGAGTTCGTCGACCGCGTCGACGGTAATCGCGGCGGTCATCGCCATGCTCGCAACCGAGACACGCACGTTTGCGGTGGCGGCACCGCGGGTGATCTGCTCGACGCGGCCTGGGAGCTTGTTGCGTGCGCTGATTTTCATTGACTTGTCCCTCTGACCTGACGCTATCGCCCCGACTCTAGCCCACGTCAAGCGGATGCGACACAGGATCGAACGCGTCAAACGCACCGTACAATGTGCGATGATGTTCGTGCGTGCCGGTTCGGGCATGGCGGAAGGGGGGACTGGCACATGGAAGACGTGGAAGACGCGTGGACTCGCGTCCTGCGATTGATGCGTGAGCTCGAGGCGCTGCTTCTTACGATCAAGGAAGCGGCGATCCCGGTGCTCACGGCGGGGAGTCCGGATCAGGCGTGGCGCGCGCGTCGCTTTCTGAGGGTGGCCGACCGGATGGTTGAGGACCTGCACGGCCTGCAGTTCGGTTCGGGGGAGCCGAACGGGGGCTGATCAGTCCAGGATCAGAGCGGCGGCCAGACCTCCGGTGAGGGCGTCATCCGCGGCTTGTCCGCCCAGTCGTCGCGAGGCGGGGAGAAGCTCTCGACGATCGTGCATCCGGCCGTGCCGGCGCGCTCGACCTTGTGTGGCACTCCCGGAGGGATCACCCACATGTCTCCGGGCTTGCGCACCCGAGTCTCGCCGCCGACGGTGAAGGTGAACTCTCCACGCAGGACGATGCCGACCTGCTCGTTCGGATGCCGGTGCTCCGGCATCACCGTTCCAGGGTCGAGCTCGAAGACGGCGAGGGTGATGCGCTCTCCGCTCACCGGCCGAACGCGCAGCCCTTCCATGAGCGCCAGCGGCTCGAGCTCGCCGACGGTGGCGAACTCGTGGGCTGCGGAGCTTTCAGATTCCGGCATGACGGCGCAACCATACCCAATTCATTCCTCAGGGCCCTCGACGTTGACGACCGATGGACCCTGACCCGAGCGCGTCACGACGAGCATCGCGACGCCGTCCGTCGTGTTGCCCTCGCGATGGATTGCGTGCGGAGCGACGTACACGAAGTCGCCCGGCAAGGCGTCGAAGATGTCGCTCCCGTTTACCCCTGATTCCATGCGGAGCGCTCCGCTCGCAACATAGATCACGGACTCGTGGTCGCCGTGATGGTGCCAGCCGGAAACTGCGCCTGGCGCGGTGTGCACCACGCCGGACCACACCTGTTCCGTCGCGACTGCCTCACTGCGTTGCATGCCGGGAGTGGACGGTCCCGGCGTGAAGCCGTCCGGCGTGATCCGTCGTACGCCCCGATCAGGCATGGCAATGCGACGGTGGCGCTGCTGGCCGCATCACAACTCCGATGGCGCGTAGCCGAGCTTTTTATCGATGACGTTGAGCAGCGGCTGACCGCTCCGGAACCGATCGAGGTTGTTCAGAAACAGGCGCGCGATGTCCTGCTGCCAGCCGGTGCGATCGCCCGACATATGCGGCGAGATGATGAGATTCGGCACATCCCAGAGTGGCGAGTCCGCCGGAAGCGGTTCCGGCGTCATGACGTCGAGCGCTGCGCCGGCGAGCCGACCCTCGCGCAACGCGGTGGCGAGCGCGTCCTGGTCGAGCGTCACGCCACGCCCGACATTGACGAGACGCGCTGCCGGCTTGAGCGCTGCGAGCGCGGCAGCATCGATCATCCCGGCTGTTTCCGGTGTGCTGGGCAGGATCATCACGACGTAGTCCGCATCCTCAAAGAACGCCTGCACGGAGTCGGGACCGCCGATATCTCCGAAGTCGGGATCGCCGTTGCGGGCGTGCCGCCCGATGCCGCGCACCAACATCCCGAACGCTTTCGCCAGTTGCGCGGTTCGTCGCGCAATCGGTCCGACGCCGACGAGGACCGCCACTTTTCCAGAAAGCGTGTCGCTCTCGCGCTGCTTCCAACGATGCTCGAGTTGGTGCCGGAATGTGGTCTGCAGGTCCTTGCTGAGCGCGAGCATCAATCCGATCGTGTATTCGGCAAGCGCGTCGTCGAAGACATGGCGTGAGTTGGTGAGCGTGACGTCGCTGGCGACAAACTCGGGAAACAGCACGCGATCCACCCCGGCACTGCCGACGTGCACCCAGCGGAGCCGGGTGAACTCGCCCCAGTGCCGGCGGAGATAGCCGCCGCGAACACTCCAGATGAGCAGCGCGTCGGCGTCGATCGCGTCCGGGGGAGGCGGCGAATCCGGCTCGATAAAGATGTATCGCACGTCCGGCCTTGGTTCCAGCATGTCGCGGCTCGGCGGGTCGTCCTCGACGATCCCAACCACGAGGCTCACAGGGCAATCCGGGCGTGCTCGCATCGGGCAAAGACACGCCTGCAGCCGCTGAGGGGCCGGGCTCGTGGCACGGTCATACTTTAGCCACGTTGATCACACGTGAGATCCAGGTGACACCGGAACAGCGCGTCGCGCTCGCTGCTGCGCGCCGCGAGTTCTCTCCCGACGTCATCTTTCTCAATTCGGCCACGATGGGTCTCCCGCCGAGGCGGACCCTCGCCGCGCTCCAGGACTCAATCGCCGAGTGGGCCTCTGGGCGAGCGCAGGGGCCCGGATACGATGTCTGGGTCACGCGTGCACGGAGTCTCTACGCGGACCTCGTCGGCGTCGACCCGAGCCTCGTCTCGACCGGTAGCCAGGTCTCCGTGTTCGCCGGGCTGATTGCCGCATCGCTCCCGCCAGGGAGCGAGGTTCTCACCGCAGCGGGCGATTTCACGAGTGTCCTGTTTCCGTTCCACGTCCAGGCAGCCCGCGGGGTCGCGGTGCGCGAGGCGCCGCTCGAGCACATTGCCGACGCGGTCACCAGCACGACGACGCTCGTGGCCGTGTCAGCGGTGCAGTCGGCCGATGGGCGAATGGCGGACCTTGATGCGCTCGTGGCGGCGTGCGCAACGACCGGCACGAAAATCATGCTCGACACGACGCAAGCGGTCGGCTGGCTCCCGATCGACGCGAGCCGCTTCGCGTACACGGTGAGCGGCGGATACAAGTGGCAGTTGGCCCCGCGAGGGACCGCGTTTCTCACGATCCAGCGCGAGTTGCTCGACGATATGCTGCCCAACAACGCGAGCTGGTATGCCGGCGGCGATCGCTGGAGCAGCATTTACGGCGCGCCGCTGCGCCTCGCGGACGATGCGCGCCGATTCGATGTGTCGCCCGCGTGGCTCGCATGGGTTGGAGCGGTGCCGTCGCTCGAGCTGCTCACCGAGGTCGGCAGAGACACGCTCCACACGCACGCCGTCGCTCTCGCACACCGTTTTTGCGCCGGTGTCGACCTGCCGGAGCAGGGCTCGGCGATCGTCGCCGCCATCGCCGACGAGGAGGTGCCCGCGCTGATGCGATCCGCGGGAATCGTTGGCGTCACGCGAGCCGGAAAGCTCCGTCTGTCATTTCACGTCTCAACAAGCGAAGAGGATGTCGACCGGACGGTCGAGGTGCTCTCCGGTCACCTGCGCTCGTCGTAGCGGCGCCGGGTGACCACGGGCACCGATCAGTAGAGGAGTCGAAACGCCATGACTGTTGAAGTTGCGCAAAGCCGCATGACCAGCCAAGAGATTTCGCGGCTGGCAAAGGAGCACACGTTCTTCTCCTGGTCGGTACAGGGAGCCGTCGATCCCATCGCGATCGACCACGCGGAGGGTGTCTGGCTGTACACGCCCGAAGGCAAGCGCATTCTCGATTTCAACAGTCAGTTGATGTCCGTGAACATCGGACATGGCGACCAGCGGGTCGTGCGGGCGATCACCGAGCAGGCCACCAAGCTGCAGTTCGTCCAGCCGGCGTTCGTCACCGAAATTCGCGCCCGACTCGGCGAGAAGTTGACGTCGCTCCTCCCCGGCGATCTCGACAAGGTGTTCTTCACGCTCGGAGGCGCGGAGGCGATCGAGAACGCGATCAAGATCGCGCGCCAGTTCACGGGCCGCTACAAGATTCTCGCCCGGTACCGCGCATACCACGGGGCCACCATGGGCGCGATGACACTGACCGGCGATCCGCGCCGGTGGGCGACGGAACCGGGACTCGTGGGCGTCGTGCGATACCCCGATACGCATCGCTGGGGAGAACGCGAACCGCGCCCCGTCGCCGAAAGCCTGCAGGGTCTCGAGGACGTGATCCGCTACGAGGGACCGCATACCATCGCCGCGATCTTCCTCGAGACGATCGTCGGCACCAACGGCATCCTGATTCCGCCGGACGGGTACATCCAGGGCGTGCGCGAGCTCTGCGATCGCCACGGCATCCTGATGGTCGCGGACGAGGTGATGGCCGGCTTCGGACGCACCGGAAAGTGGTTCGCCGTCGAGCACTGGCATACGGTCCCGGACCTGATGACCATGGCCAAGGGTCTGACTTCCTCGTACCTGCCGCTCGGCGCCGTGGCCATTCGCCGTCACGTCGCCGAGAAGTTCGACTCGATGATGTATTACGGCGGGCTCACGTACTCGAGCCATCCGGTGTCGCTGGCCGCGTCGCTCGCCACGCTCAGCGTGTACGAGGAGGATCACCTCGTCGAGCGCGCAGCCGCCCTCGGTCCGGTGATGCGCGCGCATCACGAGCGCCTGGCTGCGAAGCATCCGAGTGTCGGGACCCATCGAAACATCGGGTTGTTCGGCATCCTCGACCTCGTGCGCCAGCAGGATCCGTATACGCCGATGACCGCATTCAACGCCTCCAGCGAGGAGATGACCGCGATCGGCAAGTACCTGCGCGAGCACGGTGTCTACACGATGATCTCCAACAACTCGATCCACACCAACCCGCCGCTCTGCATCAGCGAGGACGAGCTCGCGCACGGATTCGAGGTCATCGACGGCGCGCTCTCGATCGCCGACCGCGCTGTTACCGGTTAGCGCCTGATTCCCGACGTGGTGGACCACGAGTGAACGGCGACGCCGAAAGCGCGCGGCTACGCGATGATCCAGCCGGCTGGCGGCGATGGGGGCCGTACGTCAGCGAACGCGCGTGGGGCACGGTGCGTGAGGACTACAGCGCGGACGGCGACGCATGGAACTACGTGCCGCACGAACAGGCACGATCACGCGCCTTCCGCTGGAGCGAGGACGGACTCGCTGCCATATGCGATGAGCATCAGTTGCTCTGCCTCGGCTTTGCCTTCTGGAATGGCGTCGATCCCATCCTCAAGGAGCGCATCTACGGGCTGACCGGCCCGCAGGGAAACCACGGCGAGGACGCCAAGGAATACTGGTGGTACGTCGATTCGACACCGACGCACTCCTGGATGCGCTGGCGATATCTCTATCCCCAGGTCGCGTTTCCCTACGACGATCTCCTTGCCGAGAACCAGCGCCGCACACAGCTCGATCCCGAGTACGAGCTCGTGGACACCGGCGTGCTCGACAACGGCTTCTGGGACATCACGGTCGATTACGCGAAGGAGACGCCGGAGGATCTGGTGATCGAGCTTCGCGCGCGCAATGCGGGCACCGCGAAGCAGTCGCTGCATGTGCTGCCGACGGTGTGGTTCCGCAACACGTGGGCATGGGGCATCACGGACACAGTCCCCTCGCTGCACGTGGAGGACCAACGCATCGTTTGCGACCACACCGTCGTCGGCCGCATGTTCCTCACGGGTGATGGCGAGTACACCCCGCTTGTCTGCGACAACGAGTCGAACGCGGAGCGCCTCTGGGGGTCGTCACCGCGAAGCAGCTTTCCCAAGGACGGGATCAACGACCACGTCGTCGACGGCGCGAACACAGTCAACCCCGCGCAGACCGGAACCAAAGCCGCGCTCCACTATCAACTCAGCGTCGACCCCGGGGCGACCGCGACGATCAGGCTCCGATTCGGACGCCGTGAGACCGATGCGGTTGGTGGCGCAGCTGCATCGCTGGCCCTGCGCCGCAACGAAGCGGATGCGTTCTACGCCGGCATCCTGCCGAATCGTCTTACCGCCGATGAACGCCTGGTGACACGGCAGGCGCTTGGCGGCATGCTCTGGGGGAAGCAGTTCTATCACTACAACGTGACGCGCTGGCTCGACGGCGATCCTGCCGAGCCACCGCCGCCCGCGTCACGACTCGAAGGACGCAACGCCGCCTGGCGCCACATCGATGCCGCCGACATCATCTCGATGCCGGACAAGTGGGAGTATCCCTGGTTTGCGGCCTGGGACCTGGGGTTTCAGTGCGTCGCGCTCGCGCATGTCGATCCCGAGTTCGCCAAGGATCAGCTCATCCTGCTGTGCCGTGAGTGGTACATGCACGCCAACGGACAGCTGCCCGCGTACGAGTGGTCATTCGACGATGTCAATCCGCCCGTGCACGCGTGGGCCGCACTGCGCGTCTTCGAGATCGATGGCGCGAAGGACTATCGGTTCCTCGCGCGGGTCTTCCACAAGCTGCTCATCAACTTCACCTGGTGGGTGAATCGCGAGGACGCCGAAGGCAACAACATCTTCGAGGGCGGTTTCCTGGGGCTGGACAACGTCGGACCCTTCGACCGCTCGATGCTGCTTCCTGTCGGCGGCCACCTCGAACAGTCGGACGGCACCGCATGGATGGCCATGTACGCGCTGAACATGCTCGAGATGGCGCTCATCCTCGCCACCTTCGATTCGACGTACGAGGACGTGGCCACGAAATTCTTCGAACATTTCGCGGCCATCGCCACGGCGATGAACGAGCAGGGCCTTTGGGATGAGGATGCCGGTTTCTATTACGACAGCTGGCATCTCGCCGATGGCACCCGCGTTCCCATCCAGGCACGCTCGATCGTCGGGGTGATCCCAATATGCGCCGCGACGACGCTCGGCAACGACACGCTGCGCAGGCTGCCGGATTTCGCTGCGCGGTTGCGGTTGTTCATCAAGCTCAAGCCGAGATACGCAACCGCGATTTCGCTCGAGCTCGACGAAGGCGAACGTGAGAGCCGCCTGCTTGCGCTCGTCAACGAAGACCGGCTGCGTCGCCTCCTCGCCTACGTCCTGGACGAGTCGGAATTCCTCAGCAACCACGGCCTGCGCGCGCTGTCGCGGTATCACCAGGACCATCCGCTCGACATTGACCTTGGAGGGGCGGTGGCGCGTCTCGACTACGAGCCCGCGGAGTCGACATCACGGCTGTACGGCGGCAACTCCAACTGGCGCGGCCCGGTGTGGTTTCCGGTCAACCACCTGATCATCGAGGCGCTGCGTGCGTACCACCGCTTCCTCGGTGACACGTGGACGGTGGAGTATCCGCGCGGGTCCGGTCGCCAGGCGAATCTCGGCGAGGTCGCGGACGACATCGCCAAGCGTCTCGCGTCCATTTTTCTTCGTGGCGGCGACGGGGTGCGGCCAGTTGTCGCCGGCAACAAGTTGTACGCGCGTCCCGACCTTGTGGACTCCATCCCGTTCCACGAGTACTTCCACGCCGAGACGGGCACAGGCCTCGGAGCGTCGCATCAGACGGGATGGACAGGTCTGGTCGCCGACCTCCTCTTGCGCCGGACTCCGGCGCGCGACCGGTTCGACATCGCCTCGCTGCGGAGTGGGCAGGCCGCTGCGAACGACTCGACTGGTCAGTGACCTAGGCGACAGTCGCGGGACGCCGATCCCCGACCGTTCGATCCAACCAGTCGAACGCCGCTTCAGCCCATACCTCAGCTCCCGGACCGCCGCAGTGACCGTCGATACCCTGGTCCGCAGTCAGATGGATGATGTCGGCCGGCACCGACATCGCATCGTGCAGGACCTGGGCGCCGCCGCCCGCGAAGTCGTTCTCGCACTCGATGAGCAGCGTCGGGCAGCCGATATGGGCGGCGTCTGGAAGCATGTTGAAGGTGCGCAGAACCGTGAGATACGCCTCGATCGAGTCGAGACCGTGGGCGGCCATCCGGGCGCCGAAGAACTCGGCTCGTGCGCCGCTGAAGCGCACCTGCATCTCCACGACGGGCACCGCGACCTTGCCAACCAGACCTTCGGGGAGGTGCGCTCCCATGTCGGGTTGCGCGGGGTCGCAGACCAATGCGGCGAGGCGGTGCTCGAACGCCGCGCCGCGTGGCGCGAGATACCCGGCGAAGGAACGCCCGACGAGCGCAATCCGGGATGCGTCCACTTCCGGCCGCCCCTGCAGCCAGTCGATCACCGGCGTCAGCACCTTCTCGTAGTCGGTGCGGAAAAACAGGCGTTGCGTGAAGAGCGCCTCACCTTGACCCGGACCCTCGAACACCAGGACGTTGTAGCCGCGCTGGAGCGCCGGCGGCACGTTCGTCCAACCGGCTTCCGCGGTGGAGTCGTAGCCGCATGGAAACAGGAGCGTCGGGCGCGCCGCACCGCTGGCGTCGGGTGCGAAGAGATAGCCCGAAATCGTTGTTCCCTCGTAGGGAATCCGGACGTGCTCGGCGGGGTGATCCATCAGCTCGCTGGCGGCGCTGAACGTCTCCACGTGGCCGCGATACGCGGACTGCAGCCGGGGATCGTCGAGATCCGAGCGGATGAAGTAGTACGCCTGCCGGAAGTATTCGCTCGCTCGAAGGAACGCATGGCGGGCCGTCACGCGGCTGCCGGCGTTCTTCGCGGCATCGCCTGCCGCTCGTGCCACCGTCGCGGTGCGCGACCACGCGTCATACCAGGAGGCGCCGTCCAGCTTGTCGACGCGCCGAGCGGTGGCCAGCGCCTCACCAAGGTCGGCCGCGTCGGCCAGCGTGGCGGTGAGTGTCCTGACCAGTTGCCCGTCGTAGTCGGGATTGCCAAGGAATACCTTTGCCGGATCTGACATCAACGCTTCCCGGGTGCGGCTTGTAGCCTTCTTGCTGGTGATGGAGGGCTCGATCGTATCCGGCGCATGAGTCGGATCGCGTGCCGACCAGCCCGAGACGCTGCTCTAGACTGCCGTGGATGGCAGCAGAAAGCACGGTGCACGGAACCCTCGCGGCTGCGGTGACACCGCTCACCGGTGCCGACGGTTCCATCGACGCGGACGGCATCGACGCCCTCGTCGAGTTTTATGTCCGGGCAGGACTCGACGGAGTCCTCGCGCTTGGGACGACCGGTGAAGGAATTCTCTTCTCGACGGAAGAGCGGCGACTGGCGGCGGACGAATTCGTGACCGCAGCGCATCATCGACTCGCCGTTGTCGTGCACTGCGGAGCACAGACAACGCACGAGACCGTGGTGCTCGCGGAGCACGCGGCAGCGTATGGCGTGGATGGAGTCGCCGTGATTGCGCCCCCGTATTTCGCACTCGATGCCGAGGCCATCTGGCGCCACTTCGACGCAGCAGCGCACGCCTGCGCGCCCCTGCCGTTCTTCGTGTACGAGTTCGCCGCGCGAAGCGGGTACGCAGTGCCGATCGACGTGATCCGGCGTCTGCAGGACAGCGCGCCGAATCTCACAGGGCTCAAGGTTTCGGACTCGCCATTCAGCGCTGTGGCTCCGTACCTGATCCCGGGGCTCGACGTGTTCATCGGCGCCGAAGGGCTCATCAGTGAGGGTATTTCGGGCGGCGCCGCCGGCGCCGTGTCGGGGCTTGCAGCTGCGTTTCCCGAATTGACCATCGACGCAGTTCGGTTGCGCACGCCGGAAGCGAGCGAGCGCGCTGCGCGTGTGCGCACCTCCATCGAACCATTCCCGTTTCAGTCGGCACTGAAGTTCATCCTGCAGCGACGCGGCGTCGCGATCGAGGACGCAGTGCGATCGCCGCTGCTCACCCTGGACGATGCGCAGCGCCAGGCGCTCGGCGCGATGCTCGAGGACCCGGCAGGCGAGATCGCCGCGGTGCTCGCCGCCTAAAGCACCGCCGTCTCGACGACCGAGCCGGCCTCGGCAAAACGAGACAGACGCAACGGATCCAGGTCGAACGTCGTCGACGCGCCGTTGGTGATCAACTCCGTGACGGCCTGCCCGGCCGCAAACGAGTGCATGATCCCGTGGCCGCCGAAACCGACGCACTGGATGAACCATGGAGCGTCTGCCGGTGAGTCGATGATGGCGTGGTGGTCCGGCGTCTCGGGATAGAGGCCGGCCCAGCACTTGCGCGGGCTGATCGGCACATCTTCAAGAAATGGGAAGCGATTGCCGACGCGCGCGGCGATGGCGTCGAGAAACGCGGGGTCGAAGCCGGTGTCGGTGCTCGAGGGATCAGTCGGGTCCGAGAAGCCGATGAGAAACCCGGCGCCCTCGCGACGTATCAGCACCCCCGTGTCGTTGTCGACGCACATCGGGATCGCATCGGCGATGCCGGCGACGGCTTCTGTGCACGCAAGATTTCTGCGGCGCGAGACGACCGGCAACTCGACTCCCGCCATCGCGGCTACGCCCGGCGCGTAAGGACCTGCGGCGTTGACGACGAACTCGGCCTCGATGTCACCGGACCTGGTGTGCACCCGTGCCGGCGAACCGCCGCTAACGTCGAGCACCTCGGTGTCGAGGAGGAACGCGGTGTCGAGACGCCGGCACTCTGCCCACAAGGCGCTCACGACGCCGTGCGGGTCGATGATTCCGTCGCCCGCGCAGAACGTGGCGCCCGACAGGCCGTCAACGTTGACGAACGGCACCTTCTCGATGACATCGGTTGCCGAGAGCCACTGCACGTCGACGCCGAGTGAGTTTTGCAATTCCCAGCTTCGTCGGAGTGCGATCTCGCCCGCGTCGGTGCCGGTGAGGAAGAGATAGCCCACCGGACGGAAGCCGACGACGCCGCCGGACAGCTCATGCAACTCGCGCAGCTTCGTGATCGTGAATTGCGAGAACACGATGTTGATCGGCGTCGTGAACTGCGCTCTGACACCGCCGTTGGCGCGGCTCGTCGAGCCCATCCCCGGGGACGAATTGCGGTCGACCACCACGACGCCCTCGACACCGGCGCGTCGAAGCTGCAGCGCAACCGCGAGACCGATGGCACCTGCACCGATGACCACAACGCGTGCGCGACGGCCGACCGGCGTTGCGACGGCAGGCTCGCTCACCGCTACCGCCCTGGCGGGGCGTCAGTGAGCAGCGACACCGGCAATCCGCGGATGGACGCATCGACCAACTCGACCGGGTGTACCGAGGGCAGTGGGTGCCCGGCGCGACGCAACGCCGCCTGGATCTGGAGCAGACACCCACCGTTGCCAGCCGTGAGCAGGTCCGCGCCGCTCGCGATCACGTTGCCGGCCTTGCGAGCGCCGAGATCGTCCGCCGCCTGCGGCGCAACGAGGTTGTAGATGCCGGCACTCCCGCAGCAGACGTCCGACTCCTGCAATGTCACCAACTCGAGGCCGGGGATGCGACCCAGCACCGCGCGTGGTTGGAGGCGCACTCCCTGCGCATGCGCGAGGTGACAGGCATCGTGATACGCGACTCGCGCGGGCAGTGGATGCAGACGCGCGGGCAGTTGCACGTCGAGCTCGGCGATCACTTCCATGACGTCGCGGACCTTTGCCGAGAACTTCGCGGCGCGGTCCGCCCAGAAGGGATCGTCGGCGAGCAGCTGTCCGTACTCCTTCATCGCCGAACCGCACCCCGCGCTGTTCACGACGATGTGGTCGAGTTCGAGCGGTTCCATCTGCGCGATGAGGCGGCGCATCCGTTCCAGCGCGGGACGCTCGCGGCCGGCGTGGATCTCGAGCGCTCCGCAGCAGCTCTGCAGCGGCGGCACCAGCACCTCGCACCCGTGTGCGGCCAGGACACGCGCGGTGGCCCGGTTCACGTGCGAGAAGAACGCGTCCTGCACGCAGCCGGTGAGGATTGCGACGCGCTTGACCTGGCGTCCCTTGGGGGCGATACGGCGAGGCGAGCGGACCTTCAGATCGGCGATGCGCAGCGATGGCGCCATCGCATCGAGGCGGCGCAACGTCTTTGGCACGAGCCGCTGCAACGGTTTGACCTGAAGAGCAGCGCGAAGCCCCAAGGCCTGAGTCAGCGCAACCGCAGACGCCACCGTGCGCATCCGGCGCGGATGCGGCAGCACCGCGAAGAGCGCCGCACGCGTCGCACGATCCCGCCACGAGCGCGCGAAATGGCGTTCCACCTGCGGCCGGACCTGTTCGACAAGCCGGTTGTACTGAACCCCGGACGGGCAGGCGTCGACACATGCCATGCATCCGAGGCACGCGTCCCAGTGACGCACCACCTCGGCGCTCATCCCGACTTCGCCGCGGGCCGCGAGATCCATGAGCAGGATTCGGCCGCGCGGGGAATCCATCTCCTCACCCCAGAGCAGATACGTGGGGCAGGCGGGCAGGCAGAACCCGCAGTGGACGCAGTCGGCGATCAGCGCCGGGTCCGGGGAGTGGTGGTCGTCGAAGGCAATGCTCACCGCGTCTCCGCGTGGATGCCCGCGCACGTGAGGCGGTCCGGAACTCACAGCCACCTCAGATGCCACCGACCTGGCGTCCGGGGCTGAGCGTGCGGGCCGGATCGAGTTGCAGCTTCACGGAACGCATGAGCTCCAGCGCCACCGGGTCATCCACGGTGCCGGCTGACGGCGCGTCACCGCGTCTCACCACGAGGCGGCCACCCACGCCGCGCACGGCTTCCACGACGGTCCCGAGAGCATCGGCCGCGCAGCGGAGCTCCCCGGTGCCCAGCAGGGGACGCAATGCGATGGCGTCGCACGTAGCAGACAGAATCGACAGTAACTCGACGGCGCGTGTGGGCATCACGGCAACGGCACACACCGCGCCTTCGCCGATCCACGGCGATCCGGCAAGCGACGCATGCAGAGCGGACGCCTCGTGGTCCGGCAGGATCCGGCCGCCCACATCGTGCACGACGCGCTCCGCCTGGATCCCGGCGCCGGCCTCGGAGCTGTCAAAGCGCACCACCGCCACGCCGTGCGGCCAGTGGATATCGACAAGGCTCGGTGTCACCTGGAGGCGTCCGACGCGCGTCGCAAACCCGCAGAGGTCCGAGACGGATCGCGCCTCGAGGACGACGGTCCGTGACGCTTCCGGGAGCGGATGCAGGCGGAACGCCACCTCGGTGATCACTGCCAGTGTCCCCAGCGATCCCACCAGCAATTTGGCGACGTCGAAACCCGCCACGTTCTTGACGACCTTGCCGCCGCTGCGGCCGATGGTCCCGTCCGAGAGCACGAAACTCGTGCCGATCACGAGATCACGTGCCGTGCCGAAGCGTGTTCGCAGCGGTCCACTGGTCGCTGTGGCGACCACGCCGCCGATGGTTGCGGCATCACCCTGCGGCGGATCGAGCATGAGACGCTGGCGGAAGCCTGGAACCGCGGCAAGCGTCTCCTGCACGTCGCGCAGCGGCGTGCCGGCGCGCACCACGCACACAAGATCCGCCGGCTCATGGTCCACGATCCCAGTGATGCGGGCGGTCGAGAGCACCACGTCGCAGCGCTCCGGCGCCGAGCCCCACTCGAGCTTCGTCCCACCGCCACGCGCGACCACCGCGAGCCCGCGCGCAGTTGCCGCCGAGAGGACCGATGCCACCTCGGCCTCGCCGGCAGGCGAGACAACGAGCCGTGGCATGACGCCACCGACCGAGTCATCGACTCCGGCGGCGCGCACGTGCGAAGCGCCCACAAGCTCTGTGAACAGGCTCACTTCCTGCGACGTCGAGACAGTCATAGGCGGTCCGCCAGCCCGGCCATCTCAATCGCGTGTGGCCGGTACATCCCGGGGACCTCGCCGCAGAGGCGAGGAGTGGGAAGCGCCTTACCCGGATTGCAGATATCGCTCGCGTCGAAGGCGTCGCGCACCCGTCCCATGACCGCGATCGACCCGGGGCTGAACATCTTCGGCATGTAGCACGCCTTGTCGGACCCGACTCCGTGCTCACCGGTGATCGAACCGCCCGCGGCGATGCACGACTCGAGGATCAGCCCCGCGAGCTCGAGCGCGCGATCCGATGCACCGGGCTCGGTGTTGTCGTACAGGACGAGCGGATGCAGATTGCCGTCGCCCGCGTGGAAGACGTTGGCCACGCGCAAGCCGTATTTCGTCGACAACGTGCCGATCTCCTCGAGCACTTCGCGCAGGCGAGTACGTGGGATGACACCGTCCTGCACGTAGTAGCTCGGACTGATCCGTCCCATCGAGGCGAATGCCGCCTTGCGTGCTTTCCAGATCAGTGCACGCTCAGCCTCGCTGGCGGCCACGCGAGTCTCCGTCGATCCGCTCGCCGCGCAGATGTCGAGCACCTGGCGTAGGAATGCGCTCGACTCGACTGCCGGACCGTCCAGCTCGACGATCAGTGCTGCGCCGCAGTCCGGATACCCGGCGTGGACGATCTGCTCGCACGCCTGAATTGCGAGGCGATCCATCATCTCGATTGCTGCCGGTGTGATCCCCGCGGCGATGATCCGAGACACCGCCTCACCGGCGTCGCCCATCGTGGAGAACGCCGCGAGCACCGTCTCGGTCGATTCCGGAACGCGGACGATGCGAAGGACGACCTCGGTCACGATCCCGAGTGTCCCTTCGCTCCCGATCACGACGCCGAGCAGGTCGTAGCCCGCGGCGTCACGCACGGAACCGCCGAGATGCGCAATCTCGCCGCGCGCTGTCACGAACGTCGCGGCGAGGACGTGGTGCGTCGTGAATCCGTACTTCAGGCAGTGCGCTCCGCCGGAATTCTCCGCGACGTTGCCACCGATGGTGCACACCTGCTGCGACGAGGGATCCGGCGCGTAGAAATATCCGAGCGGCCGCACCGTCTTGCTCACCTCGAGGTTGGTCACCCCGGGTTGCACGGTGACCTGCTGATTCTCGAGATCGATGTCGAGGATCGCACGCATCCGGCTGAGCCCGATGACCACTCCGTCTGCGACCGGGAGTGCGCCACCCGAAAGCCCGGTGCCAGCACCGCGCGCGACAAACGGCACATCGCTTTCCGCGCACGCCCGCACAACCCCCGCCACCTGCTCGGTGGTCGTCGGGAGCACCACAGCCGCGGGCGAGACGCGACGTCCGGTGAGACCGTCGCATGCGTATGTCTGCAGCGCTGCCGGCTCGGTGATGATGCCGTCGTCACCGACAGCGGCACGCAGACGTTGCTGCAGAGCTACGTCAAGCATGAGCTGCAATCGCCGCAGCCGCGGCATCGATGGTGCGTGCAGCTTCGGCCTCGGTGACCGTTCCCATGTGTCCGATGCGCACGCCTTTTCCCGCCCAGGGGCCGAGACACGGTGCAATCACCACGCCGCGCTCGCTCATTCCTGCGCGCAATGTCGGGTCGTCGACTCCTTCCGGGAGCGCGAGCACGCTGAGCGTCGGTGCGAGGTGGGCCGCGTTGGTGAGCGGTGTGAATCCGAGCTCCGCCATGCCGTCGCGAACCATCCCGGCGACGCGACGGTGGCGCTCGTAGCGAGCGGGAAGTCCCTCGGCGAGAATGCTGTCAAGCGACACTTCAAGTGCCCGTAGCAGTGACACAGCATGCGTCGAGAAATACTTGCGCGGATCGTCGACGGACGCGTCCCAGCGGCGGAGATCCGCGTAGTACGCGTGGATATCGCCAAGTGACTCGCGACGGCTGCGCGCACGCTCGGAAACGGCGAGCACTGCGAGGCCGGGCGGAACGCTGAGTGCCTTCTGTGCGCCGGTGAGCAGGACGTCGACATCCCAGGCGTCCATCGTCTCTTCGAGCCCACCGGTTGCGCAGACTCCGTCGACGACGATCACCGCATCCGGGGCCGCGGCCCGGACCGTCGCAGTGAGTTCGGCGCACTTCGCGAGCACGCCGCTGCTGGTATCGACGTGCGTCATGCACACGAGTGCCGGCTGGTCGCCCGCGAGTATCAGTGCGCGAAGCGCGGCAGTGTCGGCGTGCTCACCCCAATCGACATGCAGCACCTCCGCGCGCATTCCGAGGGCGCCGGCGACCTCCGTGAAGCGATCACCAAAATAGCCGTGGCTGACGACGATCACCCGGTCGCCCGGCAACGCGTGGTTGATCAGCGCGGTCTCCATCGCGAGCGTGCCGGATCCGGCGAAGCAGTAGACCCGTGCATGTTCGGAGCCCATGAGCTCTCGGATGCCCGTCTGGATGCGGAGCATCGTGGCGGCGTTCTCGGGCCCGGTGTGGCTCCGAACCGGCTCCGCGAGCGCCGCGAGCACGTCCGGTGCCACTGGCGTCGGGCCGGGGATCATGAGCAGCGGCGACGTTGTCATGAGCGGACCCATGCTGCCACACGGGCCTCGGCCTCCGCGATTCGGGCTTTTGCCGGCCGCCGGACTGCAAGTCGGGTTGGTGGCTAGATCGAGTCGCGGCGGAAGGCGGCGATCACGATGGGAGCGTCCTCGCGGACCGAAACCTCGGTGCCGTCGAGGAAGGAAATACAAGTGGATCCCACGGAGACCTGGCGAACCTGGGTCACCGCATCGACGTTGATGTACGTCGACGCTTCATCGGCAGCCAGGTGCAGGACGACCCATTTCGCCATCACCTGCAGTCTATCCTCCAGCGGGAATTCGTCCCGACACGCGGATGACACGAACCAACGCCGCGAGATCCGACCGCGAGGGACGCGACGGTGACGCTTGTGACAGTGTTGAACGAGCGTCGATCTGCGCGCCCGCTAAGTACCCTGACGAACAGACGCGCACGCGAGGCTCCGCCAGATTGGCCCCCCGTGAGCTCCACGGACGCTGACCCCGCAGGGAGCGGCGACAACTGGTAGCAAGAAGATCGGCAAGGCCAAAGCCCCGATCGAAGGAGACTTTGACCGTGACCACCCGTATCGCACGGTCGCAGACTCGCCGGTTCTAGGCGCTTCGTGTCATCCCGCCGGCTCTTCATTGTCCTGACGGCATCGGTCGCCGTCCTGATCGTCGCGTTCACGGGTGCGTCGCTGTTCGGATTCGGCGGCAACATTCTGCAGGACCGCATCCACAACCTCGCTGAAGTTGGCGCGGGACTCCTGGCCGCCGCACTCGCACTGACCGCCGCGACCAGGTCGAGAGGTCGCCGCCGGTGGTCCTGGTTGTGCTGGTCGGCCTACGCAGCGCTTGAGGCAGCGAGCGACTGGAACGTGCTGGCCGCTCACCACGACGGGACGCTCCTGTCGATTGGCAACGTCGCATTCGTCGTGCAACTGCCGGTCGGTGTGCTCGCCGCGCTGATCTTCATGCGCGTGATGTCGTCTCGCGTTGCGGTCGTCGTTGCCCTCTGCGACGGCCTGCTCATGGGCGGCGGTCTGCTGCTCGTCGGGCTGGCGACCGGGTATCTCCGGATCGTCGACGGTCCGAACGCGGTCTTCGTGAACGCACTGAATCTTGCGCAACCGGTCGCCGACATGGTGGTGCTCACGCTGGTCGTCACGGTCGTCGCCCGGGTCGGTCCGCGGACGCGTCCGATCGGTTTGCTCATCGGCGCTGCGATCCTTGGCATCGGCGCTGCGGATGTCGAGCTCACGCACCAGATTGGACTCGGCATCAGCGCGCCCGGGTCGGTGTTTGCCAACGGCTGGATCGCCGGGCTGCTCTGCCTCGCCGTCGCCGCGCTGTATGCGCTCTGCTTCCGGCGACACCCGGAGGCTGTTGTCACCAACGCGATGACCACGCGAACCGGACTCTGGCTGCCGATCGTGCCGGTAGGGCTGACATGCGTCTTCGCCGTCGCGTTGCGAGCGCACGAGACCGAGCTCGAGGACGTGCTGCTCTGGGTGTTGCTCGCGCTCGTTGGTCTGACGCTCACACGCATGTACCTGGCGCTGTACATGAATCTCGGGCTCGGCAGAGCGCTGGCGCATCAGGCATCGCACGATGCGTTGACCGGCTTACCGAATCGCACGCTCCTACGGCGGCGCCTGGAGCGCGAGCTCGAAGCACTCGAGACACCGCAAAAGAACATGACGTTGCTGATGCTCGACCTCGACGGCTTCAAAGAGGTCAACGACACCTTCGGACACAGCACCGGTGACCAGGTGCTGATCCAGGTCGCGCAGCGGATCGTCGCCAGTGTGCGCGACGGTGACGCGGTCGCGCGTCTCGGCGGTGACGAGTTTGCCATCGTCCTCGCGACCGGCCCCGCCGAGGAGGTTGCGGTCCTCGCGCGGCGCGTGCTCGCCGCCCTCGAGCTGCCGCTCGTTTTGAAGACGACCACCGTGAGCGTTGCCGCCAGCATCGGTATCGCCTCGGCTGGTCAGGGAACGACGGCGGATGAGTTGCTGCGCAACGCGGATCTCGCCATGTATGCGGCAAAATCGAACGGCGGCAACGGGTTTGCCCTTTTCAAGGAGTCGATGCACACGGCTGTTGCGGAGCGTGTGCGCGTGGAGACCGGGCTCCGTACGGCGTGGCTCACCGGCGACCTGATCGTGCACTACCAACCCATCGTCGACCTGCAGAACGGACGGATGGTGTCCATCGAAGCGCTCGCGCGCTGGAAGCATCCCGATGGCGACATCATCCCTCCCGACGTCTTCATCCCGATTGCCGAACGCACCGGGCTCATCATCCCGATCGGCGCGCGAATCCTCAACGAGGCGTGCCAGCAGCTCGCGAGCTGGCAGCGGGACTATGGCGCTGCCGCCGACATCACGATGAGCGTCAACGTGTCGCCCCGGCAGCTCTACTCGGGCGACCTCGAGGCAATTGTCGAGGAGGCGATTCGCAGCGCGGGCATCAGGCCGACGAGCCTCGTCCTCGAGGTCACCGAGACTGCCGTCATGGACGACATGGACAATGCGATCCGGATTCTTGGACGCCTCAAAGCGCTCGGTGTCGCGCTTGCGATCGACGACTTCGGCGTGGGTGCATCGTCCCTTGCGAGGTTGCGCCGGCTCCCCGTTGCCGTGGTGAAAATCGACAAGTCGCTCGTCGATCACGTCCCCGATGGACACGTGGCGAGCGCGCTCCTTGACGGGGTCGTCGGCCTCGTGCGTGCGCTCCAGCTGCGCACCATCATCGAGGGTGTGGAGCGTGGTGATCAGGCCCAGCACCTGCGCGAGGCCGGCTATGACCTCGCCCAAGGGTTCTTCTATGCGCGGCCGATGGAGGCCCAGGCGATCGAGCGGTCGCTTGCCTCCGCGCGGGCCGAAGACGCTGGAAGAGCGGTGTTTCCGGTTGACGCCGGAACCGAGGCTGCGCCGCAACGCGCGAAGCCAGGGCGCGTCCTCGTCGTGGACGATGACCAGTTCGTGGGAGCGACCGCCTGCCGGATCCTCGAGCGATACGGCATGCGGGCTGTGCTCGTTCCGAGCCTCCGGGAGGCAATGGCGGAGCTGTCCCACGCTACCGGGGTGATGGTTGTGGATATCGGTCTGCCGGACGGCGACGGATGGGATCTCATTGCCCACGTGCGCGCCCGCGGCATGCACGCGGATATGCCGATCGTCGTCATGACCGGACTGCTCGATAACGCCGACGTCCTCAATCGTGCCGACGAGCTCAAGTGCGAATACCTCGGCAAGCCGTTCGCACCCGAGGCGCTGATCGCGAAGATCGAGTCGGCGCGGCGGATGGTCGGTCTGGCGGCGCCGGCCGTGATCGACGAGGACATCGGTTCACCGGTCGTCATCGCCGCCGCCGGCTGAGACGCACGGCGCCGCTGACCGGGCTGCGACGTGCCGCGTGGGAAGATCACTGAGGTGTCTCGTCAACTTCGGTTCGGGTACAAGGTGTCGGCTGAGCAGTTCAGCCCGACGGCACTGCTCGATTTCACCGTGGCGGCGGAGGGGTGCGGGTTCGACACCGCCGCGATCAGCGACCACTTTCAGCCGTGGCGGCACACCGGCGGTCACGCGCCGTTCTCACTCGCGTGGCTCGGCGCTGCAGGTCAGGCGACCAGCCGGATCGCGCTCGGGACGAGCGTGCTGACCCCCACCTTCCGCTATCACCCCGCGGTGGTCGCGCAGGCGATGGGGACGCTCGGAAGCATGTTCCCCGGCCGCTTCTGGCTCGGAGTGGGCACCGGCGAATCGATGAACGAGGCGCCGCTCGGTACGGAGTGGCCGGACGCCAAGGAACGTTTTGCGCGCCTCAAGGAGGCGGTCACGCTCATCCAGACCCTCCTGACAACGGACCGGGTCACGTTCGACGGCGCCTACTACCGAACCAGGAACGCGACGATCTACGACCGCCCGGAGGAGCCGATCCCCATCTACATCGCCGCGGCAGGTGCGTCGGCCGCGCGGCTCGCCGGCAGGGTCGCCGACGGTCTCATCTGTACCAGCGGCAAAGGCATGGAACTGTATGCGGACACGCTGCTCCCCGCCGAGGCAGAGGGCGCTCTGGCGGCAGGCCGCGAGGTCGACGCCGTGGAGTTGACCATCGAGATGAAGGTGTCCTTTGACACCGATCTCGCGAGAGCTCGCGATGACACGCGCCACTGGTCGGCGCTGGCACTGTCGCCCGAGGAAAAGGTGGGCGTCGAGGACCCGGTCGAGATGGAGCGGCTTGCCGATGCCCTTCCCACCGAGCGGGCGGCCAGCCGGTGGATCGTTTCCTCGGATCCCGACGAGCACGTGGATCGCATCCGCCCGTACCTCGACCTCGGGTTCACCCACCTCATCTTCCACGCGCCCGGATCCGATCAGCGTCGCTTTCTCGACCTGTATTCGCGCGAGGTGCTCCCTCGGCTGCGCGCGATCACGCCGAGCACGAGCGTCGCCTGAGCCGCGCTACCCCTGGACGGTCGGTCCGCTGCGGTCGACGGTGATGCGCAGCAGGACACGGTGCTCTCGCACCATCGCCTCGCGGTAGTCGTTCCAGTCCGGATGCTCGCCGCTGATGCGGCGGTAGTAGTCGACAAGCGGTTCCATCGCGTCGGGAAGGCTCACGATCTCGACGCTGCCCTCGAGGCTGTGCCACTCACCGAAGAACTGCTGGCTGATCACGCAGAGGGCGGCGCGCGGTGTGCGCCGGAGGTTGAGCGTCTTCATCGCCCCCTCACGCGTGCTGATCACGACGCGACCTTCCGCGTCGACGCTTGCGCTTACCGGCGAGAGTTGCGCCTGTCCATCGCGGCGGTACGTGGCGAGCACCGCCCGCGGGTTCGCGCGGACGAAGTCGAGGACGGTCTCATGAGCCATCAAGCAACTCTAATTCGTGCATGAGCGAGTGGGCGAATCGGCGCTCGCCGTCGGGACCTTCCATCACCGTGTCGTCGACGAGCGTGTGCATCCCCAGCGCACGGATCGACTCGCGCAAGCCGACATCGGCGCGGTCGATCACGATGTTCGCCGCGATACCGGCGTAGCGTCGCGCCACGCCAAGCGCGGTTGCCTCCTCGCCCATCTGTTCGAGCATGGACACCGTCGGGCCCTTGAGCGAGCGTCCCCCGACGACCGGCGAAATGACCGTGACCCGCTCACGGTCGAGCTCATCGCCGAGGACGGCCAGGATCGGATCGATGCTCAACAGTGGATTCGAGGGGCCGATGACCACGGCGTCCGCGTTGCGGACCGCAGCGATCGCCTCGGGCGATGCTTTCGCAGACTCGAGGCCGTCAAGCCGGATGCTGCGCACCACCGGGACGCAACGCTCGCCGACGAACCACTCCTGCATGCTCAGCTCACCGGAATCGATCCTGATGCGTGTGCGCACCTGGTCATCGCTCATCGGGATCACAGCGACGTCGATGCCGAAGGCTTTCGCGAGGTGCGCCACTGCCTCGCTCAGGCGAAGGCCGTTGCGCAGCAGCACGGCGCGAAGCAGGTGGACGCCGATATCGCGGTCACCAAGCTGGAACCAGGTTTGCTCACCGAGACTTCCGAGCATCGCCTGCGCATGGAAGGTGTCGTCGCGAACGCCGAATCCCGTTGCCTCGTTGAACAGTCCGGCGAGTCGGTAGAGGATCGCGTCGACGTCCGGACTCACGAGCAAGCCCCAGAACTCGTCGTCGTCCGCCGTGTTGGCGACGATGGAGAGATCCTCCGGCGAGAGCTCCGCCGCCAGCCCGCTTGCGAGCCGTGCGCCGCCGGTACCTCCGGAGAGGAGCGCGACCTTCATCGGAAGAGGTCCAGCTCGGAGGGCCGCACGAGCTCCTGTCCGGATCCCGGAACGCCGTCGAGCTCGCCGAGGCCTTTGACCACCACCACAGGGACGCGCCGTGTCTTGCCCATCACGATCTCCGCAGCCGCCGCGAGCTCGTCGGCGATCGCAACCACGGTTGCCTGGAGCGGCATGCCGAAGTCATCCGGCTGTCCACGATAGTCGAGCATCGCGGGGAGCCCGGAAACACCCAGCGCAACATTGACGAGCCCCATCCGCCAGGCGCGCCCGAAGGTGTCGCTGATGATCACGCCAACGCGCGCTCCAGCAAGCGCCTCGACCCGTTCGCGGAGCACGCGGGCGCTCGCATCGCAGTCGACGGGGAGGAGGCAGACGTCGTCCTTGCCGTCCATGTTCGAGCGGTCGACGCCGGCGTTGGCACAGACGAATCCCTGGTGCGTCTCGACGATGAGGACCCGGTCGGCGCGGACGATGCGCGCCGTCTCGTCGAGCACCACCTGGACCATGCGTGGGTCGGCATCGAGTCCCGGTGCCAGCTGCAGGGCTTGCGCCGACGGCGACACCTCGGACAACCTTCGGATCCTGCCCTCGGACTTGGAGACGACTTTCTGGGCGACCACGACGACATCGCCGTCGTGAAGCGCTCCCGACTGCTCGAAGATCAGGGCAGCGAGGTCGTCTCCCGGGTGGATCTCGGGGAGACCCTCGACTCCGCGAAGCTCGAGGTTCACCCCGTCGGCTCGAGCCGGCGCCATGCGGTGAGGTCGGCGGGCTCGTCGAGGTCGAGCGCCAGGCTCGGATCTTCGTGGACGATGAACTGGCGACCGCGGATTCGAGCTTCCTCGGCGAATTTGGGCAGCGATGCCTGCCCGAAGTGGAGTGAGAAGTCAGCGGGCGGTCGCAGGTACAGCGCGTTCGTGCCCTGGCGGCCGTCCGCCGAAGCCGCGACCACGAGGCTCCCAGGTATCTCCGTCACCGCGAGGAGTCGTCGGAGTGCAGCCTCGTCCACGAGCGGGAGGTCCGAGCTGAGGAGCAGCGCCGCGGATGCGCCTCGCTGCGCGACCTCGGCGAGACCGCGCATCGCCGCCGGGTTCTGGCCGCTCGGCGATTCCTCCACAACGAGCGCGGCGCCGCGGACTCGAGCGAGATCCGCCGCTTCGATCGATCCGCACACCGCGAGCGTCGGTGCAATCGCGAGCGCCGCGTCCAGGGCACGCGCGGCCGTCATCTCGGCGAGCCGTCGCCGCGGCTGTGGCTCCAGCACGGACGCGAGCCTGCTTTTCGCTGTGGTGAAGTCCTTGATGAGCACCACGATCCAGAACGCCGGCGGCATCGAGCGGCTAGGTCCCGACTTCGGCGGGGACGGGGACGTCGGCATGCTGCGGCGTCTCGACAACGTCGCGATGCTTGAGCACGTTGAGCGTCGTGACCACCGCGATCAGCAGCAGGGCACCGACGATCTCGATCCCGTACAGGGGCAGGCCGAGGCCGACCGGGGCCGGCAAAGAGAACACCAGGAACAGCGTGCACGGGTATCCCAGCTCGGCGATCGATGCGAGCGATGCCGGTGTGCTCGCCAGGGCTCGGTAGTACAGGAGCATCGCGAGCAGGCCGGGGATGAGCGCGATCCCGATGAAGCTTGGAATCTGGTGCACCGAGAAGGTCCCGAGGTGACCGCCGCCGACGTTGGTCAGCATCAGGATGAGCAACACCGGAAGTGCCAGCGTGAAACGCATCGCAGCCGTCGTGACGAACGAGACGTTGGAGAGGCTGTAGCGGCCGAACACCGTCCCGGATGCCCAGAGAATGACGGCGCCGAGAATCAGGACGGCTGCGAGGAGTTGATCGTGCTCGACCGCCGAGAACGGGGCCAGCGGATTCTGCGGGAAGACGATCAGATACACGCCCACGATGGCGCATCCGGCGAGTGGCCAGAAGTACGGTTTGCGACGCTCCTTCAGGAAGATACGTGCCATTGCGATACCGAAGACGGGCTGGAGCATGTACAGCAGGTACACCTCGTTCTCCACGTTGAAATCGGGTGCCGCATGTGCCGGGAAGGCGTAGCTCAGCGCTTGTGTGAAGAGGACGGTTGCAAACGCTTGCGCGCCGAGAGCGATCACCGCCATCGCGATCCACTGGCGGACCGGCAGATGCCGGAGCTCGCGGCGAATGCGTCCGGCCACCGGCAGAAAGCACAGCGCGATCAGCAGCGATTCGACGAAGACGATCTGGCTTGCGGTGAGCTGCTTGGTCAGCTCGGGGCGAAAGTACGGGTCGGTGGCCCACATCGCGGCGGCAACGGCGACAGCCAGCGGTCCCATGCGGCCGATCAGACCGCCCGCTCTCGATGCCACGGTTACGCGACCCTGGTCACACGGGGGACAGAGGACGGCCGGCCTGGGAAGCGCACCCGGTAAATTACACTCGAAAGCCCGTCGCCCGGCGTCGGGGCTGAATCAACTTCCGGGAGATGCGCTGATGCTGTTCGGTCAGGAACACGTCGATCGATACGTCGCCACTGATGGTGAAGAGGGGTTCGCGTGGCACAAGGGCACCGAGATCCTGATCCTCACCACGACCGGTCGCAAGAGCGGCCAGTCGCGCAGCAATGCGCTCATTTTCGGCCGCCACGGTGATGACTACCTGGTCGTCGGGTCGAAAGGCGGAGCTCCAAAGCCGCCCGCCTGGTATGTGAATCTCAGCGCTAATCCCGAGGTGCAGGTCCAGGTGAAAGGAGATCGCTTCGCGGCCCACGCGCGCACGGCGACGGCGGAGGAGAAGCCCGAACTCTGGAAGATCATGACCGCGGCCTGGCCCGACTACGACCAGTACCAGGAGCGCACCGATCGCGAGATCCCGGTGGTCATCCTGACTCGCGACTGACGAGCAGATGATCGACGTCGCGAGCCTCGTCGCAATCGACGTCCACGTTCACGTCGAGATCTCGGCGAGCGGTCATCACTCGCTGCCTGATGCGCTCCGCGAGGGCGCCGACGCGTACTTTGCCGCGGGGCATCGCATGCCCACCGTGCACGAGATCGCCGCGTATTACCGGGAGCGTCACATGGCCGCGGTGGTCTTCACCGTTGATGCCGAGGCCGCGACGGCGCATCCGGCCATCTCCAATGAGGAGATCGCGACAGCTGCGGCGGAGCACGATGACGTGCTCATTCCGTTTGCGAGCATCGATCCCGCCAAGGGACCGGCGGGAGCGCGTGAAGCGCGACGCCTCGCCGAGTCGTTCGGCGTCCGCGGCTTCAAGTTTCATCCAAACCTGCAGGGCTTCTTCCCGAACGATCGCTCCGCGTACCCGCTCTACGAGGCGATTCAAGCGCTCGGACTCCCCGCGATCTTTCACACCGGTCAGACCGGAATCGGTGCCCGGGTCCGTGGTGGCGGTGGCATACGGCTCAAGTACTCGGACCCGATGTTGCTCGATGACGTGGCAGTTGACTTCCCGGATCTCAGCATCGTCCTGGCGCATCCATCATTTCCCTGGCAGGACGAGGCGCTCGCGGTTGCGACGCACAAACCAAATGTGTTCATCGATCTCTCGGGCTGGTCGCCGAAGTATTTCCCACCACAACTCGTGCGCTACGCCAACACGCTGCTGCAGGACAAGGTGTTGTTCGGGTCGGACTACCCGCTGCTGACGCCGGACCGCTGGCTCGCGGACTTCGACGCGCTCGACATCAAACCCGACGTCAAGCCGAAAATTCTCAAGCGCAACGCCATGCGTCTCCTCGAGAGCCTCTTCGCCACCGCTGCGCTGGGAGCGATCTTCGTGCCACTCAACGCACGACTGTCTGCGGCGGAGATCGCCTTCATGCTCGGTGATTCCGGCGCGGACGTGCTGCTGTTCGGTGGCGCATCGGCATCGACGGTGGAACAGCTCGCCGTGGGCACGCGGCCGAAGTCGATCGCCGTTGATGCAGCGTTTCCTGGAGCGCTCGACTACGAAGCGATGATCGCAAGCGCCCCCGACACACCAATCGAGGTCCCGGTGGACGCAAACGCACCGTGCTTGATCATGTACACGTCCGGCACGACGGGCCGGCCGAAAGGCGCGATCCTCACGCACGACAACATCATGTGGAACTGCCTCAACGTGCTCGTGGATCTTGATATCCGCAGCGACGAGGTGACACTCGTGACTGCGCCGATGTTTCACACGGCCGCGCTCAACATGACGTGCCTGCCCACGCTGCTCAAGGGCGGGCACCTGATCATCGAACCGCGATTCGATGCGGACGCTGTGATCGAGACGATCGCCCGAATGCGCGTCACGTTGCTCTTCGGCGTGCCGACGATGTTCGCCGCGCTGACACAGTCCCCGAAATGGGCGACGGCCGATCTCTCGTCCGTGCGCCTGTTGCTGTGCGGCGGCGCACCGGTCCCGAAATCGCTGATCACCACGTACCTCGAGCGCGGCCTCTCGTTCGTCCAGGGCTACGGGATGACCGAGACAGCGCCGGGTGCACTCATCGTCGACCCGCAGCTCAGCGCCGAGACGGTCGGCGCCGCCGGAGTGCCGCATTTCTTCACCGACGTGCGCCTGGTACGGGACGACGGCTCGACCGCGGCGCCTTGGGAATTGGGCGAGATCGTCATCGCCGGTCCGAACGTGATGCGCGGGTACTGGGGACTCCCGGAAGCCACCGAACAGGCCTTTCTCGACGGCGGGTGGTTCCGCTCCGGCGACGTCGCTGTGGCTGACGAGTCGGGTGTCATCACCATCGTCGACCGCGTCAAGGACGTGTACATCTCGGGCGGCGAAAACGTGTATCCCGCCGAGGTGGAGAAAGCGCTCTGCGATCACGAAGCCGTCGTCGAAGCAGCAGTCATCGGCGTCGCCGACACCACCTGGGGCGAAGTAGGCGAGGCCTACGTCGTGCTCGCGGCAGACCGGTCAGTGACCGAGGAACAATTACGAGCGCATCTACGAGCGCGCATCGCCGGATACAAGATCCCACGGTCCTGGGTGTTCCGCGACTCGCTCCCGCACACGGCGTCGGGTAAGGTGCAGAAGTCCCAGTTGCGGGCGAAGACCGCAGCGAACGAACAGACCGCGACCGAGGAGACACCGTGACCACGACCGTCACAAGCGTCGACGAGCTCACCGCCTTGACCGGCAAGCATCTGGGGTACTCGGCATGGCGAGAGATCACTCAGGAACAGATCAACACGTTTGCTGACGCCACCGACGACCACCAGTGGATTCACATCGATCCGGAACGGGCCGCAGCCGGTCCGTTCGGCACCACGATTGCGCACGGATTCCTCACGCTCTCGCTCGTCATCCCGATGTGGAGCGAGATTCTGCATTTCGAAGGCGTACGCCTCGGCGTCAACTACGGACTGAACAAGGTGCGCTTTGTCTCTCCGGTCCCGGTGGGCTCAAAGATCCGCACGGGAGCGACGCTCGTTTCGGTAGAAACCGTGGCGGACGGCAGCCTGCAGATCGTCGTCGACTTCGTCATCGAGCGCGAAGGCGCCGAGAAGAAGTGCTGCATCGCTCAAGGGTTGTATCGCTTTTACGTTTGAGCCGCGCGCGCACTAGCCGCGGCGCGCCGTCCAGCGGGGGCTTTTTCGTCTGACCTGAACGGGTGGTGACCCAGCGGAGCGGGAGGGGTGACCCGCGATCCGCGAATTTGTCAGCGCCCGAGCGAGTGCGACAATTTGCTTGCGCGAACGAGGGCGCTGACAAGCTGAGCACGTCGCGGGTCACCCCTCCCGCTCCGCGGCGCGCTGCGCTATATGCGAAGCTCAGACGGAAAAGTCTTCTTCCCAATATTCGTTCGCCGCGCGTGCCGACGACGACTCCTCACGGAGCGCGGCCTCGCGCGTCCGCAGGTCGACGCGACGGATCTTGCCCGAGATCGTCTTCGGCAGCTCCGAAAACTCCAGGCGGCGTATGCGTTTGTAGCCGGCGAGGTTCGCTTTCGTGTGCGCGAAGATCGAGCGCGCGACTTCCTCTGATGCGACATAGCCCGCACCGACTGTGATGAAGGCTTTGGGCACCGACAGGCGGAGCGGATCCGGCGACGGAACGACCGCCGCCTCTGCGACTGCGGGGTGCTCGATGAGGACGCTCTCCAGTTCGAAGGGGGAGATCCGGTAGTCCGATGACTTGAACACGTCGTCGGCTCTGCCGACGTAGGTGATGTATCCGTCTTCGTCGCGCGACGCGACGTCGCCCGTGTGATAGAAGCCGTCGCGCATGACGTCTGCGTTGTGCCCGGTGTCGTCGCGGTATCCGACCATCAGCCCAAGCGGACGCTGTGAGAGGTCGATGCAGATCTCGCCGGTCTCCCCGTGGACACCGCTTGCGGGATCGATGAGGTCGATCACGTAGCCGGGGAGCGGACGCCCCATCGATCCGAGTTTCAGTGGCTGGTCGGGCGTGTTGCCGATCTGAGCTGTGGTTTCGGTCTGCCCGTAGCCGTCGCGGATGGTGAGGCCCCAGGCGCGCCGCACCTGCTCGATGACCTCGGGGTTCAGGGGCTCGCCGGCGCTCACGACTTCACGGAGCGATGGGTGCCAGGCGGTGAGGTCTTCCTGAATCACCATCCGCCACACCGTCGGCGGCGCGCACAGCGTTGTGACCGAACAGCGTGTGAGCGTGTCGAGCAGCCGTCGTGCGGAAAAGCGCGATGCGTTGAGGATGAGCACGCACGCCTCGGCGTTCCATGGAGCGAAGAAGTTGCTCCACGCATGCTTTGCCCAGCCGGGTGACGCGACGTTGAGGTGGACGTCGCCGGGCCGAAGCCCGAGCCAGTACATCGTCGCGAGATGGCCGATCGGATAGCTCACCTGGGTGTGCTCGACGAGCTTCGGTTGCGCGGTGGTCCCGGAGGTGAAATAGAGGAAGAGCGGGTCGCTCGCGGGTGTTGGACCTTCGGGTGTGAATGCCGTGTCACCGCTCATGAAATCGCTGTACCGGAGCCATCCATCGACCGGGTCGCCGACGGCGATTCGCGTGAACGCTCCCACGATGCCGGCAAACTGCCCGACGAGAGCCGACTCGGCGATGACCTGCGTGACACCGCCGCGCTCGACACGATCCGCGATGTCCGCCGGAGTCAGGAGCGTCGTGGACGGGATCATCACGGCGCCCAGTTTCGTGAGCGCGAGCATGCACTCCCAGAGAGCCAGCTGGTTGCCGAGCATGAGCAGGACTCGGTCGCCGCGGTGCACGCCCTGCTTGCGCAACCACGAAGCCAGCGCGTTGGATCGGGCGCTCATCTCGGCGAACGAAAGGCGCATCTCCGTGTCGTCGTCATCGACGATCCAGAGCGCCGGCCGGTCGTTACCGGCGGCGATGACGTCGAACCAGTCGAGCGCCCAGTTGAAGTGCTCCGGGTGCGGCCACTCGAAGTCGCGGTACGCGGTGTCGTACTCCGCCCGGTGTGCGAACAGGAAGTCGCGGGCGGCTCTGAACTCCATACTCATGCGCTCCTTCTCATCGCGATGTTCCGCACGAGTCTGACAGTCGTTATCGCCCGCTCATGCGGCACGTGAGCGTATCGCCCGGGCGGTGTCCATGAGGCGCTCGGCGCGTGCCGGATCGACGCGACTCCAGGTGTCGCCATCGACCTTCAGGCTGGTGCCGACGATCACGCCGTCGGCCACGGCGAGGATCTCCTCCAATCGGTCCGCGCTGACGCCGGTATTGGCAAACACGGGCAGATCGGGCACCGCTTCCTTGGCAGCACTCAGGTCACTCATGGCGAAGGGCACGCCGGCCGCGGGGCCGGAGATGAGGATGGCGTCCACCCCGAGGAATTCCGCGCTCCGGGCACGATCTCCGATGGTCCGGGTCCCGAGAACGCTGCTGAATTCCGGCGAGATGTTGTCGAAAAGAGCCACATCGTCGGCGCCGATCGCGGTGCGGTAGCCGGCGAGGTCACCGATGGACGGTGCGATCAGACCGAGGTCACTCTCGAACACGCCCGTGAGCACCTCGCGGATGAAGGTCGCACCCGTCGCGCGAGCGACGGCGAGCGTCGCCTTCGCGTCCCAGAGGATGTTCACGCCGAAGGGGACCCGAACCGATGCCCGCAACTCGCCGATGACCGCCGCCATCGCCGCGGGAATCTCCGGCCCCACGACGAGCTGATAGGGGATGTCGTTCTCATTGCAGAAGAGCACGCCGTCGACGCCTGCTCCCTGCAGTGTTTCCAGGTCCCGGCCGACCACGTCGACGAGGTGGCTTCGTCCCAGCTCGCGATTGTGACGGGGCCGGCCCGGCAAGCCCGGGAAGTGCAGCATGGCGATCACCGGCTTGGGGGCGCCGAATCGCCGCTCCAGCGACATAGTCATCCCTTCTCCTCACTCCACCGCGGCGCGGTGCTGATCAATGAATTCAATAACGGCTCGATTCCACGGGTCGGGATTTTCCACAAAAGCGGCATGCCCGCCCGGCACGATCGCCCATGAGCCGTGCGGCAGCTCCTCGTACATGCGGTGCGAGAGCGACAGCCGGATGATGATGTCGTCGTCGGAGGCGATGACGAGCGCCGGCGTCTGCAACACACCGAGGCGTGCCGTGCAGTCGTGCGTGACCAGCGCCGCAATTTGTGCCGCGAACGACCAGGCGGGCTGGGAGCTGCGCTCCATCTCCACGAGGATCGCGGCGAGCTGCTCGGGGTGTGCGTCGTAGAACGCGGGACTGAAAACCCACGGCGCCTGCTGACGCATCATCAGCGCCATCCCGCCTGATTCGGCAACCTCCGCCCACGAGTCGAACGCGGCACGTGTGTATGCGTCCGGCTTGGCGTATGTGTTGGCGAGCACGACCGAGAGCAGGTCCTCGGGATACGTCAGGGCGTACTCCTGCGCGATCACGCCGCCCATGGACACGCCGACGAGGTGGAATCGTGTCAGGCCCAACGCGACCGCGAGCCCTTTGGTGTCCGCAGCCATCTCGCGACTGGTGTACGGACCCGGCGGAAACGACGAGCGCCCGCACCCACGGTTGTCGAAGGTGATCACGCGAAGCCCGGCGGCGACGAAGGGATCAACCTGCATGGCCCAGCCTTCGAGGTCGTCGCCCACTCCGTTGATGAGCAGGACGTCTTCCGTCCCGTCACCGGTGATGCGGTAGTGCAGGTCGAGACCATTCGCCTGAACGGTGGGCATCCGGCTAACTCCCGAGACCGTACGCGGTGATTGCGCTGCGCCAGAGCTCGACGGAGACCAGCAGGTCGGCGATCACCTGGCCGTCGGGATCCTCGAAGCCGGGAATGATCTCGAAGATGAGGTCGACGGTGCCCGCGTCCGAGGCATCGAGCGTCTCGAGCACTTTCGCCGGTTCGATGAGGCCGACGGCGTTGTGCTCCGCGGTGAACGCCCAGTGGTGGTCGGCGATTCCGTCGGATTGCTGCAACTGCACTTCGACGAGGCGGCTGCCGAAACGCCGCAACCATGCATACGGGTCGCGCTCATCTCCCTCGGTGCCCGGGACACACTGATGACCGACGTCAAGGCACAGACGCCACGGAACGTGCTCGGCGTCGCCGTCACTCAGCAAATCCTCGATGCGCGCCATCGTCGACGGCTCGCGGACCGACACGAGATTTTCAATGAGCAGGTAGTCGAGCCCGGCCATGCTTGCGTGCCCCGCGATGGTCTCGAGATCGCGTTTCAGACCGGCCCAGCGTTCGGCCCGGCGCTCGGGAACGTTCCAGTCCGGCACGCTCATCGCACCCACATGACCGCCGGTCGCGCGGGCTCCGAGTGATGCGGTCAGATCGATGACTGTCCGATACCAGTCGAGCGCCGACTCGCGGCGCGCCTGGTCCGGGTGCATGAGCAGATCGAGTGAGTACGCCGACAGGCCGGTGAACGTCGCGTGCGCGCGCAGTCCGTTGGCGTCAAGCGCTGCGCGATGACGCTCCACGGCATCGCGACCACCGCCGAATGTCTCGGTGCCCTCGATGAGGTCGAGGGACAGTTCGACGAGATCGAGGCCGAGGTCGTTGCGAACGATCGACGCCCAGTCCGCGGGCCGTGGCCAGCGCTTGAGCGCGAAGCAGGTGTTGATGCCGAGGTTGACCTTCATGCGCGCCCTCCCGGATTGCTTTTCGATCCTGTCCGGCTCTGCGGCGCGGCGGCGGACCCACCGTGGAGCGTTGACGAGGCGACGACTGTTCGGTAGTGCTCGTACAGTGGCGTGTATCTGTCGTGATTGGCCATATCCGGCTCGATCGCCGGGTCGGGGCGGCAGGCCACGGCAACCGCGGACGCCGCGTCCGTGTAGACGCCGACACCGATGCCTGCGAGCATCGCGACACCGGACGTGGTCGCGTCACCGGCGACACGCGACACGGGGATCCCGAGCACGTCCGCCTTGATGTGATTCCACGTGTCCAGGGACGCCGGCCGGCCCGAGACGCGCATCTCGGTTGCGCGTGTCGTGGACTTGCCGAGACTGTCCACGTGGGCACGAATCGCGAAGGCCACGCCCTCCATCACTGCTCGTGCGAGCGCACTCCTGTCATGACGGACCGACAGGCCGATCGCCGCGCCGCGCAACGTCGGATCGTCGCGTTCGCCATCGCCGAGGACCGCGACGAACGTGAGGCCGTCGGACCCTGGCGCGACTGCCGACGTTTCACGATCGAGTTGCTCGAAATCCGCCGCGCGGAGACGCCCGCTGCGACCGCCGTACGTCAATGTTGCGAGCCAGTCGAGTGCCTCACCCGCGGTGTTGATGCCGACCTCGGTCACATAACCCTCGGGATCGACCGCGCTCGGGTAGTGGGTCACCGCCAGATCCGGGGTCGGCTCGCTGACCACGGTGTTGATGCACGTGGAACTTCCCGCCATCTCGCTCACGGGACCGGGCGACGTGACACCGGCGCCGAGTGCGCAGGCGATGCTGTCGCCGGCACCCGCGACCACAGGAATCGACGTCGACAGTCCGAAGCGACGCACGAGCGCGGGCCTGAGCGTGCCCACGACGCTCCACGACGGATACGGAACAGGCAGTTGGGACATCTCGAGACCCACGTACTCAACGAGCCCCCGAGCCCACCGCCGTTCGCGGAGATTGAGCAGCGCGCTTGCTGCGGCCATCGACCAGTCGGTGACGGCTTCGCCGGTGAGCGTCAGCGCAATGAGCTCGGTTGGTTGCACGAACAGCCGGGTCGCTCTGAAGACGTCAGGCTCGTTGGCGCGAATCCAGAGAATCTTCGCGGCCACGTGAAAAGCGGCAGGCACGTGACCGGTCAACGTATGCAGCGCTTCCGCGCCGAACGCCGCGTTGAGCGTCTCGGCTTCCGCGACGGCGCGGTTGTCGCGATAGATGAGCCCCGGACGGAGCGGTGTGCCGTGCTCGTCGAGTGGGACGACTGAGGGGCACTGGCCGGTGAGCCCGATGGCATGGATGGTGTGGCGTTCGCCGAGCTGCTTGATGAGTGCGCCCAGCGCCGACAATGACGACGACCTCCAGCTCGAGGCGTCCTGCTCCGCCCATCCGTCACGCGGCGTGCTCGTGGCGTACGGCCGGCGCACTTCCACCAGCATGGTTCCCGCGGTGTCGTACGCGGTTGCGCGAGCGCCTGACGTGCCGACGTCAATGGACACGAGCGTATCGGTCTGCTGCGTGGACGTTGCCACTCCGGTTACCCGCGGACCAGCTGCTGTGCCTTGACCTTGTCGCCGTCGAGGGTGATGAGCGCGCCGTTGAGCGCTCCCGTCGAATAGTCGCTGCCGGGGTTGAGGACGACTGTCCTGCCGATGCGCCGGATGCCCGAGGACTCGTGGATGTGGCCGTGCAGCCCCAGCAATGGCTGATAGGTCTGCTCGGCGTCTCGCACCGCAGTGCTCCCAACGGCGGCCATCTGCACCTGACCAAGCGAGGCTTGCACCGTGAGTGTCGCGTCGAGGAGTGGCGCCTCGTCCAGCTGTGTGCCGTAGGGCGGCGCGTGCAGGTTGAAGACGGCGCGCTCGGGATGTTCCAGCTTGGGCACCATGGCGTCGATCGAGGCGCGCAGGTGCGTCTCGTCCTGCTCGCGGTAGGTGTGCCACGGCGTCACGTTCGAGTAGCCGCAGCTGATCATCTCGTGCTCGTCATCAAGCCACACCACCTTGCCCTCGCCGTGCGTCCCCCACGGGGCAGTGTCGAGCAGGGCACCGAGCTCCTCTGGGTCGTCATTGCCCAGCATGAAGTGGAGCGGGATGCCAAGCGGCCGGAGCCGCGCATCCGCAAGCTCGAGCCACTCGGTGAGCCGCTCGCGCATCCTCTCGAGAAAGAGGTCGTCGAGACCGCCGGCCGCCTCCTTGGCTTCGAGCTCCCCCGGATCCGCACGCACCGCGTAATACCCGTGATCGGCAATCAGCTTCTCCAGGGCGGTCAACTCGGGCCCTTCGACGACGTCGTAGTCGGTGCCGATGAAGCGGCACTTCCAGTGACCGCCCGGTGCCCGCACGATCGACTGGATTGCCTTGCCGGCGACGTCGCCGCCGAGGATCATCACCTTCGCCTCGTAGATTTTCGCTGCGTTGATGAACTTGCGGAAGCACACGCTCGACCCGTGCAGGTCGCTGACAAAATAGATCCGCGTTTTGGCCATGTCAGGCGGGAACCGCGGCTGCGCGGGCGCGCTGCACTGCGCTCATGAATCGCCCGGCGCGTTCCGGGTCGACCGGGTTCCACGTGACGCCGTCGCGCTTCAGGCTGGTGCCGACGAAGACGCCGTCGGCGATGGCGAGAATCTCGTCAACCGTCTCCTCGCGAACGCCGGTGTTGGCGAGCACCGGCATCTGGGGAACCGCGTCCTTGGCCTCGGCGAGTTCCGAGATGTGCGTTGCCGTTCCGGTGAGTTGCCCGCTGATGAGGATCGCGTCGACGCCGAGATAGGCGGCGCTCTGTGCCCGCGCAGCGATCGAGCGACTGCCGACGCTGCTCGCGAACTCCGGCGTGATGTTGCTGAACATCGCGACCCCGGCGGCGCCGATCTGTTCACGATAGGCGGCGATCGCCCCGAAGTCGGGTTGCATCATCCCGAGGTCACTCTCGAAGACACCGGTGAAGACCTCGCGGACGAAGGAAGCCCCAGTTGCTCGCGCGACGGCGAGGCTTGCCATCGGGTCCCAGACGAGGTCAACGCCGAAAGGCCGAGTGATCAGGTCGCGCACCTGGCCGATGACCGCGGCCATCCCCGCGGCGACTTCGGGTCCAACCTGCATCTGGTAGGGGAGGTCTGCTTCGTTGCAGAAGAGGAAGCCGTCGACCCCTGCCGCCTGCAGCGATTCGAGGTCGCGTTCCACGGTTTCGACCAGGTGCCGCATCCCGAGCGATCGGTCGTGACGCGGGCGGCCGGGCATGGCGGGGAGGTGCAGCATCGCGATGATCGGCTTGTCAACGCCGAAGATCCGCCGGAGCAGGGTCACGCCGGCCTGCGAACGTCAGTGAGTCGCGCGCGGCCGTTCTCGGTGCCGCGAACCAGTGCCGGGTCGGCGCCGGCGATCACCACGTCGATGCCGGCCTGTTCGATGCGCTCGATCTCCTCGGCATCGGCGCTGATGTCGGTCACCACCGTCGAGACCTGCTCGATCGGCACCACCGTGCTCATCGCGACCGCGCCGAACTTCGAGCCGTCGGCAATCACGATGATCCGTTCCGTGCGCTCGAGGCCGCCCCGGATCACGTCGGCGTCGCGGTCGTCGAGTTCGGTGATGCCACGACGCGCCGAGAGGCCGGCTGCGCCGATCACTGCCGTGTCGGTGTTGTAGCGGCGGACGGCCTCGACCGCGGAGGCACCGATACACGTCAACTCATCCTGGCGCACAAGGCCGCCGGCGATGATGACCCGGACATTGCGTGTGCCGAGCAGGCTCGCCACCGCGAGCGATGGGGTGATCACCATCAGGTCGTCGCGCACGGGGAGCAGCCGGGCGAAATGTTCGACCGTGGTTCCGATGCCGAGGAACATCGCGCGGACGCCGACCGTGAGTTCCGCGGCGCGCTTGGCGATGAGCCGCTTCTCGCGCGCGTGGTGCAAGGTGCGTGCGTTGGCGCCGACTTCGAAGCTACGGACAAGATGTGTCGTGGCGCCCCCATAGGTTCTGCGGACGAAACCGTCGCGTTCGAGGCGGCGAAGATCGCGCCGGATCGTCATCTCCGAGACCTGGAAATCGCGCGCAAGAGTCCCGACCTCGATGGCCTGATCCTCTGCGACCCGCTCGAGGACCTTCAAGCGCCGCTCGACGGCTAACACCTTGCGGCTCCTCCTCCGTGTGACTCTGCGCCATTCTGTCGGGTCTTGACCGGAAGTTGTCCCTCCGTGTCAGTGGGCCTCTTGACACTCGTGTTCGATTGTGTTCAAACTCTGCCTGTTTCCGACGCGAGTGTCAAGTTGGGGGTGCGACGCACCCTCGGAGGGTTGCAATGGCAAGCGCGAGCAGGCTTTTCGTACGCAACAGCACCGGGCTGGTGCGCTCCGCGTCGGCAGTCGATGCAACCATCTTCAACGCGGTCATCTCCGCACCGGTCGGGTCGACGATCGCCTACTCGATCTTCTTTGCGCTGGTCGCATTCCCCGGCGCTGACGTCGTCGGAGTGTTGATCCTCGTCGCGATCATCAACATCCCGGTCCTGATCATGTTCGCCCTCCTCGGCGCGAGCATGCCGAGGGTTGGCGGTGACTACGTCTGGGTCAGTCGAGTGCTGTCGCCGCCGCTGGCGCTCATCTCCAATCTCTGCATGATCATGGGCGGCCTGCTCGGGGCTGCCTTCTTCGCGAAGTTCTTCTCAGTGCTCGCGCTCGGCCCTGTGCTCGTTGCGCTGGGAGCGATCTTCAGCAACAGCCACTTCATAGATTGGGGAAACGCGTTCCAGACCAACAACGGCTGGATCCTGGGCGCCTCACTCTTCATGGTCGTGCTGCAGACGATCATCCTGATCAGCGGCACCAAGGCAACGTTCCGCTGGCAGAACTACTCGTTCATCATCGCAATGGCCGGCACGCTGGTGGCGTTCGTCGTACTCCTCCTCGGCAGCCAGGGCGACTTCTTCTCGCACTTCGATGCGCTCAACAAGAGCTTTGGCGGTGGGAACGTCGCTGCGGTGATCGCGGGCGCGCCTGGGGCTGCCGCGGCAGCGCCAAGCTTCTGGAACGCCAGCGCCACCCTGCCAACACTCTTCTCGATCCAGGGTTTCATGATGTGGAACTTCTGGTCCGTGTACATGTCTGGCGAGTTGAAGAGCGCCTCCAACCGCCGCCGTCAGCTGTCGGTCATGTTCGGAGCACTGGGATGGGACACCGTCCTGCTCGTGATCGGCGTGCTGCTCCTCTTCCGCGTCGCCGGCTACAACTTCGTGTACGCGCTGAACGACGCGAGCAGCGCGTACCACATCCCGTCAGGACCGTTCTATCCCTTCCTCGCGGCGCTCGTCTTCAATACGCCGATCCTGACGATCATCATCATGGGCTCGTTCCTGTTCTGGTCATTGCCGTCGATGATCGCGAACACGTTCATGCCGATCAGGTCGTTCTTCGCATGGTCGTTCGACCGGCTCATGCCGGAGAGCCTCGCGAATGTCAACGAGCGGACTCACTCACCGGTCAACGCGATCATCGTCACCAACGTGATCATCGCGGCGCTGGTGATCTGGAGTGTCGTCGGGAATCAGTTCCAACTGGTCCTCGGTCTGATCGTGCTGGCCGGCGCGCTCGCGGTCATCATTGTCGGGGTAGCGGCAATCGCCCTACCGATACGACGGCCCGACCTCTATCAAGCGTCGCCGGCGAACGTCAAATTCCTCGGCGTGCCGTTGCTCTACATCACCGGCGTGCTGTCGATCGCGGAGTTCGTCGGCATCATCGCGATCTCCTTCATCAACCCGCTGTCGGTCATGAACGGCAACCGCGCCGACTGGTGGTGGATTCCAGCGTGGCTTATCGGTCTGATCCTTGGTGGCGCGCTCCTCTATTACATCCCGCGCGCGATCCGCGCAGGGCAGGGCGTGAACATCAGCTACGTGTACAAGGAACTCCCGCCGGAGTGACTCCACTGTGCCCCTGGTTGGAAGGGCGGTCGGTGATCCCACCGGCCGCCCTTACTATGTCCTCATGACAGCAGACGAGACGCCGATCCTCGCCGACATACGCGAGGAGGCGAAGCGGCTTGCGGGCGTTGCGGTGAGCCTTGGTCTTTCCGCGCGGCTCATCGGCGGGCTGGCCATCTGGCTGCGCTGTCCGAGCGTGCACGACGGACCGTTCGCGCGCTCATATCAGGACATGGACTTTGCGATCACCTCAGCGGCGAGCACGAAGTTCAAGGCGTTGTTGATGACGCAGGGATATCTCCCGGATCAGTTCTTCAACGGACTGCACGGTGCGACACGCTTGTACTACGGCGAGCCGCAAGGGCGATGGTCGATCGATGTCGTCATCAATGAACTCGTGATGTCGCACAAGCTCGATCTGCGCGACCGCCTCGACGGCGCCGCCACAACCATCCCGCTCGCGGACCTGCTGCTCACGAAGCTGCAGGTGTGGGAGATCAACCGCAAGGATCTCGGAGACACCGCCTGCCTGCTCGCCGATCACGGGCTCAGCGAGGACGACGCCGACACAGACGGCATCAGCCTCCCCAGACTGCGCGCTGTGCTCGGCAAGGACTGGGGCTTCTGTCACACCGTCGATCGCAACGCGCAGAAGGTCGCGGAACTGTGGGCGCAGGAGCCCGTGCCGGGCGCGACGCACGATGTGGCAGCGCAGGTCAGCACGCTGCGTCAGGCGATCGAGGATGCCCCGAAGTCCACGGCGTGGAAGCTCCGAGCCCGAGTTGGCGAGCGCATCCGCTGGTACGAGACGCCCGAGGAAGTCAAGCACTGACTCTGCCGGCCCGGCACTAGACTTCCATCGTGCCTCACACCAGCGCCGCGTTTGTCATCGACTCGCAGGTTCCCCACACGCTCGCATTCGCGTCCCAGACGGATGTCGCCTACGGGGGCATGACCCTCGCCAAGACGTTCACCGGCGCGATCGAGGGGACGAGCACCACGGAAATGCTGTACACGCGCACGCCGGGACCGGACGGATCGTTCGCCGGCGCCGGGTACGTCGCCCTGGAACGCATCTCAGGCATCATCGACGGCCATGACGGCAGCTTCGCGCTGCTGCACATCTCGACCGTCATCGGCAACGAGCCGCCGCTGAGCCGGTATCTCATCTCGCCCGGATCGGGAACCGGCGCCCTTGCCGGGATGTCCGGCGTTGGGCTGATCACCATCGACGACGACGGTTCGCACACGCTGCATCTCGACTACGAGCTGGGGTGATGTCCGCACTCGACGCGGACGACATCAGCATCCTCCCGCCGGATCTCCCGGTTCCAGTCGATGACGGCGCCTGTGATCACCTCCCCGGAATGCGCCTGCCCGCGATCCCGCTTCACGCCACGAGTGGCCACGACGTGGTGCTGGCGAGCCTTCCCGGATGGACCGTCGTGTACACGTATCCGCGCACCGGTGAGGACGGACTCGCACCTCCACCGGGTTGGAACGAGATACCAGGTGCCCGAGGATGCACGCCGCAGACGTGCGGATTCCGCGATCACTACCGCGAGCTGACGGAACTCGGCGCCGCGGTGTTCGGCTTGAGCACGCAGACCTCGGAGTATCAGCGCGAGATGGTGCAACGGCTGCACGTGCCCTTCGAGGTGCTCTCCGACGCGGATCTCGCGATGGTGCATGCGCTGCGGCTGCCGACGTTCACCTTCCGTGAGATGACACTCACGAAGCGGCTCACGATGTTCCTTCGCGACGGCATGATCGAGCACGTGATCTACCCGGTGTTTCCGCCTGATCGCAGCGCTGAGGCCGCGGTGCGATGGCTCGAGGGGGCGGCGTCATCGACCTGAGCGGACGCGTCGCGATTGTCACCGGTGGTGCGAGCGGCATCGGGGCTGCGTCGTGCCGCGCGCTTGCGGCCGCCGGCGCGCACGTCGCGGTCGTCGACCGCGATGCAGAAGGGTGCGTGGCCGTGGCCTCGGAGATCGACGGGATCGCGGTGGTGGCCGACGTCAGCAACGAGGCTTCGGTCAACGCGATGGTCGATGGTGTGTCGGCCAGCATGGGTCCCATCGACATCTGCTTCAGCAACGCCGGCATCGCCACCGGCGCCGACATCCTCAGCACCGACGCGGCGACGTGGAATGAGCAGTGGGCCGTCAACGTGATGGCGCACGTCTACGCGGTCCGCGCCGTTTTGCCCGGGATGCTCGAACGCGGCTCCGGATACCTCGTGCACACCGCGTCGATGGCAGGCATTCTCACGAGCCACGGCAACGTCACATACGCGACGACGAAGCACGCGGTCGTCGGGCTCGCGGAGTGGCTCTCGATCACCTATCACCACCGCGGCATTCGCGTGTCACTCATAGCGCCACTCGGGGTGAGCACACCGATGCTGGCGCGCGCCGATCCTCGCTTCGCCGCTGCGGTGGCGGGACCGATCAAGGATGCGGACTACGTGGCCGGGTTGGTGGTCGACGCGATCCGTGAGGAGCGATTCCTCGTGGTGTCAGACCCGATCGCCGAGACCTGGATGCAGCGCAAGACCGATGACCCCGAGCGCTGGTTGCGCGGGATGCGCAAGGTGCAGCAGCAACTCGAGGAAGGGCCGCCGCCGGCGAGTTAGCGCGTCGGCGCGGCGGCGAGTTGCAACACGATGTCGATGTCGACCGTGTACCAGTTCCCGGCGATCCCGTCCGGTGCGGACTCCTTCGCGGCATCGTGTGCAGTCAGGTCGCGCGCCAGCGACTGCTTGTAACCGAACACTGCGTCGGTCTCGAGATAGCGGCTCGCGGCATCGAAGACGTGAGTCGTCACCGTGCGACAGCCGTCGGCTGACACCACGAAGTGGATGTGTGCGGGTCTCCACGGATGGCGGCCGGTTGCGGCCAGCATGCGGCCGACGGGACCATCGTCGGGAATCGGGTAGTCCACGGGTCGCACGGTCCAGAAGGAGAACGCGCCGTCGCCGCCGGCGCGGAAGCGTCCGCGCAGGTTCTCCGGTGATTGTGTGTCGTCCTGCACCGCGTAGAGCATGTTCGGCGCGTTCTGCCACACATCGATGGTCGCGCCGGCGAGCGGCCTGCCCGACGTATCGCGGACGTGACCGCTGACGAGGAGCGGATGCGCTCCCAGGTCGTCGGTGATCGCGTCGCCGTTCGACCGCCACGGCGAGTCCGCCACGTAGAACGGGCCGAGCACGGTCGACTCCGTTGCGCCGCTTCCGGTGCCGTGATTGACAAGGTCGACGAGCATCGAGAGACCGAGTGTGTCGGAGAGGAGGATGAACTCCTGGCGACGGTCGTCGCACATGTGCCCGACGTCGGTGAGAAAGCGAATGCCCGCGAACCATTCGGCCTCGGTGAGCCGCTCCTCGGCGGCGAAGGCATGCAGATGCCGGATCAGTCCGGTCATCAGCGCTCGCAGCCGCGGATCGGGACAGTTGTCCATCCGGTCGATCACCTGCTGCGTCAGCGCAGTCGCGTTTTGGTCGTCGGTCGTCATGTCGTCGCCCATTCGTACCCCACATAGTTTTCAGCAAGGCTTGTCGCCGCCGCGCGCGAATCGACGGTGTAGGCAAGCTGTGCCAGCTGCAATTGCGTTTGATAAGCGTCGCTATCGGGAAAGCGGTGGAGCATCGACGTCATCCACCACGAGAAGTGCTGCGCCCTCCAGACGCGGCGCAGACAGCCGGCCGAGTAGTCGTCGAGCAGCCGCACGTCTCCGGTGGTGAAGAACACCGTCAGCGCCTGCGCCAGAGTGCTCACGTCGCGGAGCGCGAGGTTCATGCCCTTGGCTCCAGTGGGCGGCACGATGTGCGCCGCGTCGCCGCTCAGGAACAGGCGGCCATACTGCATCGGCTCGACGACGAAGCTGCGCATCGCCGAGATGCCCTTCTCGATCACGGGGCCTTCGGTGAGCGCCCAGTCATCGGACGCGAGCCTCGTCTGCAACTCCTCCCAGATGCGCGTGTCGGGCCACGCGTCGATTCGCTCATCGGCGGGCACTTGCAAATACAGTCGACTGACGCTTGGCGACCGCATGCTCAGGAGCGCAAAGCCGCGCTCGTGATAGCAGTAGATGAGCTCTTCGCTCGAGGGCGCAACAGCCGCGAGAATCCCGAGCCACGCAAAGGGATACTCACGTTCATACGTGGTGAGCACCCCGGCGGGGATGCTGTCGCGCGAGACGCCGTGGAACCCGTCGCAGCCGGCGATGACGTCGCACTCGATAGTGGTGCGAGCGCCATGCACCGTATAGCTCACCGACGGGTGCTCGCTGTTGATGTCGTGCAGTTGCACGTCGCCGACCTCGAACACGAGCGGCAGGTCCGCTGCGAGCCGGATCGCGATCAGATCTTTCACCAGCTCCTGCTGCCCGTACACCGTGATCGCGCGGCCGCCGGTGAGCTCGCCGAAATCGATGCGGTGATCCGAACCGCCGAAGCGCAGCTGGATGCCACGATGCACCAGACCCTCACGGCGCATACGCTCGCCAGCGCCGGTGGCGTCGAGGAGATCGACGCTGCCCTGTTCAAGGACTCCCGCTCGCACACGGTGCTCGACGTATTCGCGCGTGCGCGACTCGATCACGATGGATTCGACGCCTTCGCGGCTCAGCAGATGCGCGAGCATGAGCCCTGCCGGACCGGCCCCGATGATCGCGACGCGCGTTTGCACGCTGGGCGGACCTAGAACGGGAACGGACGGCGGCCGCGCTGCACGGTGATCCAGCGCATCTCGGTGAACTCGTCCATGGCGAAGGTGCCGCCGAAACGTCCCCAGCCACTGTCCTTCACACCACCGAACGGCATCTGCGGCTCGTCGTGCACCGGCTGGTCGTTGACGTGCACGATCCCGGCCTCGATCCTGCCGGCCAGCGCGGTGCCGCGGTCTGGATCGCTCGTGATGATGCCCGACGAGAGCCCGTAGGCGGTCGCATTCGCGCGGTCGACCGCGTCGTCCTCGTTGTCGACGACCTCGATCGTTGCCACCGGGCCGAATGTCTCCAAGCGGTCCAGGTCGGAGCCGGCCGGAACATCGGTGACGAGGGTGGGCTGGTAGCACGCACCGGACGCAGCGCCGCCGGTGAGCACGCGCGCTCCACTCGCCACCGCAGCATCGACGCGCCGGCCCACCATCTCCAACGCCGCTGGGTTGATGAGCGGGCCGATGATCGTGTCCATCTCCTTCGGATCGCCGACTTTGAGGCCGGCCGTCTTGGTGGTGAGTGCCGCGATGAACGCGTCGGCGATCGGACGCTCGACGATGATCCGGCGAGCGGACATGCAGATTTGACCCTGGTGCAGGAAGGCACCGAACGCCGCCGCATCCACCGCGTACTCAAGGTCGGCGTCGGAGAGCACGATCAGCGGATTCTGGCCACCGAGCTCGAGCACGACACGCTTGAGGTTGCGTCCGGCGGCTTCCGCGAGACGCCGGCCGGTCGCCGTCGACCCGGTGAAGTTGAGGCGCCGCACGCGCGGATCTTCGACGAGCTCGTCGCCGATCGGCGCTGCGTCACCGGGTGCGTGCGTGACGATGTTGAGCACGCCGGCGGGGAGTCCGGCTTCGGCGAAGATCTCGCCCCATACGAGTCCGCCGCTGTACGGCGACTCCTCTGACGGCTTGAGGACGACTGTGTTGCCGAAGACAAGCGGTGCCGCAATCGAGCGTGCCGAGAGGATGAGCGCAGCGTTCCACGGCGCGATGGCGCCGACGACACCCACCGGGCGGCGCACCGCCATGGCGACCGCGCCCGGCATGTCCGACGGAATGATCTGACCGATTGGCGCGTACGCGGCTCCAGCCGCCTGCCGGAAGAGGCCGGGGACGAATCCCATCTGGAACATGCCGAACCCGAAGCTGCTCCCGGTCTCGCGAGCGAGCCAGCCGACGATCTCGTCACGCCGGGACTCAAGAAGGTCGGCCGCCTTGAGAAAGATGGCCTGCCGCACTGCGGCGGGTGTCTGCGACCACCCCGGAAATGCTGCAGCGGCAGCGTCGATCGCGCGCTTCGCGTCGGCGCGAGTCCCGGCGGCGACACGCGCAACCACGTCACCGGTGAACGGGTCGAGGTCGTCGTAGGCGCGTGCGTCCGATGCGGGAACCCACTCGCCCCCGATGAAGTGCGTCAGCTCGCGCACATTGCCGTTGACAGTCGTGGTCATGACCCCATCCTCCAATGCCTGGACTTACGCGTCAGCTGTCGAGTCGTCGGTGGCGGCGGGTGCCGCCGTTGTGAGCGTTCGTAGTGTGTAGCCGACCGGGAGCAGTCGCAAGCGCAGCCGCCGGTCGATCGCGCCCCAGATCCCGTGCGGGAGAAAGAGCGCAAAGCCGATTGCGACAGCGCCGAGGCCGATGAAGTACCAGGCGCCGCTGTCGCCGAACTGCGCCTGGATGAGGTAGAAGATGATCGCGCCGATGATCGGCCCTTCAAAAGTGCCGAGACCGCCCACCAGCACCATGAAGAGCATGAAGGCGGTCCACTGCACGCCGAACACCGACGTGGTCTGTATGAAGAGCGTATTGGCCAGGTAGAGCGCGCCGGCGATACCGCAACCGACGGCGGCAACGACGAAGAGCACTCGTTTCGAGCGCACCACGTTGACGCCGAGTGACGCGGCAGCCTCCTCATCGTCGCGAACCGCTTGCAGGGAAGTGCCGATCCGCCGGCGCAACAGGACGAACACCGTGCCGAGCAGCACCGTCGTGCACACGAGGGTGAGCCAGAACGTATATGCCTGCCGGTATCCGGGCGCGAACACGTCGAGGCCGTTCAGCGAGATTCCGGTCCCGCCACCCAGCCCCGAGTCGAGCGTGACCAGGATGCCGAACACCTCGGCCATCACCCACATGCCGATCGCAAACTGCCCGCCACGCAAGCGCAGCATCACGAACGACGCCGGTATCGCCACAGCACCCGCGCCGAGGCCGGCGATCACCATGGCCACATAGGGCGCAAATCCGTGCTGGGTCAGAAAGATCGTGCCGTACGCGCCGAGCCCGATGAACGCCTGCTGGCCGACGGAGATGAGCCCGCCGTACCCGGCCAGCGCATTCCACATCACGGCGAGGATCACGAAGATCATCAGCGCAGTCAGCTGTTCGGTGACATCGGCTCCGAAGAGGAACGGGATCACCGCGAGCACCGCGATCACAAGAATGGCTGCAATAGCGGACGCGATCGACACGCGCGTCCAGCGCTGGACGCGGAATTCTCCGGCGAGCGAGGCGCTACGAGCGCGAATCACATCGTCACTCCCCGGCGGACAAGGATGCCGCCCCGCGGCGATGCGAGGACAGCGAGAAACACCAGGTGTCCGAACAGCACGAAATACTGCGGATTCACCTGCGCGCCGATCACCTGCGCAACACCCAGCACGACGCCACCGAGCAGCGTGCCCCACGGGGATCCGAAGCCGCCGATGACCACCGCCTCGAACGCGAAGATCAGCTGCGTCGGTCCTGTCGAGGGATCGAACGTCTGCCGGATCGCAAGGAAGATGCCGCCGAGCCCGCCGATCGCAACCGCGATCGCAGTCGCCTTGGCGTAGACGGAGCGCGCGTTGATGCCCACGAGTTCGGCGACGTCGGGATCCTCGGCGGTTGCGCGCATCTGGCGACCCGAGCGTGTCCGTGAGAGAAACAATTGCAGCCCCGTCAGCACGACCACTGCTGTCGCGAGCGTGAGGACGCCGAACGTCGAGATTGACAGCCCGCCGACGGTGACACTCGACGTCGCGAGCGTTCCGGTGCTGCTCAGGAGCGAGTGGTCGTCCGGCGAGAAGATCTGGAGGAGCACGTTCTCGATGACGATCGCGAGCCCGAAGGTGGTGAGGAGCGGCACGAGCAACCCCGCGCGCCGGCTGCGCTCCAGCAGCAGGATGTACATCGCGTAGCCGGCGATCCACATGACCGGCAGCACCAGCAGCGCCGCAAGCCACGGCGGAATCGATGTCTGATTCACGAGCACCCAGACCAGGTACGCGCCGATGACCGCGATGTCGCCGTGTGCGAGGTTGATGATTCGCATCACGCCGAACATCAACGAGAGCCCGCACGCAAGCAGCGCATAAAAGCCACCGAGCAGCACGCCCTGGAGCAGCACGTTCACCCAGTTCATGTCGCGGCTCCGGCAGCGGGGGAGGAACGGACGCCGAAATACGCAGCGGTGATCTCGGCTCGCGTGAGCGTCGACGCCGTGCCCTCGAGCACGACCTGACCGTGCAGCATGCAGGTCACGCGCGATGCGACGGCAAGCGCTCGCCCGAGATCCTGCTCGACAAGCACCACGGTGGTGCCGCTGCCGATGAGCCCGCGCAAGGACTCGTACACGGCAGCAACAGCTTTGGGCGCGAGCCCGAGTGACACCTCGTCGAGCAACAGCAATCGCGGGTTGCACATCAGGGCGCGTCCGATGGCGGTGGCCTGTTGCTCACCCCCGGAGAGAGTCGACGCACGCTGCGTGCGCCGTGACTGCAGCATCGGAAAGATTTCGAGAATCCGGTCGACAGTCCACGCGTCGCCACCGCTCCGGCCCGCTGCGACCTTGAGGTTTTCCTCAACCGACAGCCCGGGGAACAGCCGGCGTCCTTCGGGGACGAGCGCGATGCCCAGTGACACCCGTTCGTGCGCGGGGATTCGCGTGATGTCGGCGCCATCGAACACGACACTTCCGGCGGCGGGTCGATGTGCACCTGCGATGACGCGAAGCAGCGTCGTCTTGCCTGCGCCGTTGGCCCCGACCAACGCATGCGTCTCGCCTTCATCGATCGTCAGCGAGACATTTCGGACTGCCTGCAGCAGACCGTACCTCGCGTCGACGGAGCGAACCTCGAGCAGGCTCACGTCACTGACGCTCCGAGGTACGCGTCGATGACCGCAGCATCGTTGAGCACGGCATCGGGAAGCCCGTCCGCGATGATCCGTCCGGCATCGAGACACACGAGCCGGTCGATTGCCTGGACGAGCACATGCACGATGTGCTCGATCCAGATGATCGCGATGCCGCGGCTTCGCAACTCCTTGATGGTGCCCACGAGCTCGATCGCCTCCGCATCGGTGAGGCCGCCGCCGATCTCGTCGAGAAAGAGCACCTTCGGGTCGGTCGCGAGTGCGCGACCGAGCTCGAGCCGTTTGCGATCGAGCAACCCGAGGTCGGCGGCCCGGCGGTTGGCGACGTCGACCAGCCCGCACGTCTGCAGCACGTCGACGACACGCACGTACGCAGCGGAGCGGCGTTGGTTCGCACCCTGCATGGCGCCGACGAGCACATTCTCGAACACGGTCATGCCGACGAACGGGCGCGGAATCTGATGCGTGCGTCCAATACCGAGCCGGCAGCGCCGATCCGCGCGCATGCCGGTGACGTCATTCCCCTGGTAGCGAACGCGTCCCGATGTGGGACGGATTGACCCCGCGAGGATGCTCAGCAGCGTCGTCTTCCCCGCGCCGTTGGGGCCGACGACGCCGACTGATTCGCCCGCCGCGAGCTGAAAGTCAACACCATCCAGAACCACCAGCGCACCAAAGCGTTGCGCGATGCCGCTGGCCTCGAGCAGAGGGGATGACATCGGCACGACGATACGCGCGCCCCGGCGTTAGCTGTAAGCGGTCAGCGTTGCTGCCACAGGGACATTGGAGTCGTTCGAGTTCTCGCAGATCACGAAGTTGATCGGGTACGCCGTTCCCGGTGTCGCGACCCACTGGCCGCCGATGATCGGTGTCGGGACGACGTTCGGGTTGGGTGTCCCCGTGGCTCCCCACGTGAGATTTCCGAGTGGCGTTTCCACCGACAGCGTCTTCATCGCGGTGGCGACTGCCAGCTTGTCCTTGGGGTCACCACTCGCCTTGAGCGCGGCGGCGGCCACGTCGAACAGCGCCAGGCTCGCGCCGGCCTGCTGATTCCACTCCTTGCCGGAACTCGTTTGATAGCCGCTCGCGAGGTCGGCGGACGACACGCCGGTGAGCGACGACGAGTAGGGGAAGGTGGGTGCCCAGTACACGCCGCTCGCGAGCCCATCACCGATGGCGCCGAGTGCTTCGACCTGCGACGGGAACAGACCCGTCTTGGCGATCTGCGCGATCTTCGGGACGTATCCCTGCTGGGCGGCCTGCTCCCAGAAGGTCACGAAGTCCGGCGGGATCGGGAAGGTGTTGAAGATCTCGCAGTTCTTGCTCTTGAATTCGGCGATCTGCGTGGTGTACGAGGTGGTGCCGTCGGCGTATGCGCCTGGATCGACGATGGTGTATCCCGCCTGCTTGAGCAGAGGCCCGAGCGCCATCCGAATCGCGTTGCCGTCGGCGTCGTTCGGCCACATGACACCGACGACCTTGTTGGTGCTGACCTGTGGCCAGAGGTGTTCATACGCACTCGCGAACTGCGCGACGCCGAAGGAGAAGTGGAACGTCCATTTGAAGGGCACCGGCGCGGCGGGATTGGTCTGCCGTCCGAAATACCACGCTTCCCACGGCACAACGGTCGAGATGCACGGGACGCCGGCTGCTTCTGCCGCGTCCGACACCGGGTTGACCGTCTCGGGCGCCGACGTGGTGAGGATGAGGTCGACGTTCTGCGCGTTGATCAGGTCGCTCGCCGCCTGCGCGGCGCGCGTGCCGGACTGGCTGTCCTCGTCGATGATCTGGACGTTGTACTTCTTGCCGCCCACGGTGAGGCCGCCGGCGAACGCCTTCTTGGCGAGCGAGATGACGTACGGATCCGGCTCGCCGAATCCCGCGTCTGGGCCGGTCAGGGGGCTGACGAAGCCGATCTTTATCGTCCCGGCGGTGGAACTCCCACCGGTGGTGCCGAGTGCCGAACCGCACGCCTCGAGGAGGCCGCCTCCGGCAAGCGTGAGTGAGCCGGCGCCAATCGCCTTGAGGACGTCGCGGCGCGACAGCTGGCGGCCGGTGAGCAGGCTGGCGGCGAACCTGTAGTCGCCTGCTTTGACGAGGGCGTCCTCTTGGGACATGGCTAGCACCCCGCACTTACCGATGGCAAACAATCTGATCGCAATGTGTTCGCATAGCGAACTCACGTTCTCTGAATGAACGTATCATATCCTTGTGAGGGCAGGCAACCCCCGGAAACGCGCCGGACCAGGGAATCAAACCGCTATGGTTGCGAGTACGAGTGTGCGCTACGCGAACATGTTGATCGACCACCGTGGCTGAGATAGTCTCGCTCACCGACGGCGTCGCCGCACTCGTTCACGACGGCGACACCCTGGTGATGGAAGGCTTCACGCACCTGATCCCATTCGCGGCCGGGCACGAGATCATCCGCCAGGGGCGCCGCAATCTCACGCTGGTGCGCATGACGCCGGACCTCATCTACGACCAGTTGATCGGCATGGGGTGCGCGTCGAAGCTCATCTTCTCGTGGGGCGGCAACCCGGGTGTCGGATCGCTCCATCGCTTCCGTGATGCCGTGGAGAACTCCTGGCCGGTCCCGCTCGAGCTCGAGGAGCACAGCCACGCAGGCATGGCGAATCGCTACCTCGCCGGCGCGAGTGGTCTGCCGTTCGCGGTGCTACGGGGCTATGTCGGTACCGATCTCCCCGCCCAGACGGACACCATTCGCTCGATCACGTGCCCCTTCACGGGCGAGGTGCTCACCGCAGTCCCGGCGCTGTCGCCCGACGTCACGATCATCCACGCGCAGCGTGCCGACCGGAAAGGCAACGTGCAGATGTGGGGCATCCTCGGCGTGCAGAAAGAAGCGGTGCTCGCCGCGAAACGGTCGCTGATCACGGTCGAGGAGATCGTTGACAGCCTCGATCCGCAACCGCAGGAGGTCGTGCTTCCCTCGTTCGCCACGACCTATGTTGCCGTCGCGCCGGGCGGCTCACACCCCTCGTACGCGCAGGGATACTCCTTGCGGGACAACGGGTTCTACACCGAGTGGGACGCGATCAGCAAGGACCGCGAGCGATTCCTTGCGTGGATGGACGAGAACGTCATGCGCGAGGCGCCTGCCGCGTGACCGGCGCGTACACCGCCGACGAGATGATGACCGTCGCGGCCGCGCGTCAACTCCACGACGGGACCGTGTGCTTCGTCGGCATCGGGCTGCCGAGCACCGCGGCCAACCTCGCGCGCGCAACGAGCGCGCCTGACGTCGTGCTCATCTACGAGTCGGGCACGTTGGGCGCGAAACCCGATCGCCTCCCGCTGTCGATCGGCGACGGCATGCTCGCCGAGACCGCGGACGCCGTGGTGAGTGTCCCCGAGGTGTTCAACTACTGGTTGCAGCCGGGCCGGATCGATGTCGGCTTTCTCAGTGCTGCCCAGATCGACCGCTACGCCAATATCAACACCACAGTGATCGGATCCGACTATCGCCATCCCAAGGTTCGCCTCCCCGGCGCGGGCGGCGCTCCGGAGATCGCCGCGTCGTGCCGCGAGGTGGTCGTTGTGCTCCGGCAGACGCCACGAACGTTCGTCGCTCGGGTCGACTTCGTCACGTCGGTCGGCTTCGGGCGCGGCCCCGGCGACCGCCAACGGCTCGGTCTGATCGGTGCCGGGCCGCGAGTGGTCATCACCGACTTCGGCGTCCTGTCGCCGGATCCCGAGACGTGCGAGCTGACGCTGGTGAGTGTCCACCACGGGTCGACTGCCGACGATGCTCGCGCGGCGACCGGGTGGCCGCTTGCTGTGTCTCCCGATCTCGCCACCACCGACCCGCCGACGGATGAGGAGCTGCGGGTGTTGCGCCATCTCGAGGCGACCAAGGGCGCGTGACCGAGGACGTTTTCGTCCTGGACGCGGTGCGCACGCCGATCGGACGGCACGGTGGCGCGCTTGCGGGAGTCCGGCCGGACGACCTCGCTGCGACGGTCATCGCCGAGTTGGTCCGGCGGACGCCGGGGCTCGATCCGGCCACAGTGGGTGACGTCATTTTTGGCGACGGCAACGGCGCCGGCGAAGACAACCGGAATCTCGCGCGCATGGCGCTGCTGCTCGCGGGGGTGCCACCGAGCGTCCCCGGGACCACGGTCAACCGGCTCTGCGGCTCGGGGCTCGAGGCAGTGATCGCCGCCAGTCGCGCCATTGCCGTGGGCGACCACTCGGTGTGCATCGCCGGCGGTGTCGAGTCGATGTCCCGCGCGCCGTGGGTGATGCTCAAGCCCGAGCGCGGGTATGCCCGTACCAACGAGACGCTCTTTTCGACGACGCTCGGCTGGCGGATGGTCAACCCGCGGATGCCGAAGGAGTGGACGATCTCGCTCGGCGAAGGTGCCGAATTGCTAGCCGCGAAATACTCCATCAGCCGCGAGGAGCAGGACGCGTTTGCGTTGCGGAGTCATCGTCAGGCCGCGGCTGCGTGGGATGCCGGTGTGTACGACGGCGAGCTCGTCGCGGTCCCTGGCGCGGACCTGCATCGCGACGAGAGCATCCGAGCCGACACATCGCTCGAGGCGCTCGGCGCACTGAAACCGGCTTTTCGGCCCGATGGGACCGTCACCGCCGGCAACGCGTCGCCACTCAATGACGGGGCTGCTGCGGTCCTGCTCGCGGATGGCGAAGGCGCGAGACGCGCCGGCCGCGAGCCACTTGCGCGCATCGTCTCGCGGGGCGTGAGCGCCGTCGAGCCGCCGCTGTACGGGATCGGGCCGGTGGAAGCGGCGAAGCAGGCGCTCCAGCGCGCCGGAATCGGGTGGCAGGATCTCGCGGTCGTCGAGCTCAACGAGGCCTTCGCGGCGCAGTCACTCGCCTGTCTGCGGGAATGGACGGACCTCGACCCATCGAAGGTGAATCCGAATGGCGGCGCCATCGCGATCGGGCATCCCATCGGGTGCTCTGGCGCTCGCATCATCGGGTCGCTCGCGCACGAGCTCCGGCGCCGAGGCGGCGGGTATGGGATGGCGGCGATCTGCATCGGCGTCGGCCAGGGTCTCGCGGTCGTCATCGAGGCTGTGTGATGCCCGAGCAAGCCCGGTCCCCGCATCCACCCAACGACTTCCCCGAGTACGGATCGAGCCGGCTTCGCGCGCCCAAGCAGCCACTCCACGTGCTGCCCGGACGGCTCGCCGAACTTGGGTCACCGCTCCTCGCCGGGGAGACGATCGGCGCACTCGACCACGACCTCACCAGGCAGCACGACGCCGAACCACTTGGCGAGCGGATCACGATCAACGGACGCGTTCTCGATGAGGACGGCACTCCGCTGTCCGGCACGCTCGTCGAGGTCTGGCAGGCGAACGCGGCGGGGCGCTATGCGCACCTCTCGGATCAGCACCCGGCGCCGCTCGATCCCAACTTCAGCGGTGCGGGTCGTTGCCTCACCGATTCGGATGGCACCTTCCGCTTCATCACGATCAAGCCGGGCGCCTACCCGTGGCGCAACCATCCAAATGCATGGCGGCCGGCGCACGTGCATTTCTCTGTGTTCTCGCCGCTCTTCGCGCAGCGACTCATCACGCAGATGTATTTCCCGGGCGACCCGCTCTTCGTGCAGGACCCGGTCCTCAATTCCGTGCCGGAGTGGGCGCGAGAGCGGCTGATCGCGCGCTGGTCGCTCGAGTTGACCGAACCCGAGTGGTCGCTCGGCTATGTGTGGGACATCGTTGTGGCGGGGCGCGATGCGACGCCGCTCGACGATGATGCGTCCGAATGAGACTGCCACTCACTCCGTCGCAGACAGTCGGACCGTTCTTTCGCATCGGCCTCTCGACCACCATCGGGTCGCATGTGGTCGGTGAAGGAATGCCCGGAGCGGTCCGCATCTCCGGGCAGGTGTTCGACGGCAACGGCGAGCCGGTTCCCGACGCGATGATCGAAACCTGGCAGGCGGAAGGCGCAGGCCGTTGCGCAACCGACGAGGAAGGCCACTTCGCCATCGTCACGAGCAAGCCTGCGGGGGACTCAGCCCCGGGTGCGCCGCACCTCGACGTGTCGGTGTTTGCGCGTGGTCTGCTCACCCGCCTCGTCACCCGCCTGTACTTTCCCGATGAGCACGATGCGAATGACGCCGACCCGGTGCTCCAATCGCTTTCGCCGGCGGAGCGCGCGACGCTCGTGGCCGTGAGAGAGGACGGCGGACTCCGCTTCGACATTCACCTTCAAGGCGCGCGTGAAACCGTCTTCTTCGATCGCTGACGGGTTGGTCGATCCGCTCTTCAGCAGCGCCGAGGTGGACGCGGCGGTCAGCGACGAGGCGTGGCTGCAGGCGATGCTCGATTTCGAGGCTGCACTTGCCGAGTCGGAGGCGGATGCCGGCTTGATCCCCGTGAAAGCCGCGGCCGAGATTGCCGCGTCATGCCTGGCGGAGTTCTTCGACGCTTCAGAGATTGGCCGGCAGTCCGTGGCTGCCGGCAACCCCGCCGCACCGCTGGTCAGCGCGTTGATCGACCGCATGTCGATGGAAGCAAAGGAGTACGTGCATCTCGGCGCAACGAGTCAGGACGTCATCGACACCGCGTTCTCACTCATGGCGCGCCGGGCGCTCGATGCGATCCTCGCCGATATTGCCGTTGCTTCGTCGGCGTGCGCGACGCTCGTCGCGAAGCACGAACACACACTTATGACTGCGCGAACGCTGCTGCAACCAGCGACACCAACGACATTCGGCTTCAAGGCGGCGGCCTGGCTCGTCAGCATTGACGAAGCAGCCGCGCGGCTCGAACACGTCCGCAACGATCGCCTCGCCGTGCAGCTTGGTGGCGCCGCTGGAACGCTTGCGTCTCTCGAGGGCGCAGGAGTCGACGTCGCGCACCGCGTGGCAGCGCGTCTTGGCCTCGCAGAGCCGGTGCTGCCCTGGCACACCGACCGCACTCGGGTTGCGGAGCTCGCCGCGGCACTCGGCATTGCTGTCGGGGTCCTCGGCAAGATCGCTCGCGATGTGGTCCTCCTGGCTCAGGCGGAGGTTGCCGAAGCCACCGAGGCCGAGCACGGCACATCATCGACGCTGCCACAGAAACGGAATCCAGTCCGCGCGGTGCTCGTTGTCGCGGCGGCGGAGCGCGCACCGGGTCAGGTCGGCACGATTCTTGCCGCGATGATCCAGGAGCACGAGCGCGCCGCCGGTGCCTGGCACGCCGAATGGGAGACCGTTCGCGAGCTGCTGCGCATCGCAGGGGCGGCGAGCCATCACGCCGGCATCCTGCTCGGTTCCCTGCAGGTGGACACGCAACGGATGGCGGAGAACCTCGATGCCGACGGCGGACTCGTGATGGCCGAGAACCTTGCGCTGCAGCTTGCGCATCACGTCGCACGCGCGGAAGCGCGCGAAATCGTGCGGCGGTGCAGCGAGGAGTCGCTGACGCGCAAGGTCGCATTCGCGGACATGGCGCGCCGTGATCCCGAAATACGCCGCCACCTCTCTGAGGAACAGATCAACGCTGCACTCGATCCGGCGAACTACCTCGGATCGATCGATGAGTTGATCGGACGAGCGCACGCCGCGCACCGCGATGCGGAGACGCGCGCATGAGCGTCGCGCTCTCCTACTCGCTGGTTGGCGATGTCACGAAGCCGATGCTGGTGATGAGCAGCGCACTCGGCACCACCCGAGCGATGTGGGAATCACAGCAAGCGCTCGGTGCTGAATTCTCACTGCTCTTGTACGACCACCGCGGTCTCGGCGCCTCTCCGGCGCCTCGAGGTCCATACACCATCGAGGATCTGGGCACCGATGTGATCGCGTTGCTCGACACACTCGGCATGGAGTCCGTGTCGTTCTGCGGGGTGTCGCTCGGAGGCATGGTTGGGATGTGGCTCGCGGCGAACCACCGCGAGCGCATTCGCAGCCTTGTGGTGATGTGTGCGCTCTCGCGATTGCAGCCGTCCGAGCGGTACGTCGAGCGGGCTGCCGCTGTTCGCGCTGATGGCATCCCCCCGATTGCTGCCGGCGTCGTTGCCCGCTGGTTCACGTCCCGCTTCGGCGAGGAGCATCCAGACGTGCTCGAGGAGTTCACCGGTGCTCTTGCGAGCATGACGGCCGAAGGATATGCGAGCTGCTGCGAAGCCATTGCGACGGGTGACCTGCGCACCGCCATACACCGTATCGCCGCGCCGACACTGATCATCGCCGGTGCCGATGACCCGTTCGTTCCGGCGTCGAGTGCGGTCATGTTCTGCGCATCCTTTCACGACGCGAGCGTTGCGGTGGTATCGGATGCAGGGCATCTCGTCAATGTCGAGCAACCGGAGATCGTGAATCGGCTGGTGCTCGAGCATCTTCTTGACAGCGACGGAGGAGTGGCGTGAGCGATGACATTCGAGACACGGGGATGACCACGCGCCGCGAGGTCCTTGGCGATGCCCATGTGGATCGCGCGATGGCAGACGCTGACTCGTTCACCGCCGACCTGCAGGAGCACATCACGCGGTATGCCTGGGGCGCAGTCTGGTCACGTCCCGGACTGGATCGACGCACGCGGAGCTGCATCACTGTCGCGATGCTCGCCGCCCAGGGCTCTGAGCACGAGCTGGCGATGCATGTACGCGCCGCACGGCGCAACGGCGTGACGGTCAATGAGCTCAAGGAGGTCCTGCTCCAGGTTGCCGTGTATGCCGGCGTCCCTCGAGCGAACCGCGCATTCGCGATCGCCCGCGAGGTGCTTGCCGAGACCGAGCCCGAGGTGGAAGCCACATGACCGACTCCGAGCGCCCAACGACCGCCCGCACCGACCGAGGGATTGGCACGGACTTCGTGCAGTCACTGGAGCGCGGTCTGGCAGTGATCCGCGCGTTCGACGCCGAGCATCCCGAGCTGACCCTGAGCGACGTCGCGAGAGCGGCGGGCCTGACGCGTGCCTCAGCGCGGCGATTCCTTCGCACACTCATGGAGCTGGGCTACGTGCGCAGCAACGGACGCCTCTTCGCGCTGCGACCGCGCGTGCTCGAGCTCGGCTACGCATATCTGTCGAGCCTCAGCTTGCACGAGGTCGCGCAACCACACCTCGAGCGGCTGGTGAGTGTGCTTCGCGAGTCCTCGTCAGTCTCCGTACTTGACGCCGACGACGTCGTCTACGTCGCGCGGGTTCCGACCCGGCGCATCATGACCATCACGATCAGTGTCGGGACGCGGTTCCCCGCGTACGCGACATCCATGGGCCGCGTCCTGCTCGCCGGCCAGAGCGACGAGTGGCTTGACGGATATTTCGCAACAGTCGAGTTGCGCCGCCTCACCGCGCGCACCGTCACCGACATCCCCGCGCTGCGCGCGGAGCTGCTGCTTGTACGCGACCAGGGCTGGGCCTTCGTCGACGAGGAGCTGGAGGAGGGGCTGCGCGCAATCGCCGCACCGATCAATGACCTTTCCGGGCGAGTGATCGCCGCGGTCAACGTGTCTTCCCCGGTGAGCCGCGGCAGCGCTGACCTGGTGCGCGGCGAGTTTCTCCCGCATCTGCTTGCCGCAGCGCGCGGCATCGAGGAGGACCTCAGTCACAGCGCCACCGGCTCGCGCTGAGATACTCCCTCGATGGCGACAAGGACGAGCCGCCGATGCCGCCGCGAGATACTTGATGGATGACGACAGCACGCGTCGGTGACATCGAGATGTACTACGAGGTGCACGGATCCGGCGATCCGCTCGTGCTGATTGGCGGCCTCGCCAGTGACATCTCGCAGTCGACGTGGCTTACCAATTGGTCCGCGCAGCGGACGCGCGTGCTTGCCTTCGACAACCGCGGTGCCGGACGGACCGACGCCCCCGAGGCTCCTTACACGATCCCGATGATGGCGAACGACACCGACGGACTCATGGAAATCGTCGGGATGTCCCAGGCTACGGTGCTCGGGATCTCCATGGGCGGGCGCATCGCGCTGAATCTGGCGCTCGATCATCCTGACAGGGTTTCGCGGCTCATCCTCGTCAGCACCAGGGCGTCGGCGCGGGCCGAGGGCTCCACATCCCGCGTCGACGTGATGGGCATGCTCTCGGGCGTGTTGTTCCGCGGGAAATACCCGCAGCAGCCTGGCGCCTTCGCCCGCCAACGCCAGGCGTCGCGCGCCTATGACTGCGTGGATCGCCTCGGCGAGATCCACGTCCCCACCACCATCCTCCACGGACGGAGGGACAGGGTCGTTCCACTGCGCGAAGCGGAGGCCATGCATCGCGGCATCGCCGGTTCGAACATGGTGACCTTCAACGGAGGTCACATCTTCTTCATCATGCGCGAGCGCCCGCGATTTCTCGAATGCGTCGCGGCCGCGATGGCGGCATGACGGTCACCTGGGTCGCCCTGCTCCGAGGCATCAACGTCGGGCGGAACAAGCGAATCGCAATGGCGGATCTGCGGACGATGCTGGTGGCGCTCGGCAACAGCGAGGTGCGCACCCTTGGACAGAGCGGCAATCTCGTCTTCTCCTCGGCGCAGCGAAAAGTGGAGCCACTGGAGCAGGAGATCTCCAAGAGGATCCGCGCGACCTTCGGCATGGACGTCGCCGTGCTCCTTCGCACCGCCGACGAATTCGCGGCCGCGGTCGACGCGAATCCCTTTGTCGCGTCCGGCGTGGACGCTACCGAGCTGCATGTGGCGTTCCTGAGCGCCGAGCCGGCCGCTGCAAAGTCGGCCGTCATTGACCACGCCGCGTTTCTCCCCGATGAGTTCGCGTTCGGCAAACGTGTCGTGTACGTTCGCCTTCCCAATGGCGTCATGGGCGCGACGCTCCCGGACTGGGACAAGGTGCTCGGCGTACGGGCGACCCAGCGGAACTGGAACACCACGACCAAGTTGCGCGACCTGATTCGGTAAGCGCGCTCAGCGCGGCCGCCAGCGGCTATGCCGAGTACGCACCTCACCCTCGCGGATCAGTTGCAACCTCGGCTTTGGACCATCCGTGCGTCCCGACTGCGGCCTGCGGCTCCCGGCCTTGAGCGGATCCGGCCACACCGCGCCGGGTCCCACATACCCCTGGTCAGCCGCCGCATGGAGCGTCCACTGCGGGTCGTACAAATGCGCTCGCGCCAGCGCGCACAGGTCTGCCCGACCCGCGAGGACGAGCGAATTCACGTCGTCATACGACGAGATGGCGCCGACGGCGATCGTCGCAATCCCAACCTCGTTGCGGATCCGGTCCGAGTACGGCGTCTGATACGAGCGCCCGAATGCGGGCTGCTCGTCCTTCGTCACCTGACCGGTCGACACATCGATTGCGTCGGCGCCGTGCGCCGAGAACGCGCGCGCGATTTCGACCGCGTCCTCGACATCGTTGCCGCCCGGGTACCAGTCGGTCGCGGAGATTCGCACGGTGATCGGCTTGTGCGCCGGCCACACCGCGCGAATGCCGTCGAACACCTCGAGTGGAAAGCGCAGACGGTGCGCCAGGGCTCCACCGTACTCGTCCGTTCGCTGGTTCGAGATCGGTGAGATGAAGCTCGAGAGCAGGTATCCGTGCGCGCAGTGCAACTCGAGCAGATCGAACCCGACTCGGACGCCCGCCTCTGCGGCACGCACGAACTGCTCGCGGATCTCGTCCATCTCGTCGCGCGTCAGCTCGCGCGGGATTTGGTTCGCGGCGGTGTACGCAATCGGCGATGGGGCGACGATCTCCCAGTTCCCGTCCGGGAGCGGCTCGTCCATCCCTTCCCACATCAGGCGTGTCGACCCCTTCCGTCCCGAGTGGCCGAGCTGCAAACCAATGCGCGCCGTCGATCGCTCGTGTACGAAATCCACGATGCGCCGCCACCCATTCTCGTGCTCCGGCGCATACATCCCCGTGCAGCCGGGAGTGATTCGGCCGGCGGCGGAGACGCAGACCATCTCCGTCATCACCAACCCCGCTCCCCCGAGCGCTTTCCCGCCGGTCTGGACGAGATGGAAGTCGTTGGGCATGCCGTCGTCCGCGGAATACATGTCCATTGCAGAAACGATCACGCGATTCTTCAGCTCGAGGTCGCGCAGCCGGAAGGGCTGGAACATCGGCGGCGTCGCGATGTCCGGCGACCGCTGGTGCTGTACCTCGAGTTGACTGGCGAACCACGCGTCGACCCGGTGCACGAATTCCGGGTCACGCAAACGCAGGTTGTCGTATGTGACTCTGCGGCTGCGTGTCAGGATGTTGAACGCGAACTGCAACGGATCCTGGTGCACGTACTGACCGAGATTCTCGAACCATTCGAGGCTTGCCTGCGCCGCGCGTTGTGTCGAGACCACAACGGGTTTGCGTTCCGCCTCATACGCGTCCAACGCCTGTGCGATGGTGTGCTGCTCGTGCACGCACGCGGCGAGGGCGAGCGCATCCTCCATGGCGAGCTTGGTGCCGGAGCCGATCGAGAAGTGCGCGGTGTGCGCGGCATCGCCGAGGATGACGACGTTGCCGTCATGCCAGGACTCGTTGCGCACCGTGGTGAAACTGATCCACTTCGAATTGTTGGCGTGCACCGCGTGGGCACCGAGAATATGCTCGAACAGCCTGCGAATCTCCGCGATGCTCTCGAGGTCACTCTCGCCCGGCGCAAACGTGCGGCTCGCGAATGCCGCGAATCCGGCGCGTGTCCAGACCTCGTCGTTCATCTCGACGATGAAGGTGCTCCCGGTTGCATCGTATGGGTATCCGTGGATCTGCATGACGCCGTGAGGCGTCTCGACGATGTAGAACTTGAAGGCATCGAACACGAGGTCGGTGCCGAGCCACATGAACTTGCATCGACGCACGTCGAGTGTCGGGCGAAACGTTGCCGCATGGTCGGCCCGCGCCGCCGAGTTCACACCGTCAGCGCAGACGACGAGGTCGTGCGTCATCGCGAGCTCGCGTGCGGCCGGTGCCTCCGTCTTGAAATGCAGCGTCACCCCAAGTTCGCGGCAGCGTTCCTGCAGGATCTGCAGGAGTCGCCGGCGGCTCATCGCCGCAAAACCGTGGCCTCCGGACGTGATGACGTGTCCCCGGTAGTGAATATCGATGTCGTCCCAGCGCGCGAAGTCGCGCGACATCGCCTCGTGTATCGCCGGGTCGGCGTGCTCGATGCCACCGAGCGTCTCGTCGGAGAACACCACGCCGAACCCGAATGTGTCGTCTTCGGCGTTGCGTTCCCACACCGTGATCTCGTGGCTCGGATCGAGTTGCCGGGTGAGCGCCGCGAAGTAGAGTCCGCCCGGTCCGCCCCCGACAACCGCAATTCGCATGTGAGTCTGGGCGCAACTGTAAAGTGTGGAACGTGGTGAATGTGGCGTCGTCAGCGTGCCTGCGTCGATCCATTTCGCCGATCTGACGTCGCCGCGCGCGCGGGCACTGCTGGACGCCGGTCCTGCGCCGGTGCTCCTGCTGCCGATCGGCGCCGTGGAACCGCACGGCCCCCACGCGCCGCTCGGCACCGATTCGATCATCTCCACGGCGATCTGCGAGCGTGCGGCGACGAGCCTCGCTGAGGATCGCGTGGTGCGAGCGTTCGTGCTCCCGGAGATCGCGTTCGGCGTGACCCGTTACTCGGCGGCCTTCACCGGCGCGATCACGATCAGCGAAGCCACCTTGCATGCGATGGTCATCGAGGTCTGCGCATCGCTGCAGGCCCAGGGATTCCGCCATCTGGTCATCGTGAACAGCCACTTCGAGCCCGCCCATGTCGCGACCCTTCGTCGTGCTGCCGATGACGCGAACGTGGGGTTCCTCGATCTCACCCGCCGAGCCATGGCGGAGCAACTGACGGCGGAGTTCCGGAGTGGCGCGGCCCACGCCGGGCGATACGAGACCTCGCTTGTCCTTGCCACCCAGCCCGAATTGGTCGAGGCCGAGACCATGCGCCGCCTTCCCGCGTACGAGCTCAACATGCCGGCGGCAATGGCGGCCGGGCAGACCGATTTCCTGGCCATGGGCATGGACCGCGCGTACTGCGGGGCCCCGGCAGAGGCCACTGCCGCGGAGGGAGCGGCGACACTGGCGACGCTCACAGGACTGCTGGTCGACCTGATTCGAGCGCAGGTCGCGGGTTCGTGACCCCCTCGGACGCGGACGCCGACCTGAACCTGGCCAGCCGCTTCCTCGACAGCAACCTCACCGAAGGCCGGGGAGGACGAACTGCGCTCACAGGACCCGCAGGCACCGCCACCTACGCGGAGCTGTCCGCCCTCACCAATCAAATCGGCAACGCGCTCCTCGAGCTCGGCGTCCGCTCGCGGCAGCGTGTCCTCCTCGCGCTCGCCGATTCCGTCGCGTTCGTGGCGTCGTGGTACGCCGTGCAGAAGATCGGCGCCGTCACCGCCGAGGTCTACACGTTCCTACAGGCCAAGGACTACACGTACTACCTCGACTACACCGACGCGGTTGTCGTGATCGTCGATGCGGCCACGCTCGACCGGATGCGCGAGGCGTCGGCAGCGAGCCGGCGTCGCGCGACACTGCTCGTCGTGAACGCCGACGGCATCACGCTTCGCGACGGTGAGGTGTCGTTTGCATCGCTCGTCTCGCGCCAGTCCACGAATCTCGGCGCGGCGCGGGTTGCGGACGGCGAGATCGCGATCTGGAAGTTCACGACAGGCAGCACTGGCAAGCCGAAGGCGTGCGTCCATACGGCTCGCAGCCCGCTCGTCAGCTTCGACGGCTACGCGCGCGGTGTCCTTGATTTCCGCGCGGACGACGTCGTGCTTCCCGTGCCGAAGCTCTTCTTCGGCTACGCGCGCGACCTGGCGGCGCTTTTCCCGTTCGGTGTGGGCGCGATGGGTGTGATCTTCGCCGAGCGCCCGACCCCCGAGCTGCTGTTCGAGCTGATCGCGCAGTACCGGCCGACCATCCTCGTCAACGTCCCGACGATGATGCAGGCGATGCTGGACCATCCCAGCGCCTCGGACCAGGATCTGAGCTGCCTGCGCCTCTGCACCTCCGCCGGCGAGGCGCTGCCCGAGCCGTTGCACCATCGCTGGAATGACGCGTTCGGTATCGAGGTGCTCGACGGGATCGGCTCGTCCGAGGCGTACCACATCTACATCTCCAACAGCCCCGGGCGCGTCCGGCCGGGGAGCATCGGCGAGGTGGTGCCGGGGTACGCGGCCGAAGTCGTCGACGACCGCGGTGAAGCGCTCCCCGACGGGCAGATTGGAAGGCTGTGGATTCACGGCCGCAGCGCGTCGCTCATGTACTGGGAGGACGAGGCCGCGTCTGCAGCCACCTTCGGTCACGACCTTGTGATGAGCGGCGACCTCGTCGAGCGCAGCCCCGACGGGTACTTTCAGTACCGCGGACGTGCCGACGACCTCCTCAAGGTCGGGGGCATCTGGGTTGCGCCGGCGGAGATCGAACGCTGCCTCGTCGAGCATCCCGATGTGGTGGAGTGCGCCGTGGTGGCCGCGGACCGCGACGGGCTCGTCCACGGCTGCGCCTACGTCGTCCTCAAGCCGGATGCGACGGCGACACCTGACACGTTGCGGGAGTTCGTGCGCGGGCGTCTCGCGCCTCACAAGGTTCCCCGTGAAGTGGTGCTCGTCGAGGCGCTTCCTCGGACCGGCTCGGGCAAGATCGATCGAACCGCGCTGCGAGGGCTCGTCCCGGCAGGCGATACGGGAGGCAGGCAGCGTTGACCCGATTTCGCGCGTCAGCCGGGTTCACCGAGCACTGGCAGCATTTCGACTTCGAGGTGGTCGACGGCGTGGCGACGATCACCTTCGCGCGTCCGGAAAAGCTCGGGGCACTGACCTTCGACGTCTACGCCGATCT